>CALDNT010000129.1 GCA_937915145.1 uncultured Reyranella sp.
ATTTCCTGGGCGGCGACCCGGATACGGCCGCTGCGGCGCGCCTTGTCGAGCGTCTCGTGGTCCTGGTCGGTCTGCTTCGCATAAGCCAGCGCGAACTTGCCGATCGCCTCGTCGAGCGCGTCGCCGTTGCCGCAATAGCCCGAGATCATCGCCGGGTCGCCCGACTTGGCATGGGCAAGGGCAAGGGCCCAGCCGCACAAGCCGCAGTATTCCATGAAGCGGCCGATGCTCTCGGTGTCGCCGTCGCTGAACTTGACGCTGCCCTTCATGTCGGCGAGCTGACGGACGTAGAAATGCCGATCCTCATTTTCTCCCCAACCGAGAAAGATGTCGGGCGAGCCCTGGGCCAGGCGCTGGCCGACGACGACCCGCCTGCCCTGATTGTCGAACCTGAGCTTCTGGTCGACATAAGGCGCCAGCACCGACGTTTGGGCCTGTTTCACCTGCAGGAACAACGGATCGTCGGCATCGGCTCCCTGCATCAGGATGACCCAGCAACCCGTCCCGACGCTCCCGACCCCCACAACCTTGCGCACCGAATCAACGATGCGATAACGCGACAGCAGAACACGCCGGTCGATCGGCAGCGATTCGATATACGACTGCAGCATCAAGTCGAGCGCTTCGTTCACCGGAAGGCCCGATTCGGTATGCGTCTCGCGAACGCCCGGCGGCACTTCCTCGATGATGCGATGCTCGCCATCGACGCGCTCCGTGAGCTTTTCGAGCACGCTGACATGGCCCTTGGCCCGGGCCTTATCCATCAGCCGCTCGGCGCCGCGCCGGGCGCGCGGCGATAGCGTGCCGAGGACGGCGCGCTCGTCGAGCCGGTCGTACCAGATATCGAGATGGCCCATCTCGGCGTAGCGCCGCATGCGCTTGCGATAGGAGCGTACGATCGTCTGCGCCGCCTCCTCAGCCTCCTCCTTGTCGCCGCCCATGAAACGGACAGCCACCGCCGCACTCGCGGCGAGCCGTTTCAGATCCCATTCCCAAGGGCCGGGATGGATCTCGTCGAAATCGTTGATCGCGAAGATCAGGTTGCGCTCCGCCGAGGCGAAGACGCCGAAATTGGAGACGTGCATGTCGCCGCAGGCGGCAACCCCCATGCCGGTCGTCGGCGTGGTCGAGAGGTCCGCCGCCATCACCGCGGCCGAGCCCCGCAGAAATGCGAAGGGTGACGCGAGCATCCGGGCAAACCGCACCGGCACCAGCTTCTGCACGCGTTTCTCGTTCTGCTCTTCGAGGATCGCAACGGGATCGGGACGGTCGGCAGCCTTGTCGAACGTGGCGTGCGCCCCGCGCGGCACCAATTCACGGAGGGATTTGCCTGCCTCCAGCCGTTCGGCGAAGGACACCCGTTTGGCGGTAAAGCTCTCCAGCAGCGTCATGTTCTCGATCGCCGAGTTCATGCGCTCGAACGTCCGGTCGATGTTCTTCCTGATCGTCACAACAGCCATGCCGCCCCCGCTTTGCTCGACGCCCATTCAACGTCGGCGGCGGAGGGAGGTCAAAAGAATTGAATGTCTCGCGGCCTTTTCAGCCGGCCCGCGCTATCGTCGATCCGGGCAACGGGGTCCGAAAACCGCGAGCCCTGTGCGCGTGCGCGTGGGAAACTGCTGCTATGGAATTGCTTGACCGCAGAACCTACTACCGTGTCTTCCAGACCCATGACGCCCGGTTCGACGGCCGCGTCTTCGTGGGCGTGACCTCGACCGGGATCTACTGCCGGCCGATCTGCCCGGCCCGCATGCCGCGGTTCGAGAACTGCCGGTTCTTCGCGTCGGCCGCCGCCGCGCAGGAGGCGGGCTTCCGCCCCTGCCTGCGCTGCCGGCCTGAAATCGCGCCCGACCTCGCCTTCTGGCGCGGCACGGCCAACACCGTCAGTCGGGCGCTGGCCCTGATCGCCGAGGGCGCGTTGGACGAGGACGCGGCCGGCGTCGAAGCGCTGGCCGAACGCCTGGGTGTCGGCGGTCGGCAACTGCGCCGCCTTTTCAGACAACACCTCGGCGCTTCGCCCATCGCCGTCGCCCAGACACGACGCGTACTCTTCGCCAAGCAGCTTTTGCACGACACCGCCTGCCGATGGTAGAAGTGGCGATGTCGGCCGGATTCGGCAGTGTGCGGCGCTTCAACGAGACCTTCCGCGAACTGTTCGGCCGGCCGCCGAGCGCGCTGCGTCACAAGGGCGGCGCCGACACCTCGGCGCGGGACGGTGTAACACTGCGCCTGGCCTACCGGCCGCCCTACGACTGGCCTGGCATGCTGGCCGCGCTCTCGGCACGCGCCGCACCGGGCAATGAATGGGTCGAGGACGACGTCTGGCACCGGCGGATCGAGCTTGACGGCACCGAAGGCTCCGTGGCGGTCACCCATCTCCCGGCGCGCAACTCGGTGGCGGTGACGATCCGCTTCCCGTCGGTGAAGGCACTGCCGACCATCGTGGCGCGCATCCGGCGCGTATTCGACCTTGGCGCCGACATCGCCACGATCGGCAGCCATCTGGCGCGGGATCCGAAGCTGGCGCCGCTGATCGCCCGGCGCCCCGGCCTGCGCGCACCGGGTGACTGGGAACGCGAGACGCTCGTATCGAGCATCGACGACAACACGCCGCGGGCGTGGCGGCCATGGCACGCTTATGCCGTGCAACATCTGAGGATGGCAAAGCATGGTTGAGCCGCTCCAGTTCCTTGTCGACCGGTTGGCGACGCCGATCGGCGAACTGCTGATCGTGGCCGATCGTGCGGGAAAATTGCGTGCCGTCGACTGGACCGATCACGAGGCCCGCATGCGCCAGCTGCTCGACCGCTACTACGGCAAGGGCCGCTATGCGCTCGACCGGATAGGCGATCCGGGTGGCCTCACGCGCGCCATGCGCGCCTATTTCAAGGGTGATCTCACGGCGATCGACAAGCTGCCGGTCGAGACCGCCGGCACGCCGTTCCAGACCGGCGTCTGGCGGGCGCTGCGCAAGATCGGCAAAGGCCGCACCATCAGCTACGCCGAACTCGCACGCCGCATCGGCAAGCCAAGGGCGGTGCGCGCGGCCGGTATGGCCAACGGCCAGAACCCGATCAGCATCGTCGTTCCGTGTCATCGCGTGATCGGCTCGGACGGAAGCCTCACCGGCTACGGCGGCGGCCTGCCGCGCAAGCAGTGGCTGCTCGAACACGAGGGCGCGTTGCCTACTAGGTAAGAGCGGCGTTGCGGCGCTCGTGACGCAACAGGGAAACCGGCGCACGACCGTCTTCGGCCGGCTGGTAGACGACGCTGAACACGGTCCGCGCCCTTGCCAGCGCCTCGCCAAAACCCTTCTGATCGCTCTCGAAGGAATCGAAACCGCAGCGCAGCATGAAGGCCACCTGGTCCTGCAACACGCCGCCGGTGGCCCGTAGTTCGCCGCGATAGCCCATCCGGCCGCGTAGCAATCGAGCCTGACTGTAGGCACGGCCGTCGCTGAACTTGGGAAAATGCAGAACGACGAGCCGCAGCCTGTCGACATGCGCTGCGAGTTCCTCGACCGGATCGGTGTTGGCCAGCGCCACGGCCGGCCAGTCGGATCGCGTCCGCCAATCGGCAAACGGCAGCGCGACATAGGTCGCCGGGAGTCCGGTTTCGCTAAACAGTTTCATAGAGCCGCTCCTTGAAGGGCTGGGCGCCGATGCGCCGGTACGTGTCGACGAAACGCTCGCCGTCGTTGCGGACGTCGAGATAGGTCGCAACCACCGCGTCCACGGCCTCGACGACTTTGTCGGCAGTAACGGCTGGCCCGATGATGGTGCCGAGCGCCGTTCTGCCGAAGTCGACGTCGCCGCCCAGGCTGATCTGGTAGAGTTCGACGCCGTTCTTGTCGACGCCGAGGATGCCGATGTGACCGACATGATGATGGCCGCAGGCATTGATACAGCCCGAGATCTTGATCTTCAGATCGCCGATGTCGTGCTGCCGCGCCAGGTTGGCGAAATGCGACGAGAGGCGTTGCGCCACCGGGATGGAGCGCGCGTTCGCCAGCGCGCAATAGTCGAGCCCCGGGCAGGCGATGATGTCTGTGATCTTGCCGACATTGGCCTCCGCGAAACCCAGGCGCCCGAGGGCCGCATAGACCGCCGGAAGATCCTCGATCGCAACATGGGGGAGGGTCAGGTTCTGCTCATGACTGACGCGAAGTTCGCTCTGGCTGTAGGTGTCGGCGATGTCGGCGACGCCTTCCATCTGCACAGCACTGGCATCGCCCGGCGGTGCGCCCGCAGGCTTCAGCGACGCGGTCACGATCGCGTAGCCGGCTGCTCGATGCGGTGCGACATTCGATTTCAGCCACAGGGCGAAGTCGCGGTCCTCGAGCTTCAGCGCTTCGACGGCACCGACCACCGTCGGCCGGGACGGCAGATCGGGCGGTGCGAACTGCTGCGCAATCGCCTCGATGGTCTCGCTGCTGAGACCGAGCAGTCCGTCGCGGGTCTCGGCGTACTCGGCCTCGACATCGGCGCGCATCCTCTCGACGCCGACCTCGTGCACCAGGATCTTGATGCGGGCCTTGTAGAGATTGTCGCGCCGGCCGTAGCGGTTGTAGACGCGCAGCGTCGCTTCGAGATAGGCGAGGAGTTCATTCCTGGGCAGAAACGCGCGCAGAGTCTTGCCGATCATCGGCGTGCGGCCGAGCCCGCCACCCACGATCACCTCGAAGCCGACCTCGCCTTCGTCGTTGCGCCACAGCCGCAGTCCGATGTCGTGCACGCGCACGGCGGCGCGGTCGTTCGGCGAGCCGGTGATGGCGATCTTGAACTTGCGCGGCAGGTAGGTGAACTCCGGGTGGAGCGTCGACCATTGCCGCACGATCTCAGCCCAGATGCGCGGGTCTTCGATTTCATCGGCGGCGGCGCCGGCGAAATGATCGGCGGTAACGTTGCGGATGCAGTTGCCCGACGTCTGCAGCGCATGCATGTCGACCTCGGCCAGCGCCGCCAGCGCATCGGGCGCGTCCTCCAGCCGGATCCAGTTGAGCTGCAGGTTCTGCCGCGTGGTGAAGTGGCCATAGCCGCGGTCGTACTTGCGCGAGATATCGGCCAGCTTGCGCAGCTGTCGCGACGACAGCGTGCCGTAGGGAATGGCGATCCGCAGCATGTAGGCATGCAACTGCAGGTACAGTCCATTATGGAGGCGCAGCGGCTTGAACTGCTCCTCGGTTAATTCGCCAGCCAGTCGGCGGCGTACCTGGTCGCGGAACTGCTCGACCCTCTCGCCAACCAGCGTACGATCGTAGTCGTCGTAGCGGTAAAAATAGGTATCAGGCATAACGCACCGCATCGGCTGCGATGGCATCGAAAGTGAGGCCCGAGGCCCGGATCCTCTCGCGCAGGGAAAGCGGCTCGATCGTACCGTCATCGTCTTCCGCCACGGCGACCAGAAACGGGTCGATCACCACGAAGGCCTCGGCCTGGGCCCGCAGCAGAAGGATCTCGCCGGAGCGCCGGTCCCGCGAGATCGCGGCCCGTTCGAGCCGGGTCGTCCATTCACCGGCGTCGTCGAGCCAGACCACAACGCCGTCAGCCAGGCGGTTGGCGCTCGCGACCTGCAGGTCGCCACTCAGATTCTTGGCCATCAGGATACCTCTGCGAGAAATGGTTGGTCGGCGACCGTCGCGAGACCGGCGACCTCGCCGACGATGATGAGACTGGGACCGGCATCGGCCCGGGCGGTATGGGCGGCGGCAAGCCGGGCAAGGTCGACGAGCCGGCCGACCGAGACCCGCTCACCGGGTCGCGTGGCATTCTCGATGACGGCGACGGGTGTCACGGGCGCCACGCCGGCATCGAGGAGACGATCGCGCACGGACGCCGCTTCCGCGGCACCCATGTAGACGACAAGCGTATGGCCTTGCGCGGCAAGCGCCGGCCACGCAGCCTCACGACCGCCTTCTGCGCCATGCCCTGTCACGAAGGTCACGGCCGAGGCCAGGCGGCGGTGAGTCAACGGAATGCCGACCGACGCTGCACAACCCAGCGCGGCGGTGATGCCGGGCACGATCGACACCGGCAGGCCGGCGGCACGCAGGGCCTCGACCTCCTCGCCGCCACGACCAAAGACAAAGGGATCGCCCGCCTTCAGGCGCACCACGGCTTGTCCGGCGCGCACCCGGCGCACCAGCTCGACTTCGATGTCGGCTTGCGCCCAGCCTGCCGTCCCCATGCGCTTGCCGACCGACACCAACTCGGCATCGCGGCGCGCACGGTCGAGAATGGCAGCCGGCACGAGATCGTCGTGCAGGATGGCGTCTGCTTCCTGCAGGAGCTGAGCGGCGCGCAGGGTCAGCAGGTCGGGATCGCCGGGCCCCGCCCCAACGATATGGGCGATGCCCACTGCAGACATCCTACGGCGCGCAGCATCGAGTTCGCCCAATGCCACACGTCGCGCACCGGCCTCGTCGCCTGCCAGGGCGAGACCTGCGGCCGGTCCCTCGACCAGGCGGCGCCAGAAGCCGCGGCGCCGGGCCGGGTCGGCGATCAGGGCATTCACCTGGACACGGAAAGTCCGGGCCAGACTGGCCAGCGCGCCGATCCGCTCCGGCAGGACGGCTTCGATCCGACCGCGCAAGACGCTCGCCAGGGTCGGTGACGCGCCAGCGGTCGAGACCGCGACGACGATGCCGTCACGATCGATGATTGCGGGCAGGATGAAATCGCACAGCGCCGGCCGGTCGGCGACGTTCACCGGGACGCCGGCCGCCTTCGCGACGCGCTGCGCGGCGACGTCACTCTCGAGTTCCCCGGTGGCGATGAAGGCGGCAGCCGCGCCCCTGAAATCGGCAACTTCGACGGCTTCAGCGACGACCCTGGAAATCTCGGCGCCGGCCGAACGCGCAAGACCGGCGCGGCGGTCGGCGGCGGCGCCCTGCCCCACGACGACGACCTTTCGTCCGGCAAGATCGAAGAATAGCGGCAGGTGCTTCACGGCACGAAGGCCCGCGAGACGAGGCCGGGCTTGGGAAGAGAACGGAACATGCGGCCACCGGCGTTGACTGGATTCTTGATCTGGCGACTTTTCGCACGTCCGCCATGGCTTGAATTCCCGAAGGTATCCGGCGCGGCAGCAAATCCTGCCGCGTGGCCGGCGGCGGCAGAAAAATTTCCTTTCCCCGGCGTTTCGTCTCCCCTTGACGCCCCGGCGGGGCTTCCTAAATCGATGCTGTCGCCCGTGCCCATTCCGGGGCGGGCGGTATCAACCATCGCTCCTGAGAGGATGAAACATGCGTACCATCGATTATTCCCCGTTCTATCGCGCCACCGTCGGCTTCGACCGGGTCTTCGACCTGCTCGATTCAGTGGCGGGCCAACCCGCCACCAACGGCTATCCGCCGTACAACATCGAAAAGTCGGGCGACAACGCCTACCGGATCGTGATGGCGGTGGCAGGATTTGCCGAGGCCGAACTCAACGTGACCCAGAAGGAAAACGAGCTCCTGGTCACCGGCCAGTCGGCGACCAACGGCGCGGACGAGAAGCAGTATCTCTATCGCGGCATTGCCGGGCGCGATTTCGAGCGCCGCTTCCAGCTCGCCGACCATGTGAAGGTCGTGGGCGCGAAGCTGGCCAACGGCCTCCTGACGATTGAGCTGCAGCGCGAGATCCCGGAGGAAAAGAAGCCCCGCGCGATCCCCGTGACGGCTGCCGCTCAGCCGGCACTCTCGCACTAACGGAAGTTGCGGCGCCGCGGGAAACCGCGGCGCCCTTTCCTTAGTCGAAGGTTCGTCCTTTCAGCAGCGCTTTTATGGCGGCGCCAGAAAGACAACGGACGGCTCGACCTCGACAAGAAATTCGGCGCGTGCCAGGCCCGACACCCCAATCCAGGTCGAACACGGTAGATTGTCTCCGAATGCGGCCTTGAGAGCGGCACCTATGGCCTTGCCTTCGTGCATGTGGCTTTGCTTGATGTACAGCCGCAGGGCGCCGACCTGAGCGAGGCTCGCGCCCGCCGAGGCCAGTGCCGTCGCGACGTTCTCCAGGCTTTTCGCAAGCTGACGGCCAATGTCCCCATGACCGACGATGTTGCGGTCGGCGTCCCACGCGACCTGACCCGCCACATGCACGACTCGACCGAAGGGTGTCTGGACTATTGTGGCCTGGGCAAATCCGAACTCACGGCTGTCGAAGAGTTCGGATGGCATAAGCACAGATCGTGTCATGACATCCTCACTCCTCGCCGCCGGATCTACTTCTTGGCGTACTTGCCGGTGAGCTGTGGCGTGTGCGGGCCCTCGCCGCCCTTCTCCTTGTGCTGCAGTCGTGTGGTGCGCGCCCAGGTGCGCTTGAGCTCATCTTTCACAGTGAAGCTGAGCGTGCCGATCTTCTCGACCGTCAGCTCGATCTTGTCGCCGTCCATGAAGGAGTTGAGACCGCGGTGATTGGTACCTGTGGCGACGATGTCGCCGGGTTCCAGCGTGTGGATCGAACTCACCCATTCGATGATGCGCGGAATGTGGTGCGCCATGTCGGAGGTGTTGAACTTCTGCATCATCTGGCCGTTGTTGGTCAGCGTGATGTTGAGGTTCTGCGGGTCGGCGATCTCGTCGGCCGTCACGATGCAGGGGCCGATCGGCGCAAAAGTGTCGCGCGACTTCATCTGGAAGAAGACGTTGCCGGGTGGCGGGAGGCCGCGGGCCGAACCGTCGATGAAGCAGGTATAGCCGAAGATGTGCTTAAAAGCGTCGGCCGGCGACACGCGCGTCGCGCGCTTGCCGATGATCAGCGCCATTTCGGCCTCGCCCTCGAAGATGGAGGCCGGTGCGTCAGGCAGCACCATGGTGTCGCCGTCGCCGATCACCGCCGTCGCCGCCTTGTGAAAGGCGTTGATGGCAGGCTTCTCCGGCAGGGTGCCATCTTCCATGTAGTTGACGGCCATGCACACGATGTTGCCGGGCTTGGGCACCGGGGCACGCAGCTTCACGCCCTTCACCGGCACGCCCGCCGCCGAAGCGGCGGCCTTTTCGACCTTGGCCTTGTAGGAATCCCACTTGGCGATCAGGCCGATAATGAGATCCCGCGCGTCGAGATGCGGGATGTCTTTCACGGCGTCGGTGACGTCGACGACGTTGTCGCCCTTGATGACGCCCAGGCGATAGTCGTTGAAATAGCAAAGCTTCACTTCTTCTCTCCCTCTTCGAGTACTGCCTTGGCGACGCCCGCCGCCGACATGGCGGTCGGCCAGCCGGAATAAAACGCCATGTGCGTGATGACCTCGACGATCTCGTCCTTGGTCACGCCGTTGTCGATGGCGCGGGCGACATGCCCGCGCAGCTGTTCGGTGCGGTTCATGGCGACCAGGGCGGCACAGGTGATCAGGCTGCGGTCACGCTTGGAGAGGCCGGGCCTTTCCCAGACGTCGCCATAGACGACCTTTTCGGTGAGATCGATCAGTTTGGGCACGAACGATCGCACCGCGTCGCGGGCGTTTGGAACAGGTGTCTTGGACATCGTCTTTCCTTTCTGTGTCAGGGGCTGGCGTGACCGAGGAAGCGGTCCGGCGGCCGTTCGCCCCATTGCGACTGGAATCCTTCATCCGTACTTACCAGATGACCGCCGTTTGACGCATTCAGCCGGTCGGTGTCGGCCCAGCGCTCGTGCACCCGGCCCCACGGATCGCACCAGTAATCATAGACCTGGCTGCCCAGGAGATGGCGCCCGATGCCCCACATATGGTCGTACTTGCCGAGCCGCTTCAGATACTCGTGATCCTGAAAAATGGCGTCGATGTCGTGGGCCTCGTAGGAAACGTGGTTGAGGCCCGTCTTTTCATTGTGCACACAGAACAGCACGTGATGATCGACATATTCCTCGCCGCAGTCCAACCGGCTGAAGGCGCCGACGACATTGTCCTTGTCGCCGGCGTAGACGTCGTCGGAACGGATCATGCCCAGCGTCTCGCGGAACCAGGCGACCGTCTCCTTGACTTTCGGCGTAGACAGTACGCCGTGCCCGATGCGCTGGATCGGGGTCGGCGACTTGCCGAGCCGCATCAGCCGACCGACGCGGCGGTGCGGCTCGCTGCCCGAATTCAGGAAATCGCGCGCGGTCTTTGTCGACGGCACTTTCGCCATGCCGTGGATGACCTCGATCTGGTAGCCATTGGGCTCGGTCAGTCGAACGCGCTTGCCGCCGCCCGGCTCGTTGATGGTCTCGATCCCCGAGGCCCCGGGCAGCTTGGCAACGCGCTTCAGGTCGTCTTCGCTGGCGGCATGGTAGCCGAAGCCAATGAACTTGGTGCCGCCCTTGTGTACGGCATGCAGATGATGGTGGCCGTCGGTGCCGCGCATGTAGAGCGCATCGGGCGTGCGCTCGGCCCGCATCAGGCCGAAATGGGTGAGAAACTCCTCCATTTCGTCGAGGTCCGGGGCCTCCATACGGGGAAAAGCAAATTCAGCAACCTTGATCGCTACCATGATGTCCCTCCGGTCTCTGTCCTATGACGCCTTGAATTTGTCGGGCAGGCGCTCCTCGTTGCCGAGTGCCACCTGGCGCACGCCGTCGCTGTCGGGGCTGGGCGGAAAGCCGACATCGGCGCGCGGCGCCGGCACCTCGACGACCCTGTTCGACAGCCGACCTACGCCCGACACCTCGACGTCGATCGTGTCGCCGGCCTCGAGCGGCCGCGAATTCGCCGGCGTGCCGGTGAGCAGGATGTCGCCTGGCAGGAAAGTGATGTGGCGCGCGAGGTCTGCGATCAGGTAGCCGCAGTCGAATATCTGCTCGCTGACCGCGCCCTCCTGCACCATCTTGCCGTTCTTGTAGGAACGCAGCGTCGACTGGCGCACGTCGACCCCCGACACCAGGCCCGGCCCGATCGGGCAGAACCCGTCCATGCCTTTTACGCGCAACATCGAACCCGCGTCGGTATCGCGAAAATCGTGACAGCCGAAATCATTGGACGGCGCGAAGCCTGCGATGCAGTCCCAGGCCTCTTCACGCGATACGTTCTTGGTCACCCTGCCGAACACGACGGCCATCTCGCCTTCGTAGTTCACGTACTTGTAGCCCTTGGGTTTGATCAGCTCGCCCTTGTGGGCGTTGAGTGCGGTCAGGGGCTTCTGGAAATAGGTCGGGGTCGGCGGCGGCACGCGCGTGTTGCGGAACTCGAAGTAGCGCGAGATGTAGTTCACGTGCACGCAAAGGATCTTGGTCGGGTTGCACGGCGGCAGATGCACCACGTCGTTCTCGTCGCAGGTGCGGCCGTCGGCAAAGACGATCTTGCCGTCCTTGAACTCGACCCAATAGGCGCTGCCGTCCTTCATCACATGCCGCACTTCCTTGCGCGGCCCTTCCAGAACGCTCATCCGACTGCTCCCTGCTTCTTCGCCTGTTCAATGGACCGCCACACGTTCTGCGCGGTGGCCGGCATCGCCACGTCCCTGACGCCAAGCGGCGCCAGCGCATCCAGCACCGCATTCATCACCGCCGGCATGGCACCCACCGTGCCTGCCTCGCCCGCGCCCTTGGCCCCCAGTGGATTGTACTTGGTCGGCACCGGGTTGCTCTTGATCTCCATGCTGCACATCGTGTCGGCCCGCGGCATTGCGTAGTCGAGGAAGCTCGCGGTCAGCAACTGGCCGCTCTCGCGGTCCCAAACGACCTGCTCGCTCAGGATCTGGCCGACGCCCTGGGCCACGCCGCCATGGATCTGGCCCTTCAGCCCTGTCGGGTTCATCACCGTGCCGACATCGTCGACCACGGCATAGCGATCGAGCCTGACCTCGCCGGTATCGGGATCGACCTCGACCTCGCAGATGTGGCAGCCGTTGGGATAGGTATCCTTCTCGCCCTTGAATGTGGCGTTCTCGTAGAGGCCGCCTTCAAAGCCCTTGGGCCACTTGGTCGGATTGAAGGCCGCCATCGCCACCTGCTTCAGCGGCAACGCCTTGTCGGTGCCGGCGACCTTGAAGACGCCGTCGCTGAATTCGATGTCCTGCTCGCCGGCCTCGAGCAGGTGGCCGGCCAGCACCTTGCCCTTCGCGATCACCTTGCCGGCGGCCTCAAACAGCGCCGAGCCGCCCAGCACCGTCGAGCGCGAGCCGTTGGTGCCCATGCCGAAGGCGACGCGATCGGTATCGCCGTCGATGAACTGCACGTCACCCGGGTCGATGCCCAGACGCTCGTTCAGGATCTGCTTGAACATCGTCTCATGGCCCTGGCCCTGGTTCTTGGTGCCCATGAGCAACGCCGCCGTGCCGCTGGGGTTGAAGCGGATCTCGGCATATTCCGGTTGCGCCGTGCCGGCCGCCTGTTCGATGGCATTGACGATGCCGAGGCCGCGCAGCTTGCCGCGCTTCTTCGACTCCTCGGCCCGCGCCGCGTAGCCCGCCACGTCGGCGAGCTTGATGGCCATGTCCATGTTCTTCTCGAACTCGCCGCAATCGTAGAACGGCCCGACCGGGCTCTGGTACGGCAGGGATGCTTCCGACAGCATGTTCCTGCGTCGCAGATCGACCCGGTCGACGCCCAGTTCGCGCGCTGCCTCGTCGATCAGGCGTTCAATCAAATAGATGGCTTCCGGTCGCCCTGCGCCGCGGTAGGGCGCGGTCGGGTTGGTATTCGACAGCACGCCGACCACGTTGATGTAGGCCTTGGGTATCAGATAGACGCCCAGCACCGTGCCGATCATGCCGAACGGCGACAGCAGGTTGCGGTCCGAGCCGACATAGGCGCCGATATTGGCGATCATATTGAGCCGCAGCGCCACGAACCTGTTGTCCTTGTCGAGGGCCAGCTCGATCTCGCCGATATTGTCGCGGCCGTGCTCGTCGGCCATCACTGCTTCGCTGCGCTCGCAGGTCCATTTGACCGGACGCAGCAGCTTGCGCGCCGCCCACAGCGTCAGGCGATGCTCGATATACTGCCATCCCTTGGTGCCGAATCCGCCGCCGACGTCGCCCGCAATCACCCGCATCTTGCTCTCGGGCACCTTGAAGACATTCTGTGCCAGCATGTTG
>CALDNT010000130.1 GCA_937915145.1 uncultured Reyranella sp.
GTCGCGCGCATCGCGGCCAGCACTTGCTTCACATAGATGCGTGTCGGCTCAAGCAGCGCCTGGCCCAGCGACGTCTTGGCGAAGGGGGCGGGGGCATCGTAGGCAAGGCCGCTCCGCTTCACGACACTGCGCACCAGAGAATAGCCGTTGGAGTGGGCGCCGCTCGAGGCAAGGCCCAGCACGACGTCACCCGGTGCAATGTCGGGCCGCGGCAACAACCCATCGCGCTCCGCCGCGCCGACGGTGAAGCCGGCCAGATCGAAGTCGCCGTCGGCATACATGCCAGGCATTTCGGCGGTCTCGCCACCGATCAGTGCGCAACCGGCGCGGCGGCAGCCCTCGGCAATGCCGGCGACGACGCGCCGGCCGGTGTCTACGTCGAGGCGGCCGCTGGCGTAGTAGTCGAGGAAGAACAGAGGCTCGGCGCCCTGGACCACGATGTCGTTGACGCACATCGCCACCAGGTCGATGCCGACCGTGTCGGGATTGCCGGCTTCGATCGCCACCTTGAGCTTGGTGCCGACGCCGTCGGTGCCCGAGACGAGAATGGGATCGCGGAAGCCTGCGGCCTTGAGGTCGAACAAGCCGCCAAATCCCCCCAGGGCCCCCATGACGCCCACCCGGTCGGTGCTGCGGGCCAGCGGCTTGATGTGCTCGACCAGGGCGTCGCCGGCATCGATATCGACGCCGGCATCCTTGTAGGTCAGGGGCGGCCGATTGTGGCCGGGGGCGTCGGGCTTCAAGCCATGCTCATTCGTGCTAGACAGGGGGCGTGCTAGATGTTGGCGCGAACATAGCCAAAAACCGGACCCCCGCAATGCCGATAGGCCCCAGGTTTTCCACGATTGCCGCAATTCTGCTGATGGCGCTTGGCGTCCATGGCACCGCCATCGCGCAGGTGTCGGGCAGCAATTCCTATACGATCGGCGGCATCGACGTCGATGCAAGTGCTGCCGACGCGATCAAGGCACGCGAGCAGGGTATCCAGGAGGCCAAGCGCCAGGCCGTTCGCCAACTGGTCGACCGGCTGGTGGCGGCGGAGGATCGCGGCCATGTACCGCCGCTCGACGATGCGCGGCTCAACGATATGATCCGCGGTGTCGAGTTCGTCCGCGAGCGGTCGGTACCCAATCGCTACATCGCCACGCTGAACGTGGTTTTCGCTGCCGACCAGGCGAAGGCCTGGCTGGCCGCCAGCGGCGCGAAGATTGTCGAAACCGTCGCGCGACCGGCACTGGTCATTCCGCTGTGGAAAGGCGCGGCCGGGGTCGAGCCGCTCGATAGCCTCAACGTCTGGCGCGAGGGCTGGCGTACTCTGGATACGGCCGGAAGCGCCGTGCCCGTGACGGTGCTGCGCGGCGACCAGATCGACCAGAACGCACTGTCGGCGGAGGAAGCCTATGTCGGCGACGTCGCCGCCCTGGCGCGACTGAACGAACGCTATCGCGCGCCGACGATCGTCGTGGCCATCGTCGATGGCGACAAGGACGCGGGCAGCCTCACAGTCGGCGGCGTCCGCTACGACATGCAGACCGGCGCCCGCAGCGAGATCGCCAAAGCAACCGTCGATGGTGCGGGCCAGCTCGCCGAGGCGGCGAAGAAGATGCACACCCAGCTCGACGAGCAGTGGCGCAGTATCGCCGTCGTCCATCGCGACTCGCAGGACGCCCTCGATGTTACCGTGCCGATCAGGGCTCTGGGCGACTGGGTGCAGGTGCGTCAGCGCCTCGGTGCGGTGCCGGCGGTCAAGAGTGTGATCGTGCGCTCGCTTGAAGCGGACCGCGCCGAACTTCATCTTGAGTATTTTGGCACCTCCGAAGAGCTTCAGCGCACCCTGGCGCAGGCCGGCCTGAGGCTGGAAAACGACGCGGGCCAGTGGCGGCTGCAGGCACGATGACGCCTGATGGCGGAGCCTGAGGCATGAGCCCGTCGGAGAAAGCGGGGCGGTGGTCCTTCTGGGGCGGCGCGGCGGTCGTTTTCCTGCTGATCCTCTGGCTGCTGAACGACATCCTGCTGCCCTTCGTCGTCGGGATCGTCGTCGCTTATTTCCTCGATCCCGTGGTTGTCCGGTTGCAGCGCGTCGGGTTGTCGCGAACGCTGGCGACGACCGTGGTAACGATCATCGCCGCGCTGATCGCGGTCGGCGTGGTGATGGCGATCCTGCCGCCGCTGTTCGGCCAGCTGCAGGATCTGATCGCCAAGACGCCGGAGTATGCCGTCAAGGCGGCGATGCGCCTTCAGCCGCTCGTCGAGCCGTTGCGCGAGAAATTCGGAATGCCGTCGCTCAGCCTTCAGTCAATCCAGGCCGAGGTGTCGCAGTGGGCGGGGCAGGCGCTGTCCGTCGCGGCGAGCTTCGCCAGCCAGTTGGCAAGGCGCGGGGCGGCTATAGTGAACTTGCTCGCGCTGCTCTTCCTGACACCCGTCGTGACGTTCTATCTGCTGCGCGACTGGGAAAAAGTAGTCGCCGCGATCGATTCCGGCCTGCCGCGCGATCACGCCGACACGATCCGCAGGCTGGGGCGGGAGTCCAATGCCGCCATCGCCGGCTATCTGAGAGGGCAGGCGCTGGTCTGCCTGTGCCTGGCGTCGATCTACGGCGTCGGGCTTTCTCTCGTCGGCCTGCAGTTCGGTCTGGTCATCGGCCTGATCGCCGGTGCCATTTCCTTCATCCCGTTCGTCGGCACCTTTGTCGGCGCGGTATTGGCGATCGGCATGGCGCTGGTGCAGTTCCCGCCGGAATGGCTGGGCGTGGCCAAGGTCGCCGCAGTGTTTCTTTTCGGCCAGACCATGGAAGGCAACGTGCTGTCGCCCAAGCTGGTGGGCGACAGGGTGGGGCTGCATCCGGTCTGGATCATGTTCGCCCTGTTGGCGGGGGGCTCGTTGTTCGGATTCGTCGGCGTGCTGGTAGCGGTACCGACGGCCGCGGTGATCGGCGTAATCGTGCGCTACCTGGTTGAGCGCTATCGCGAGAGTTCGATCTACCTTGGTCGCAGCGCCGGTTGAGCGGGCGATGCCCAACCAACTCACTCTTGAGCTGGCTCTGCCGCCGCCAACCTACGCCCGCGAGGACTTTGTCGTGGCGGGTGGCAATGGCGAGGCGCTCGCCTGGGTCGATCGCTGGCCGGACTGGCCGTCGCCGGCGTTGGCACTGAGCGGCCCCACCGGTTGCGGCAAGACCCATCTTGCCCGCATCTGGGCGGCGCGCGCCGGCGCGGTTCTTGTCAATGGGTCTGACCTCGACGGCAAGACCGTAGCGGACCTCGTGGAACTGGCGGCGGCGTCGCCCGCCATCGTCATCGAAGGTGCGGATCGTGCCCCGGAGCGGGGCCTGTTCCATCTCTACAATCTGATGCGGGAGCGCGGCGGCCACCTGCTGCTGACCGCGACGTCGCCGCCGGCCCACTGGTCGATTGCGCTGCCCGATCTGGCCTCGCGGCTGCGCGCGGCACCTGCCGTGGCGGTGGCGCCTCCCGACGACGAACTGCTGGGGTCGATCATCCTGAAACAGCTTGGCGACAGGCAATTGCACGCAGGTGCAGGTGTCGTGCAGTATCTGGTGTCGCATATGGAGAGGTCGGCGGAGGCCGCGCGGCGGGTCGTGGCGGCGCTTGATCGCCGCGCGCTGGTCGAGCAGCGGGAGATCGACCGGCGGCTGGCGGCCGACGTTCTGGGAGAGTTGTCCGGCGCATCGCCGCCGCCCTAGGAGGGAACGATGAGGAGTTTGTTGTTGGCGGCGTTGTTCGCCGTATTCGCGCCGGCCATCTCGGCACAGACGCCGTCGGTGATGGGTACCTGGCTCACCGCCTCTGGCGTGGCGCAGGTCAGGATCGGGCCATGCCAGAATGCGGCAAGCGGTCCGCTTTGCGGCTTCATTGTCGGTTTGATCAATCCCAAGGGACCGGATGGCGTCGTGGTGGCGCCAGACGTGGCGACCGACTATCGCAATGCCGATCCCGCCCTGCGCAGCCGCAAGGTGCTGGGCATGCCGCTGATCTGGGGCTTCAAGAGGACGGCCGATCCCAACGCCTACGACGGCGGGCAGATATACAACGGCGAGAATGGCAAGATTTATTCGGCCAACATCAGCCTGCAGGCCGACGGCACACTCCGCTTGCGTGGCTACGTCGGTTCGCCGATGTTCGGCGAGACCCAGATTTGGACACGTGTGAAATAGGGAGCTGAAAATGGATATGGGCATCAAGGGCCGCAAGGCGATTGTCTGCGCGGCGAGCAAGGGCTTGGGTAAGGGGTGCGCCATGGCGCTGGCGCGCGAAGGCGTTGATCTTGTCATCAACGCCCGCACCAAGTCCGAACTGGACGCAACGGCGGAGGAAATTCGTAAGGCAACCGGCGTCAAAGTGACGGCAATCGCGATCGACGTCACGACCGATGCCGGACGCAATGCCGTGCTTGCAGCGTGTCCCGAGCCGGACATCATCGTCAACAACGCCGGTGGTCCGCCGCCGGGCGACTTCCGCGACTGGAAGCGCGACGACTGGATCAAGGCGATCGATGCCAACATGCTGACGCCGATCGAATTCATCAAGGCATCGGTGGATGGCATGATGAAGCGCGGGTTCGGACGTATCGTGAATATCACCTCGAGTTCGGTGAAGGCGCCGATCGACATCCTCGGCCTCAGCAACGGTGCGCGCAGCGGCCTCACCGGCTTCGTCGCCGGCGTGGCGCGCGTGACGGTGAAGCACGGCGTTACCATCAATGGCCTGCTGCCCGGCCCGTTCGACACCGACCGCCTGCGCGGCACCTACAAGGCGCGCGCAGCCAAGAGCGGCAAGAGCTACGAGGACGAGTACAGCGCCGGCGCCAAGATGAATCCGGCCGGTCGCTTCGGCACGCCGGAGGAATTCGGTGCCGCCTGCGCGTTCCTGTGCAGCGCGCACGCGAGCTACATCACGGGCCAGAACCTGCTGATGGACGGCGGGCAGTACCCCGGGACCTACTGACGGGCTGGAGCTGCTTGACCTTTAGAGGAAGTGTCCTATGATAATCCTGTCGTCACCTTGACGACAGGAATGCCGGAGAATGTCCGCCAAAAATGTCCCATTTTGTTTCCCGTTTTTCGGTCTGGAATGGGTGCGAAAAGACGGATGAATCAAGGAGTTGGGCGGAAGGTGGGTCGCGCAGGATAGGAAGGCATTAGCGCCCTGTCAGATCGCGCGGCCGGACGAAGGCCACGAGTTCGCCCGACCCGGCCGCGAGATCCTGCCAGACCTCGGCCGGCATCCGGAGCACGGCGAGCGTGCCGGTGGGGTATTTCTCCCGCAAGGCGGCGAGGGCGGCTGGCGGTCCCCGTCCGGCGAGTGCCTCGGCAAGCTGCCAGA
>CALDNT010000131.1 GCA_937915145.1 uncultured Reyranella sp.
ACTGGTTGCCGGTGACCTTGATCGTAAAGGCGGCATCGACCGCCTTGTCGCCGTAGTACAGGAGCCGGAACGACGGGATCGCCACGATCACGAGGATCAGGATCGGGATGATCGTCCAGGCGATCTCGAGGAATGTGTTGTGCGTCGAGGTCGCCGGCGTCGGGTTGCGCGAGGCATGGAACCGCCACATCGCATAAATCAGCAGAAACAGCACGAACACGGAAATCACGGTGATGAGCACCAGGAGCAGGTCGTGCAGCGACGCCACCTTCTCCATCAGAGGCGTATAGGAGGGCGGAAAATCCATCTGCCACTGATGCGGCACGCCGACGACCGGCTGTGCGCTGGCGCCGCCCGCGACGCCAAGCCCCGCGGCCGCCGCCAGAAATCCCAGAATGCCCAACACGCGCTTGCCGACCATGTATTCGTCCCCTCAGCGGCCCCGAATCCTTCCGGTATTCCGAACCGCAAAATCCCCCGCATTTCAAAGCGGTTAGTACCAGATATAGCTCTGGCAGGTAACGGGTTTTCACCCCTGCTCGGTATGTGGCGGCCGGTCGCAGTCGCTGGCGCAGGATCGACGACGGCGCCTCAATGTCGCCCGCCAGGGTCACCCCGGGCAACCTGCATCCCTGTGAATCAATCGATTTTCGTGCGCTTCCGAGGCCTCATCGCCGGATCCCGACCGTCCGTCCGTCCCTCTTGTCTTTCGAGCACCGGACAGTAAGGTCGCGCGCCCGCCACATCCTGGGGCGCGGTTCAGCCGAAGGATTTCGTCATGCGTTTGGCGCTGACGCCGATTTTTGTCGCTGTCTTTCTCATGTTCGCAGGAGCGACCGCCGCCATGGACAAGGAAAACACCCTCTACATCGACCTCAAGGATGGCCGCGTCGTCATCGAGATGCGCCCCGACCTGGCGCCCAAGCACGTCGCCCAGATCAAGAAGCTGGCCCGCGAAGGCAAGTACGACGGCATCGTCTTCCACCGCGTCATCGAAGGCTTCATGGCCCAGACCGGCGACCCCCAGGGCACCGGCAGCGGCGGCATGGGCGAACTGCTGAATTCCGAATTCTCCAAGGAGCCGCACGTCCGCGGCACCGTCTCGATGGCCCGCACCAACGATCCCAACAGCGCGCGCAGCCAGTTCTTCATCGTGTTCAAGGACTCGAACTTCCTCGACGGCCAGTACACGGTGTGGGGCAAGGTGACGTCGGGCATGGAGTTCGTCGACAAGATCAAGCGCGGCGTCGGCCAGGGCGGCAGCGTTCCGGCACCGGCCGACAAGATGGTCAAGGTCCAGGTCGCCGCCGACGCGAAGTAACGCCGGCGCCGGTCGGCCGTGGACCATCGGCGGCCGGTTTTTCAGACGCCAGTTGTCCGAGATGTGTCTGTCCGGAAATTCGTAAAGCGCCGGCCGGCTTGAACCAAAAGATTCTTTTCGACGACGGCGCAAATCGCCGGCCTGTCTGAAAATGAGTCAGCACGCCCGCCGGCCGCTGGCCTCGAGGTGACGCAGGAACGTCGCGAGCTCTTCGGGCGCGGGCGGGCCGGACGGGGTTTCGGGATGGAGTCAGGGATGGCGGGACTGCACGCCCGCCAGAATAGTCAATTTCCTAGCATAATCCTGTCGAACCTGCAAGGCGATTGTATACTTGACATACCCTGTCAAGTGCTTGATATCATTACCTTTGACAGGCCGGCGTGCGTTTTATCCCCTTCCAAGGGGGGTATGGTAAGGAATCAGGTTACGTGCTAGGATGTGGTCATCATGCCCCGCAGGGAATATCCGATACCGGTCGTCGAGGGTGAGCTAGAGAACGCCACTCGGTACTTGGCCGTCTATTTTGGAGAGCGTTGGGGACAGGGCGCTCCGGTTAGTGATGATGAGGCAAAGTACATCGCTAAGGGCGTGCTCAGTGCGGCCCGAAGTAACGAGCCACGAACGGTTGAATGAAATCATCCAGCTGCTTCCTAGTTTCAGCCATCCGTGAAATCACAGCCAGAAAGTCGGACTCGTTCCACACTTGTAGATTGGACTGCTCTTCGTGAAGGCGCTTCACAACAGCTTCTTTGTCGGGCGCCAATTCCATGATGTCGGGCATCATAGCGATGGCATCTCGACTGTCGCCCCAAAGCAAGTCCTGCGGGTAGGTGGGGCTAACGCCCCATGCGGAATGTATGACTTTGTTGCGCTCGGCATATCGACTGGAAATGCCCCTCTGTATCTCGATGAATCGTTCGCGTTGGCATTTGTCCAACTTCATACCGACAATCGCGTCGACGAATGCTCGCCGGGGCGCGTCACCGGTCAACGCCAGGAAGATGGAGATTACGGTCTTGGCCTCTTGCTCTAGAAGGGCCGCCGCAAAAATCACGACGCGCGCTTCCATGTCGTTCCAATGCGCCGATATTATTGCCGGATACTTAGCCAAGTGCGGCCGTTTCTCGATTGCGCTAGGCGAGAAATCAACTGTGATTGTCTGAGAAGTACGAATAGGTTGCGGCATGGCAAAACCTTCCCCGAGGCTAGATCCGGCGACAGAGGCAGTCGTGCGCCGGATGCTGGCGACTCCGCCAGCCCCGCGCCTACTCGTCAAGGATGCTGGCAAGAAGCCTGCGAAGCGCCGCGTTACCCCAGCGAAGGGGGCGAGGTCCGCCCGTAAGTCCGCCGATAAGTGAGGCGCTTGCCCTCGATGCCCTTTAGGGCCTTGTCGGCGCGCTCCTTGTCCGACACGCCCAAGGCCGTGCGGTTGCTGTAGCGGAAATCGAACTCATGCAGGTAGCGCTGCAAGTGCTGTTCGCTACAGTGCTGATAGACGCCCTTCATCCCGCGCTTGAAGATCGAGTAGAAGCCTTCGACCGTGTTCGTGTGGGCAGCCCCGCGAACGTATTCATCCTTGGAATGATTGACGCTTTCGTGGCTGGCGAACTCTTTGCCGGGAGCCTTGTAGGCAACATGCTCATCCGTCATTAGCGCCGACGCCTTCGATACGTTCTCCGTCACGATGCGGCGGATCACATGCGGCGTCGCACGATCAACCTTGAACGAGCGGGCGCGGCCATTGCGCTCCACCAGCGACACGACGGGCTGCTTATGGTGGTAGGCGTGGCCGATCTTCATGCCGCGCTTACGGCCAATGTACGTCTCGTCCGCCTCGACCGTCTTGCCTTCGCCGCCCATGGGAGGCTCGCCAGAAACCGGACCCATGCTCTCGCGGATGCGATGCGTCATGAACCAAGCCGACTTGTAGGTAATGCCCAGCAGGCGGTGCAGCTGGTGCGCGCTCATGCCCTTCTTGGACGAGGCGAGCAGATGGGTCGCCAGCAGCCACTTGTGCAGGGGGATATGCGAACGCTCGTACAGGGTGCCAATCGTGACGCTGTAGGGCTTGCGGCAGTCGTTGCACTTCAGGAGGCCCGGACGGGTCGTCTTGCCCTGCATACGGGTGCTGTTGTCGATGCAGCCGCAGAACGGGCACACCGGGCCGGACGGCCAGCGGATCGCCTCTAGGGCTTCGCGGGCTGCATTCTCATCGGTGAAGGTGGGGTTCGTAATGTCGGCCACGGCTGCATTCCTTGGTTGGTATCCCCAACCTAGGCGCAACCGTTTGGTATGTCAAGTATACAATCGCCACCTGCAAATCGGGGTTTGCATGGCTGGGCGCACCGGAACGCAGGGCGCGGCCGCCGGCTTTGCCGCCGCCGCCCCGCGTGCAAAAAGACGGCATGCCGCTGCAGAACCGCGTGACGCCGTTCGGCGAGATCGCCTCCTCCGAAGCGCGCGGGACCCTGATGGGCAACCGCGGCTGCCTGCACGACGCCCACCGCGCGCTCAGCCGGCGCCGCTGGACGACGAGAGCGTGGCTGTCCTGCCGGCTGTCGTTCAAGGGACGCCGCCGGCAACTCATGCGGCCCGGCTATTGCACCGAACTGTTCTTTCTCGACGAGGCAACGGCGCTGGCGGCCGGCCACCGCCCCTGCGCCGAATGCCGCCGGGAGGCTTTTCGCCGCTTCGTCGAGGGTTGGGCGGCCGGCGCCGGCCGTGGCGGCGAACGCGTACGCGCGGCCGACATGGATCGCGTCCTCCACGCTGAGCGGATCGAGCGATGGCGCGGCAAGATCACCTTCGACGCGCCGCTCGCCGGCCTGCCCGATGGCGTCATGATCGACAGAGGCGGTGCGGCCTTCCTCAAGTGGGACGGCGCGGTGCGGCCGTGGTCCCTGGCGGGCTATGGGCCGCCCGCCGACGTCGCGCCCGATGAAACGGTCACGGTCCTGACGCCGCGGCCCATCGTCGAGGCTATCCGGGCCGGGTACCGGCCGGAGGCGCATCAAACAGCGACTCGGTTCTGACTCAGTGGTCTTTCAGAACGTGGCCGACGAGCGTCAGCTCGCCCACTCCGCCGAAAGCACCTCGGCCTGCTGCAGGATGTTCTGCACGGCCGCGTCCTCCAGATCTGGCGGATAGCCGTATTTGCGGAGGATGCGCTTCACCAGCACCCGGATGCGCGCGCGGGCGCTGGCGCGGTGGGTCCAGTCGGTCGAGACGCTGCCTTTGACGTTCTTGACCAGTTCGGTCGCGATCACCCGCAGCGCCGGTTCGCCCATGGCCTCGCGCGCGCTCGCGTTCTCGGCCAGCGCGTCATAGAAGGCGATTTCCTCGTCGGTCAGGCCGGTCTCCGCGCCACGCGACCGCGCGGCGCGAATGTCCCTGGCGAGCTGGATCAGCTCGTCGAGCACCTGCGCCGTCGTTATGGCGTTCAGGTGATAGCGGGCGATGGCCGCCTCCAGCCGCTCGGAAAAGGCCCTGCTTTGTGTCACGTTGCGTTGCGACTGGGCGCGCACGTCGCCGTTGATGAGCTTCTTCAGCGCCTCGATGGCCAGGTTCTTCTTGTCGGAATCGCGGACTTCGGCGAGGAAGGCGTCGGACAGGATCGAAATATCGGGGCTTTCGAAACCCGCCGCCTTCATGATGTCGACGATCTCCGTCGACACGACGGCGCGGCTCACGAGCTGCTGAATGGCCAGCTCCCGGTCGGCCGCGCTCTTCTTGCCGTCGCCCGGCACGCTCTTGATCAGGGCGGCGCGGATGGCCTGGAAGAAGCCGACCTCGTCGCGGATCGCCCGGGCCTCGTCGCTGGCCGAGGCAAGGGCGAACGCCTTCGACAGGGCGACGACAGCATCGGCGAAGCGCCGGTGCGCGCGCTTCTTCTCTTCGTCGGTCTTTTCCTTCGCCGCCGCTTCCTGCTGCAGCGTCAACACCCAGTCGATGGCCCCGGCCATGATCGCCAGCCGGGCGGTGGCGCTGGCCTTGGGATCGAGCGCCTTGCGATAGTCGAAGCCACCCTTGGTGTCGGGCCGGAACATGGCCTTCACCACCTCGTACTTCTCCAGCATCACCCGGACGGCTTCGGCCTCGTCGATCCCGGTTTGATCTCGGTCGCCCGGCGAATACTGCCCCAGGGCGCTCTTGAGGTTCTGGGCGACGCCGATGTAGTCGACCACGAGCCCAGCCGGCTTGTTGCTGAACACCCGGTTCACGCGGGCGATGGCCTGCATCAACCCGTGCCCCTTCATGGGCTTGTCGACATACATCGTGTGCATCGAGGGCGCGTCGAATCCCGTCAGCCACATGTCGCGCACGATCACCAGCTTGAGCGGGTCATTGGCATCCTTGGCGCGCTTGGCCAGCAGCTCGCGCCGCGCCTTGGGCCGCTTGCCGATATGCTCCTGCCACGCGGGGGGATCTGAGGCGGCGCCACTCATCACCACTTTTATGGCCCCGGCCTCATCGTCGGCGCCATGCCACTGTGGACGTAGTTCCTTGATGGCGTCATGGAGCGCCACGCAGATGCGGCGGCTCATGCAAACGATCATGGCCTTGCCGTCGAGCGCCGCCATGCGGGCCTCGAAATGCCTCACCAGGTCTTCGGCCACCAGCGCCAGCCTCTTCTTCGAGCCGACCAGTGCCTCGACACTCGCCCACTTGCGCTTCAGCCGCTCCTGTTCGGTCTCGACTTCGTCCTCGGTAAGTTCGGCGATCTCCGCGTCGATTTTGGGCTTCTCGTCCTCGTCGAGCTCGATCCGCGCCAGCCGGCTCTCGTAGTAGATCGGCACCGTGGCGCCGTCCTCGACCGCCCGGCTGATGTCGTAGATGTCGATATAGTCGCCGAACACGGCCGGCGTGTTGACGTCGCCCGTCTCGATCGGCGTGCCGGTAAAGCCGATGAACGACGCGTTGGGCAGGCCGTCGCGCATGTACTTGGCGAAGCCGTAGGAAATCTCGCCTGTCTTGCGGTCGACCCTGGCATCGAAGCCGTACTGGCTGCGGTGCGCCTCGTCGGCGATGACGATGACGTTGCGCCGCTCGGTCAGCACCGGATAGTCGGTCGCGTCTGCCGCCGGCGAGAATTTCTGTAGGGTTGTGAAGATCACGCCGCCGGAAGGTCGGTCGAGCAGTTTGCGGAGATGCGCGCGATCCTCGGCCTGCAGCGGCGTCTGGCGCAGCAGGTCCTTGCACATGCTGAAGGTGGCAAAGAGCTGATCGTCGAGGTCGTTGCGGTCCGTCAACACGACTAGGTGCTTCACTGTGCGGCTCATTAGAGCAAACCTAGCAAGGTTCGCATCATCCGGGTTTTTGAACCGCATCACTGCGATGGCGCGCGCCGCATTCCATCCACGCATTTGTTTGGGAACAATGGCGCAACGGCCAACGTCCCCGACTAACGTCATCAGGAGCTCACCACCAAGAAGTTCAGTTCGTCGATACTCGTGGTGAACATGAGGAGAGATGCGAAATGCAGGGGCAGAGTTAATGCGATCACCCGCCAAGTCCCCCGATCTAATTAAGGGAATACCTGCCGAGTCATGCTCACCTGGATACATGACACCCACGGAAATTCCGCGATCGTCGGACAACAAATCACCGAGAAGAACGGTAGATGTGTTATCACTGGGCATTAGCGATTCTCACCAAAGCCTGTCGAATCACTTCTTCGAGTTTGCGATTGGCAGAGAACTCCTCTTCCAACTTCGTTCGTAGCGCAGCGAAATGTTCTGGAAATGGTAAGTCGTCATCTTCAACGTCTGCCGCACCGACATATCGCCCAGGAGTAAGGACGTAGTTGTGCTCCCTGATCTCCTCTAGCCTCACTCCTTTGCAGAAACCCGCTATGTCATCGTACTTCTTGCCTTCTCGCCAG
>CALDNT010000132.1 GCA_937915145.1 uncultured Reyranella sp.
ACATACTGCGGTTGGAATCGGTGCCGGCCGGCGCCACCGTCAGGACGGCGTCCCCCTGGTGCATCTGGCGACGGCGCATCCGGCGAAATTCCCCGAGGCTGTGGAACGGGCGACGGGGGTGCGACCGGCATTGCCGGCACGCCTCGCCGATTTGACGACGCGCGCGGAACGCTTCGACGTCTTGGCCAATGACCTCGGTGCGGTCGAGGCCTATGTCAGCGACCGCGCACGGGCGGCCTGAGCCATGCGGCAGCCACATCTGACGACCCTGCCCAACGGGTTGCGCATCGTGAGCGAGGACTCGCCGCATCTGGCGACGTCCGCGGTTGGCGTTTGGGTCGACACTGGTGCGCGCAACGAGCGCAAATCGCACAACGGTATTTCTCACCTGATCGAGCACATGGTGTTCAAGGGCACCGCGCGGCGCACCGCCCGTGATATCGCCGAGGAAATCGAGGCCGTCGGTGGCCATCTGAATGCCTATACCTCGCGCGAGCAAACGGCGTTCTTTGCCCGCGTTTTGCAGGACGACGTACCGCTGGCGGTGGATGTCATCGGCGACATCTTGCAAAATTCGACCTTCGATCCAGCCGAGCTTGAGCGCGAAAAGTCGGTCGTGATCCAGGAAATTGGGCAGGCCAACGACACGCCCGATGACATCGTGTTCGATCATTTCCAAGAGGCGGCCTATCCCGATCAGGCGATCGGCCGGGCCATCTTGGGAACGCCCGACGGGGTGTCGGGCTTCCAGCGCGGCGATCTCACCGGATATTTGGGTGAGCAATATTACGCGGGGCGGATGGTCCTTGCCGCGGCCGGTCGGGTCGATCACGACGCGCTCGTTGCGATGGCGACGGAAAAGTTCGGCGGCTTGCGCGCGAACGGACCGCAGCTTGAAGAGACGGCGCGCTATCAAGGCGGCGAATTTCGGGAAATCCGCGATCTCGAACAGGTGCACTTTCTGGTCGGCTTTGACAGCATTCCTTACGACGACCCGGACTATTACACCGCGCAGGTTTATTCGACGCTGCTCGGCGGCGGGATGTCGTCTCGGCTATTTCAAGAGATCCGGGAGAGCCGGGGCCTGTGCTATTCGATCTATTCTTTCACGTCGTCCTACACTGACGGCGGGATGTTCGGGATTTATGCCGGCACCGGCGAGAGCGACGTGGAAGAGCTAATTCCGGCAATGGTCGACGAGATGCATAAGTCGACGGCGCGGCCACCGGAAAGCGAAGTGGCGCGGGCGCGGACCCAACTGAAGGCCGGCCTCATGATGTCGCTTGAGAGTTCCTCCGCGCGGTGCGAGCAATTCGCCCGCCAGACGCTGCTCTTTGGCCGGCCCCTGTCGACCGAAGAGATCATTGCCCGGGTTGATGAGGTCGACGCCGCGGGGCTGCAACGCTTTGCTGAGCGGACCTTTTCCGGCTCGCGGCCCACGGTCGCGGTAATGGGCCCGGCCAACCGACTTGAAGACTACGATGCCTTTGCGGCAAGATTCGGAGTCTGAAACAGGGCGGGGGCGATGAGCGCACTCCTTCGAAGCTTTACGACCGGAACGGCACTGCCCGAGCTGATTGGCGAGCGGGTGTGTTTGCGCCTGCCGCAACTTGTGGATTATGTCGATTGGGCTACCGTTCGCCAGGAGTCGCGTGCGTTCCTCGAGCCCTGGGAGCCGACCTGGTCAGCCGACGCATTGACGCGCACGGCGTTTCGACGCCGCCTCCGGCGTTACGCGCGCGAAGTGCGTGAGGATCAGGGCATTGCCTTTTTTATCTTTCGCAAGGACGACGACCAGCTGCTCGGCGGTATTACGCTCAGCCAGATCCGGCGTGGCGTGACCCAGTCGACGTCGGTGGGCTACTGGGTTGGACGTCCTTATGCCCGACAGGGCTATATGTCGGACGCGCTCAAAGTTACCGTGCGATTCGTCTTTGAAGGTCTTCGATTGCACCGCCTTGAAGCCGCGTGCATCCCATCAAACCGGCCGAGCCAAGGCGTGCTCAAGAAGTGCGGCTTTCGCGAAGAGGGCCTTGCCCGCGAGTATTTGTGCATCAACGGCGTGTGGCAGGACCACAAGTTGTTTGCGATGGTCGCGACCGATCCCTGGCGTCAACACACGGCGCCGCTGCGATTGGCGCGGGAGCGCATCACGATCTAGGCGTGACCGGCGTCTGACGACAGGAACGAAATATCGATCCCCAGCGACGCCACCGCCCGGTCCCACTTCGAGTCGATGTTCGCATCGAACAGGATCGCGTCGTCCGCTGGCGCCTGGAGCCATACGTTGGCATGGACCTCATGGTCGAGCTGTCCTGGGCCCCATCCGGCGTAGCCCAGTGCAAGAAGGCTGTGGCGCGGCGTCTCGTCGCCCTGGGCGATGGCCTCCAATATACCGACCGATGCGGTCAAGCCGATCTGGTCGTTGACCTGGAGCGTGCTGTCTTGCGTGTAGTCGGCGGAATGCAGCACGAAGCCGCGGCCGGTTTCGACCGGACCGCCGAAATGGACGCGGATCTGGCGGGCCGGCGTGTCGGTTTCGATATTCAGCTGGTCCAGCAAGTCGGGGAAGTTGATGTGGTCGACCAAGCGGTTCACGACGAGGCCCAACGCGCCCTCAGGTGAATGCGCACACAAATAGATCACGGTGCCGTCGAAGCGGGAGTCTGACATCGCCGGCATCGCCAATAGCAACTGCCCCGTCAGATATGTTCCCGC
>CALDNT010000133.1 GCA_937915145.1 uncultured Reyranella sp.
CGGCTTGGCAAGCTTGAGCGGCGTCTTGCCACCGAACTGCACGACCAGCCCCAGCAACTCGCCATTCCGGCGCTCGACCTCGACAAGTTCGATCACGTCCTCGGCCGTCAGCGGCTCGAAATAGAGGCGGTCGGCAGTGTCGTAGTCGGTCGAAACCGTTTCCGGATTGCAGTTCACCATGATGGTCTCGTAGCCGGCCTCGCGCAGCGCGTAGACGGCGTGGACGCAGCAGTAGTCGAACTCGATACCTTGTCCGATGCGATTTGGCCCACCGCCCAGAATGATGATCTTGCGACGGTCGGTCGGCTCCGCCTCGCACTCGGCGGGATGCTCTCCGTCGCCCTCGTAGCAAGAATAAAGGTAGGGTGTGTGGGACTCGAACTCGGCGGCGCAGGTATCAATGCGCTTGTACACTGGCCGGATACCGAGACTGCGACGGCGGCTGGCCACGTCGCTGGCTTTCAGGCCGGCAAGTTCGGCGAGACGATCGTCGGAGAAACCCTTTTTCTTGAGATCGAGCAGACCTTTGGCATCCTTGGGGAGTCCCCGCGTCCGAACGACGGCCTCGGCTTCGACAAGTTCATGAATCTGGCGCAAGAACCAAGGCTCGTACTTCGATGCCTGGGCGACTTCGTCGACTGAGAGACCGTGACGGAATGCCTGGGCAATCACCAGGATGCGGTCGGGCGTCGGCCGGACCAGCGCGCCCACAATGGCCGACTTGTCGGGTGCGCCCTTGATCTCGATTTCGTTGAGGCCGGTCAACCCCGTCTCCATCGAGCGCAGCGCCTTCTGGAGTGACTCCTGGAAGGTCCGCCCGATCGCCATCGCTTCGCCGACGCTCTTCATCGAGGTGGTGAGCAGCGCTTCCGCTCCGGGAAATTTCTCGAAGGCAAAGCGCGGCATCTTGGTGACAACGTAGTCGATTGTCGGCTCAAACGAGGCCGGTGTCGTGCCGGTGATGTCGTTTAGCAATTCGTCGAGCGTGTAACCGACGGCAAGCCGCGCGGCGACTTTGGCGATCGGAAAGCCAGTCGCCTTCGACGCCAGCGCCGAAGATCGCGACACGCGCGGGTTCATTTCGATCACGACCATGCGGCCGGTCGCCGGATCGACGGCGAACTGCACGTTCGATCCGCCGGTATCGACGCCAATCTCGCGCAGGCACGCGATCGAAGCGTCGCGCATGATCTGGTATTCCTTGTCGGTCAGCGTCAGCGCCGGTGCGACCGTCACCGAATCGCCGGTGTGAACGCCCATTGGGTCGATGTTCTCGATCGAGCAGATGATGATGCAGTTGTCGCGGCTGTCGCGCACGACTTCCATCTCGTACTCTTTCCAGCCGAGCACCGACTCCTCGACCAATACCTCACCGACCGGCGAGGCATCGACGCCGCCCGTAACGATCTCGAAGTACTCGTCGCGATTGTAGGCAATGCCACCACCGGTACCGCCGAGCGTGAAGGACGGGCGGATGATGGCGGGCAGTCCGACCTTCTCCAACGCGTGCGCCGCCTCCTCGCGATTGTGCACGACCTCGCTCTTGGGGCATTCCAGCCCGATCTTTATCATGGCGTCGCGAAACAGCAGCCGGTCCTCGGCTTTGTCGATTGCCTCTGCATTGGCGCCAATCAGTTCGACGCCCAGGCTCTTGAGACGGCCGTCGCGATGCAGCGACATCGCCGTGTTGAGCGCCGTCTGGCCACCCATGGTCGGCAGAATGGCGTCGGGCCGCTCCTTCTCGATGATGCGCGCAACCATGTCCGGGGTGATCGGCTCGACGTAGGTCGCATCGACCAGGCCCGGATCGGTCATGATCGTGGCCGGATTGGAGTTGATCAGGATGACGCGATAGCCCTCGTCCTTGAGTGCCTTGCAGGCCTGTACACCCGAGTAGTCGAACTCGCAGGCCTGGCCGATCACGATCGGCCCGGCGCCGATGATGAGGATGCTCTTTATGTCGGTGCGCTTAGGCATGGATGCTCTATTTGCCCTTGCTCTTGTCGATCATGTCGATGAAACGGTCGAACAGGTAATGGCTGTCGGTCGGGCCGGGCGATGCCTCGGGATGGTACTGGACCGAAAACGCCGGCCTGTCGGTGCAGCGCAGGCCCTCGTTGGTCCCGTCGAACAGCGAGACGTGGGTAACTTCGACGCCCTTGGGCAGCGATTCGGGCACAACGCAGAATCCATGGTTCTGCGATGTGATCTCGACACGCCCCGTTGTGAGATCCTTGACCGGTTGATTGGCGCCGCGGTGGCCGCGCGCCATCTTGCGCGTCTTGCCGCCGAGAGTAAGTGCCAGGATCTGATGGCCGAGGCAGATGCCAAACAACGGTACCTTCTTGTCGAGCACCGCCTGAATGGCCGGAACGCTGTAGGAGACGGTGGCCGCCGGATCGCCCGGACCGTTCGACAAGAATACTCCATCAGGTTTGTGACGCAGTATGTCCTCAGCCGTGGCCGTCGCCGGCACTACCGTGACCTTGCAGCCAGTGTTGGCGAGGCAGCGCAGGATGTTGCGCTTGGCACCGTAGTCAACGGCCACGACATGATACCTGGGCTTATCCAATTTCCCGTAGCCCTTGCCCAGCGCCCACTTGGTCTCGGTCCAGTTATAGAGTTGCTTGGTCGTCACCTCGATCGCGAGATCCATGCCGTCGAGCCCTGGCCATTCCCGGGCGATCTGGCGCAGCTTGGGAATGTCGAACTTGCCGTCGGGCGCATGGACGACAATGCCGCTCGGCGCACCGCCGTCGCGAATCCGGCGTGTAATGGCCCGAGTGTCAACGCCGCACACGCCGGGCAGATTGTGACTCTTCAACCAGTCGTCGAGAGGCTTGGCCGCCCGCCAGTTGGCGGCTTCCGTGATGTCGCCACGAAGCACGACGCCGCGGGCAGCAGGCGTCAGGCTCTCGATGTCTTCAGGATTGGTACCGACATTGCCGATATGGGGAAACGTGAAGGTGATGATCTGCCCGGCATACGAGGGGTCGGTAATGATTTCCTGGTAGCCGGTCATCGACGTGTTGAAGCAGACCTCGCCGACGGCATGGCCCGCGGCACCTACGCCCTTGCCCCAAAATACCATGCCGTCCGCCAGCATAAGGGCGGCCGTGGCCCAACGCGGCGCGGCGTCAGTTGCGCCGGCGGTTTTTGGTGAAGTCATGATGAGTTAGTCCGTTCGTGCGGCCCGCCCGGCCCCGCCCGGGGAGGCGACCTGCGAACCGCGCGGGTTGTAACCAAGCGGTCGCAGAGGGTCAAGGTGCGGCCGGCAGCTAATTCACAAGCTATTTCAATAGCTTATTTGGTTTGCCAACAGCACGCTAGGCGATTAGTTTCCGCCGCTTAGCCATTTGGATCGAAGCAATGCTGCGCGACAAGCTGAACGAGGCCATGAAAGATGCCATGCGCGCCCGCGAAACCGTCGCGCTGGGCACGATTCGGCTGATCCTTGCCAAGCTCAAAGAAGTCGATATTGCGTCTCGGACCGAGACCAACCGCGAGGGTGTGCCCGACGACCGTATCCTGTCGATGATGCAGGGCATGATCAAACAGCGGAATGAATCGGTCGTTCTCTACGAAAAGGGCAATCGCGCCGACCTTGCCGACAAGGAAAAGGCCGAAATCGCCATCATCGAACGCTTCTTGCCGAAGCAGATGGATGATGCTGCCGTTGAGGCCGCCGTCCGCGAGGCCGTCGCCGCCGCCGGCGCCACGTCGGTCAAGGACATGGGCGGGGTCATGGCCGCGCTCAAGGCCAAATACGCTGGCCAGATGGACTTCGCCAAGGCTTCGTCCACCGTCAAAAAAGCGCTGGCGGGCTGATCTTCCCCGCTATCCCCTGTGGCGCGGCGTCCGTGCGAGGGCCATCTTAGGGGATGGCGTTTCCACCAGGTTTCCTCGACGAACTGCGCGCGCGCCTCAGCCTGTCCGACGTCGTCGGTCGCAAGGTGTCGCTGAAGCGCAAGTCGGGGAGCGAATACGCCGGCCTCTGCCCGTTCCACAACGAGAAGACGCCGTCTTTCACGGTCAACGACAAGAAGGGTTTTTATCACTGCTTCGGCTGCGGCGAGCACGGCGACGCAGTTGGCTTCGTGATGAAGACCGAAGGGCTTTCATTCCCGGAGTCGGTGGAGAAACTCGCGCGCGAGGTCAATCTGCCGGTGCCGCGCGCCACGCCGGCCGAACGCGAGCGCGCCGAACGCGCTTCGACCCTGCAGGAGGTCGTCGAACTGGCGGCACGCTGGTTCCAGAAGCAGCTACGCTTGCCGGTCGGCCGCCACGGCCTCGATTATTTGCGCGGCCGCGGCCTCAGCGAGGAGACGATTGACGATTTCCGCTTGGGCTTCGCACCGGATTCGCGCGACGGACTTATGGCTGCGCTGACGCGTGAAAACGTCCCGATCGACAAGATTATCGAGGCCGGGCTTGCCATCCAGCCCGAAGACAATCGCGCGCCCTACGATCGCTTCCGCGGCCGTGTGATGTTTCCGATTGCCGACCGTCGGGGCCGGGTGATCGCCTTCGGCGGACGCGTGATGGGTGCGGGCGAACCCAAGTACCTCAATTCACCCGAGACACCGTTGTTCCACAAAGGTGACAACCTCTACTGCCTGGACAGGGCTCGACAAGCCGCGACCAAGGATCAGCCCGTCATCGTGGCCGAAGGCTACATGGATGTGATCGCTTTGCATGTCGCCGGATTCACTGGCGCCGTGGCGCCGCTCGGCACTGCCCTCACCGAAGGCCAACTCGGCGAGCTTTGGAAGCTGGCCGACGAGCCCTTTCTGTGTTTCGACGGCGACAATGCCGGCCGGCGCGCGGCCTCACGCGCTGCCGAGCGGGCGCTGCCGCTGTTGCGGGCAGGCAAGAGTCTGCGTTTCCTTGGATTGCCCGCTGGCGAGGATCCCGACAGTTTGATTCGCAGCCGAGGTGCCGACGCCATCCGGCGCATTCTCGATCTCGCCCGTCCGCTATCCGACATGGTGTGGGACATGGAGACCGAGGGCAAAGCCGCCGACACGCCGGAGCGCCGCGCCAGCCTGCAGCGCGCGGTCGAGCAGAGGGTGGCCGAGATCGCTGACCCGGTTGTCCGCGATTACTATCGTACCGATATGCGAAATAGACTCAATCGCGTGCGCCGCCCCGACCTGCCCTCTTGGCGGTCAGGAACAAGGCGTCCGTTTCGCCGGCCAGGCGACCCCGAACCGGCGCCATTCCCGGCGGGATCGGCCGCCCGATTGTCCGGTACTGAGACGGATGGCTCGCCCCAGGAACGGGCGCTCCTGGGCGTCCTGATTGAGCGGCCGGCGCTCCTCCATGTACTGGCCGAAGATCTGGCCGGACTCCCGATCGGCAATCCGGAGTTGATGCGGCTGCGCGGAGGGCTGCTCGATGCCCTGTCCATGATCCCCTTGGGAATCGACCCGGCCGCTGACGATGCCTTGGCGAGCGGCACCGCGGCCGGCGAAGCCTCCCTTGAAGCACGGCTGATTGAAGAGCATCTGCAGCGGACCGGTCTCGGTCGCGCCGCCGCAGCGGCCCGAATCAAGGCCCGCGAGGTGTTCCGCGACGATCCGACTGATACCGATGACTGGGCAGATCAGTGGCGCCGGGCTGCTCGCCATATGAACCAGATCACGGCTAACCCAGAGGAGCTGAAGCGGGCCGAGGAAGCCCTGGCAGGAGATATGAGCGAGGAAAATCTCCGCCGGCTTCAGGCCATACTCGACCGAATGCGCCGGGAAAGCCTTGAATCCGGCGTGGGATAACAAGTTTGCACCTGAATTGCGGGGAATACCCTATCGCTGCTTGAAAACAATCCCCATATAGTAGAAGGGTAGCTTAGCGGGATCGCCC
>CALDNT010000134.1 GCA_937915145.1 uncultured Reyranella sp.
TAGCCGGGGCAGGCGCCGCATCAAGGCGTGCCTTTGCTGCCGCGACCGCTTCGGCGGAAAACTGCTCCGGATACTTCAACACGAGATGCTCGCCGGTCAATTCGGCGAGATCGTTCGCCGTCAACAACTCGTATCCTTCGGTCGGCGTCTTGCTCGTCGCCCAATCCTCCAGGCACTGAATCACGCCCTTGCTCTTGAGCTTGAGGCGGGTCCGGCTGGCGCGGGTCGCGCGGCCGTTCTTCTGGGTCAGCAAATGTTCATAGGCCGCCAGCGTCCGGTAGAAATCGCGATGCAGCGGATCGGTCTGGTCGGTGCCCTCGAGCGAGCACAGCCGCTGAAACGCCTCGCGCCAGATATCGTCGCGACCCAGTCGTTTGGCGTTCGTCATCAACGTCCGGAGATCCCCGGGGTCGGTATAGCCAGAGATCGGCTTGGCCATCGTCTGCTTCAGGGCAGGCGGTGGCTTGGCAACATTTGTCTGTTTGGCACCATGTTTGGCCACGACAACTCCTGCACATTTGTCCAGCACGGGGCGTGCAAGAAGAACCAGCATACCACATCGCCAGCCGCGTGCGCCGATTGCTTACGCGGCCCGGCTCATCCAATTCACCGACACATCGAAGCCAAGACGCTCGTAGAACCGCAGCGCGTGGCGATTGACGGCATGCACGCTGAGTTCGACGTGGCTGGCCCCCTGCCCGCGCGCCCATTCCACCGATGCGGCCACCAGCTTGGCGCCGACCCCGCGGTCGCGCCGGTCGGAGCGGACCACAAGATTGTCGAGCACCACCACCTTGCGCGGCACGGCTCCGGCGAACGGCGATGGCGGCCGCGGCAGCAATACGGCAAGCCCGATCACCTCAGCCGCGTCCTCGGCTACCAGCACGGTCGAGTCCGGGTCGGCCAGCCACCGCCCAATCTGCTCCCAGGTCCGCGCCGGCCCCTCGAACGGCCGGAAGAAATCCGGCCACGCCTGGCGATGGAACTCGTCGAGTTCCTCGAACAGGGCGCAGAGCGCGTGGTAGTCGCCGAGCGTCGCCGGGCGCACGTGGACCGACATCACGCCGCCAGCACCAGCCGATCGTTCGCGGCAGCGAAGCCGAAATTCTCATAAAAGCGCCGGGCATCGCGATTGACGTCGCCGACGATGGCCTCGACCTGGACGGCGCGGCGCTGGCGCGACCATTCGACGGCGGCTGCCAGCAACCGCCGCCCGACGCGGCGTCCACGCAAATCGGCACGCACCACAAGATTGTCGACCTCGACGATCTTGTGAGCGATCGCGCCGTCCATCGGAACGATCCGCGTCAACAGCACGGCCACACCCAGGATTCCTCTCTCGCTTTGCGCCACCAGCAGGGTCGTTGCCGGACTTTGCAGCCATGCCATGACCTGCTCGCGAGCATGGGACGGATTGTCCAGCAACGCGCACAGCGCATCGCAGTCGCGTGGACCCGCCAGCCGAACGCGTATCGGCAATAGCGGCGGTTCCGTCGTATCCAGTTCAGTCTCGATGATCGACATGTCGTCCTCCGGTTGCGGTCCCGCCGCGGCCCGGAGGCCCGTTCCAGAAACACAGAAGCCGCCGGGATGCGGCGGCTTCGTTGAGTCATGACCCTTCGCGCCGCCTATGTCAGGGGCGTAAAATACCAAGCGTTCTGGGACAGGGTCGTGCGCATGAGAATTTTATATGACGTTGCGCCTGCATCTGTCAACGCGATTGCCGTCACTCCGCCGCGACGGCCATCGCCTGCTTGAGGCCCGGCATGGTGAATCCGAGCTTGTCGAGCTTGGCGATCATCTCGCGGCCGGCCTTCTCCTCGGTCTCGACCAGCGGCGGACGAACGGGTGTCCAGGCGGCATCGGCGCCGTAGTGCGCGATGCAGTACTTGAGGCCGGGGATCATGACGTAGCCCTGCATGACGCCGCGCACGTCGTTGATCCAGGCCTGCAGCTTCTCGCCCTCGGGCTTGTTCCAGGCCTTATAGGTCTCGGCGATCTTGCCTGGATTGATGTTGGCCGTGGCGCTGATGCAGCCCGCACCACCTGCCTTCACGTTCTCGATCAGCGGCTTTTCGTTGCCGGAGAAAACGTCGAAGCCGTCCTTGGCGAAGGCGTCGATCATGCTCTTGGTGTGCGGCCAGTCGTCGGACGAATCCTTCATGCCGGCGATCTGCTTCGGGTAGGCCTTCATCAGCCGTTCGACCAGTTTGTGGGTGATCGGCACCGCCGACACCGGCGGGATGTGATAGAGGTAGACGCGGAGCCGGTCGTCGCCGACGCGCTGCACCACCTCCGAGAAGAAGCGGAACAGCCCCTCCTCCGGAACGCCCTTGTAATAGAACGGCGGCAGCATCAGCACGCCCGACACGCCGAGCTTGGTGGCATGGGCGCTCACCCTGGCGGCTTCCGTGATCGAGCAGGCGCCGGTACCGGGCATCATGCGGGCCGTCGGCACGCCGGCCGAGACGGCGGCGTCGAGCAGGCCCATACGCTCGTCGGCCGACATCGAATTGGCTTCCGAGTTGGTGCCGAACACCGCCAGGCCGCAGTCCTGGCTGATCAGCCACTTGCAGTGGGCGATGAATCGGCCGACATCGGGCGACAGATCGCGCTTGAAGGGTGTGACGACGGGCGAAAGTACGCCTTTGATCCGCGCTGCGGCCATGATTTGATTTCTCCAGGGAGTGGCGCGCCTTTTCTGCAACGAAGCGCCGGAAACGTCCAGTGGCAGGTTCAATGAACGACATTCTTCCCGAAGACGGCACCGCTGGCACTTTGATCGGCCGCGTCTGGCGAAAAGGCGCTGCGGCAGGACCCAGCGTCGTTGCCGTAAGGGCCGAAGGGGTATTCGATATCACCGCCGCGGTGCCGACAGTCGCCGACTTGTGCAATTCGGCCGATCCGCTGTCCCTCGCCCGCAGTCCCGGCGAGCGCATCGGCTCGCTGGAGGAGATCATTCCCAGCTTGCTGGCGCCGATCGACCTGCAGGCGATCAAGGCCGCCGGCGTCACCTTTGCCGTCAGCCTGCTGGAGCGGCTAATCGAGGAACACGCCAAGGGCGATCCGGCGCGGGCCGAGACGGTACGCGGCGAACTCAATTCGATCATCGGGGCCGACGTCAGCACCATCAAGCCAGGCTCGCCCGAGGCCGAAGCGCTGAAGAAGTCGCTGATGGCACGCGGCGCGTGGTCGCCCTATCTCGAAGTCGGCATCGGCCCCTATGCCGAGATCTTCACCAAGGCGCCGGCGATGGCCGCCGTCGGCTACGGCGCCGAAATCGGCATCCGGGCGGACTCCGACTGGAACAACCCCGAGCCGGAAGTGACTTTGGTCGTGAATGCCAAGGGCACGATCGTCGGTGCGACCCTGGGCAACGACGTCAACCTGCGCGACATCGAGGGCCGCAGTGCGCTGCTGCTCGGCATCGCCAAGGACAACAATGCGTCCTGCGCGCTTGGCCCCTTCATCCGCCTGTTCGACCAGACATTTGCGCTGGATGATGTGCGCAAGGCCAAGGTCGAGCTGGAGGTCACCGGCCCCGACCAGTTCCGCCTGCGCGGGCAGAGCGATCTTTCCAAAATCAGCCGCGACCCGACCAACCTCGCCGCACAGGCGATGAAGACGCATCAGTATCCCGACGGCATGGTGTTGATGACCGGCACGTTGTTCGCGCCGACCGAACCCCGCACCAAGGGCGGCACCGGCTTCACGCATATGGTGGGCGACCAGGTTTCTATCCGCTCGCCCAAACTCGGCACGCTCACCAACCGGGTGAACCATTGCGACAAGATCCTGCCGTGGACGTTCGGCGTCGGCGCGCTGATGCGCAACCTGGCGTCGCGCGGGCTGCTGCGTTGAGCGACGACCTCACCCTTCTCCCGGCCTCCGAGTTGCGCGAGCAGATCGCAGCCAAGAAGGTCTCGCCGGTCGAGCTGACCAAGGCGGTACTGGCGCGGGCCGAAAAGCTGCAGCCGGTTCTGAACTGCTTCATCACGATTGCCGGCGGGCAGGCGCTGAAGGCGGCGCAGGCGGCCGAGAAGGCGGTGATGGACGGCCAGCCGCTAGGCCTGCTGCACGGCATTCCCTTCGCCGCCAAGGATCTCGTCAATACCGCCGGCGTGCGCACGACCTTCGGCTCGCTGCTGCACGAGGACAATGTGCCCAAGGAAGATGCGGTCGCCGCCGCGCGCATGAAAGCCGCCGGCGCCATCCTGTTCGGCAAGACCACGACGCCGGAATTCGGGCACAAGGCGCTGACCGACTCGCCGCTGTTCGGCCGCACCCGCAATGCCTGGAGCGCTGCCCATACATCGGGTGGCTCGAGCGGCGGATCCGCGGTCGCCGTGGCGGCCGGCATCGGGCCGATCGCGATTGCGACCGATGGCGGCGGCTCGACGCGCATTCCCGCGGCGGCCAACGGCATGGTTGGCCTGAAACAGAGCAACGGCGTGATCCCGCACAGCCAGGTCGCCGACGCCTTCGGCAACTACACCTACGTGACGCCGATGACGCGCACGGTCATGGACACAGCGCTGATGCTGCAGGCGATGGCCGGTCCCCACGCTTCCGATCCATGGTCGATCGGGTTGGTGCCGCAGGACTACATCGCCGCCGCCCGGCCCGAAGGCGACCTCAAGGGCAAGCGCATCTTGTTCAGCGCCACCTTCGGAGGGACAACGGTGGCCAGGGAAGTGCGCGCGGCTTTCGAGCGATCGCTCGGCCGGCTGCGCGAGCTGGGTGCCGAGCTGATCGAACTCAAAGACGACCTGCCGGACATGGAGCCGATCTGGAAGGTGATCAATCACACGACCTGGAAGGCGCGTTTCGACGATCTGATCCGCCGCGACGGCAACCGCATGTCGTCCTCGCTGGTGCGCCAGGTCGCCATGGCCGCCGAGTGGAGCGGCGCCGACTACCAGCGCGCCCAGTTCCAGCGCACCGAACTTTTCCGCAGGGTCCAGGGCTGGTTCGAGAGCGCCGACTATCTGGTGACGCCGACGCTGTCGCGCACCGCATTGCCGATCGACCAG
>CALDNT010000135.1 GCA_937915145.1 uncultured Reyranella sp.
CCGATCCTGCGGTCGTCCCGCTCGTGCCCGAACTCCATGCCCTGATCGACGAAGTGCCAGCCGACCGCTTCACCTTCCTCCACTCCGAGTTCGACCGGCCCTTCAAGTCGGCGGCGAGCTTCGGCAATCGCGTGCGCAAGTGGCGGCGGGACGCCGGCCTGCCCGAGGGGCTGAGCGCCCACGGTATGCGCAAGGCCGCCACCCACTGGTGGCTGCGCAGCCATCGCGATCTGATCCCGAACACCTTTGCGCTGAAGACGATCTTCGGCTGGGTGACGGACAAGGAGTTGAACCGCTACACCCGCGACTTCGACCGCGAGGCCGAGGCGGTCGGCATGCTGATCAAGCTCAACGAGCGCCGCAAGACGGCTTGATAGCCTGGCTTGATAGCCCGGCGTCTAGAGCGCCGGCAGCCGAACGATCACGGGCGCTATTCCATTGCTGTTCAAATACTCAGCCACCCGGTCCTCCATCCCCTCTGCGACCGATGGGCCAATAAGAACTTCGCAGACTCCGCCCTGGTCCAGCAGCCGATAGGCGATCTTGTGTCAGTACGCGTTGCGGCCCGCCCACATTCCGCTTGGGCTTGCGCAAGTACTGGTGACGGCGGCAAGCGGACGCGAACATCGCGCGAACGAATAAACGGCCCTCGCAGCGAGGGCCGGAAACAACCCTTTGATATTACAAGAGAATATCGAGGTTGGTGCCCAGGGGCGGAGTCGAACCACCGACACTGCGATTTTCAGTCGCATGCTCTACCAACTGAGCTACCTGGGCGTACCACTTCGGCTGGCGGCGGCTTATAGGATGGGCTAGCCCGCCTGTCTAGTTGATCCCGGCTCGCGGCCGGCGTCCTCGGCGTCGGCTGGGCCCTCTTCCGTCTCGACGCGGTATCCCTCCTTCAGCCACCGGCCGAGGTCGATGTTGGCGCACCGTTTGGAGCAAAACGGCTGATATTCGGCCGTACCGGTCTTTTCGCAGATCGGACACTTGGCCATGATCCGAACGGCACGCAGCGGTGGATTGGATTTGTCAGTCATCGCACTTCTCCAGCGCCTCGAGCTGGGCTTTGAGCGTCGCGCTGCGCCGGGCGCGCGTCAACTCGAAGTGGCCGAGCCGGGTAAATCCATAAAGCTGGGTCGGCACCGGATCTGCGGCCAGGGCGCCGGCCAAGGCGGCCTGCACCTTGTCTCGGTCATAGGCGCTGCGCATGGTGACGAAATCGACCACAACGGCGCCCGCTATGTTGCGCAGCCTGAGCTGCTGGGCGATCGCCGGCGCTGCTTCAAGATTGACCTCGATCGGCCGGCGCGGCGCGCGGCCCTGACGGCCGCCAGCGGTGGCGCTGTCGACATCGACGGCGCACAGCGTCTCGCCCGGTTCGAACAGGACCTCGATGCCGCTTTCGAGCACGATGCGCTCGGCGAGCGCGGTGTCGATTTGGCCCGCCACGTCGTCGATGTCGAAGGCCGCCATCGCTCCGTTATGCCAGCGCACCCGGATCCTCTCAGCCTGCCGGTCCATCTCGTCCTGCAGACGGCGCGCCATCGCGCGGTCGTCGAGGATCACTTCTTCCAGGGTAGCGCCATGGTCACGCAGGGCGCGCGCGATCGGATCGCGCTCGCCGGGAATACGCGCCGTCAGGTCGGCGGGCGGCTGGGACTCGAATGCCTGACGGCGAATCTTTTCCCAGCGCTCCATGATCTGCACCGCATCGGCACGCAACAGGTCGAGCGAAGCGCCTGAAGCCGCCGTACGCAGCACGACACCGCCCTCCAGGAGCACCTCGACGTGGCCGCGCAGGCGTTCGCGCTCGGACTCACCTTCAATGCGCCGCGAAAAACTCACGCCCTCGCCGACCGGATGATAGACCAGATAGCGGCCGGTCACGGCGAGATCCATCGACAATCGCGGGCCCTTGCCATCTTCACCTTCGCCGTCGCTGCGGACCTGAACCAGCAGGGGCGCGCCAGACGGCGGCCAATCGTCGATACCGGCGCGGTCCGAGGCCCGCAGGAAGCCGGAGCGGCCGATTCCGATGTCGACGAAGGCCGCATCAAGCTCGGGCATGACCCTTTCAAGTCGGCCAAGAAACACGCTGTCGACGCGCGTCGGCAGATCGCGGCGCACGACCTGCAGTTCGACCAGTCGCCCACCCGCGGTCAGCGCCATCAGGAACGCCTTGGGCAACACGTGGCAGATCAGGCGATCGACCTGGCTCACGGCAGCATCCGATTCAGCAAGTTCACGGTCTCGAACAACGGCAGACCGACGACATTGCTGTAGGAGCCGGAGAGAAAATCGACAAAGCGGGCGGCACGGCCCTGAATGGCGTAGCCACCGGCCTTGCCCCGCCATTCTCCACTTCGCAGGTAGTCGTCGACCTCGGACGGCGTCAGGCGCTTGAAACGCACAATGGTCTCGACGCAACGCGTGCGTACCGTGCCGTCGGGAAAACCGACGGCGACAGCGCCCAGCACACGGTGCCGCCGGCCTGACAACCGGTCGAGGCAATCCCGTGCCGCCATCTCGGTCTCGGTCTTTGGCAGAATGCGCCGGCTGCACACCACGACGCAGTCGGCCGCCAGAACTACGGCCCCCGGATGTCGGGAGGCAACAGCGGCCAGCTTCGATCTTGCCATGCGCATGGCATAGGCCCGCGGCAGTTCGCGCGCGGCAGGCGTTTCGTCGATGTCGGCGGGATCGACCTCGGCGGGCTCCAGTCCGACCTGTCGCAGCAAGTCGAGCCGGCGCGGCGACGCGGAGGCGAGGACGAGCGGGGGGAGCGGCGAGGCGCGCAACGCCTACTTGAAGCGGAAGGTGATGCGGCCCTTCGTCAGGTCGTACGGTGTCATCTCAACCGTGACCCGGTCGCCCGCGAGCACGCGGATGCGGTTCTTGCGCATCTTGCCCGAGGTATGGGCGAGAATCGTGTGGTCATTGTCGAGCTTCACCCGAAACATCGCGTTGGGCAGCAACTCGGAGACCACGCCGTTGAATTCGATCAGATCTTCTTTGGCCATCCGGCCTCCGGCTAGGGTGAAATATGGAAGGAAGCGGGCGGAAAATGGGCCGCACCGGGGATTTAGTCAATGGACCCAAGGGGATAGAAACGCAACCTGCCCTTCTCACCGGCCCGCCCGCACCTTATACCTACAACGGCTGTGAAGGCCCCGGGGAAGGAAGGACCAGTCAAAATGAATGCCCAACTGCTCATCGGCCTGTTGGCCACGGCGATCCTGGCACCAGGATTGGCCTTGGCACAGGCGCCCCCCCAGGTTGCCGCGTCAAATGCCATCAGTGCGCCCGCGTACAAGACCATCGGCATACCATCGACAAGAAAGTATTCCTCCGCACTGATCGTGATAAATGCGCGCGCCGCCAAACTGCAGGGCCAGAAGCTCGTCCTCGAAGGTGTCGCGCCCAATGCCACGCTTTTCGCGACCCGCCCGACGCGCGGCGTCGGCCACATGCAGACCCCCCACATGGTCGACCTCTGGACGACCGGCAGCTTTGCCAAGGACCCGCCCAATGCCACCGTGTCGGTGTTCCAGAAGGACGGCAACGGCGTCTCCGACATCGTTGCCACGCTGAAGTCAGCCAAAATCGAAGGCGATCGCCTAACGTTCGATGTCCATGTGCTTGAAGGCAGCATCGCCGATGCCGATGGCCCGGCCTCGGTTTTCATCGACACGATCTGGTTTGGCGTCGGCGGCTCGCAGGGTGTGACCTACCTCGGGCAGAACCAGACCACCGGCGGAGAAACGCCGGCGATCGGCGATCCCGATGGCACAAGCGTCTTTGGCAACGGCCAATGGTCGAATCCGGCGCCGAATGGCCCCTACAATCCCCGCCCGGCCATGGGCGGTGCAGGCGCGCCGCCACCGCCTGAACTCGATCCCCGTTACGGTCCGCGGCGGTGCGGCGCCCCCCCTCTTCTGCCTTGCTACTGAGCCGTACAGGAGGCCATCGATGAATTCCCTTCGCTTCGCCGTCGTCATGCTTGCGGCGTCAACTTTCCTGGGCATGCCGCTCGCGGCGCAGGCGCAAACCACTGGCGCACAGCACCCCACCAAGACCGTCGGCAAGCCGCGACAGCCGCATCTCGTGCCGTCGATGATCGTGCTCAACGCCCGTGGCGCCAAGCTCGTCGGCCAGAAGCTCGTCCTCGAGGGCATTTCGCCCAATGCGATCGTCTTCGCCGACCGGCCGATCCGCTCGGCCGGCCACGCCCTGACGGCGCACCTGCTCGAGGAATGGAGCGCCGCCGCGCCGGACAGTTTCGCCAAGGATGCTCCCAGCGCCACGGTGTCGGTGTTCAGAAAAACCAAGGCGGACGTGGTCGATGCCGTGGTGGTGCTGAAGTCGCCCAAACTTGAGGGCGACCGCTTGACGTTCGATGTCGAAATCCTCGAGGGCGACCTCGCCGGCGGCGATGGCGCGGCCACGGTTTTCCTCGATATCATCAACCTGCCGGTTACACGCCGCACTTCGCTCCGCAGCGCGTGGTACGCTGGCGCACCGTAGCAGCGTACCGGCCGGCGGCGTCAGGGCGATGGGCCGGAGGGATTGCCGAACCGGGCCTTCAGGCGAGCCATGATCAAGTCGCGTGCCTGACGGTAGGCCACCAGACGCGTTTCACGCGGCCCATCGACGGCATCAGGATCGGCAATCGGCCAGTATTCGACTTCAGCCGCCGTGCCGCGGGTGAACTCCAGTGCCCGGTGATGGGCCTCCGGCGACAATGTCACGATCAGCTCGAACGACGCCGGATCGACGTCGTCGAAGGTCTTGGCATGGTGCCGGTGGACATCGATCCCGACCTCATCCAGCACGGCTACGGCAAAGCCATCGACGTCGCGCGCCCGGACACCGACTGAATCGATATACAGCGTCTGCCCGTAAAGCCGCTTGGCCATCGCCTCGGCCATCGGCGAGCGCACCGAATTCTCACTGCAGGCAAACAGCAGACTGGTCGGCAACCCGATCGACACCGGCATGTCGTTCATGCCTTGATGTGAAGAGCACAGATCAGGGTGAACAGCCGGCGCGCAGTGTCATGGTCGAACTCTATTTTGCCGGCAAGCCGCTCACGCAGCAGTTCGGAGCCTTCGTTGTGCAATCCGCGCCGCCCCATGTCGATCGCCTCGATTTGCGCCGGGCCGAGCTTCTTGATGGCCGCGTAGTAACTCTCACAGACCAGAAAGTAGTCCTTTACCAATTTTCGGAACGGCGTCAGCGACAGAACGATGTCGCGTAGCTTTCGGTCCGCACTATCGCGGATGTCGAACACAAGCCGCTGTTCGAAAACACCGATCCTGAGCCGGTAAGGACCCGGCGCGCCTCGCACGAGATGAAAGTCGTTGTCCTCGATCAGGTCGAAGAGAGCCACGGCGCGCTCGTGCTCGACCTCGGGCGAACGTCGGGCGACCGACTGTTCGTCCAGCACGATGTCGATGATGCGGCGGGACTTCGGCATCGCCCGCCTCAGCTGCGGCGGTTCAGCCGGATCGAAACAGACCGGCCGTGCGCCTCGAGGCCTTCGGCGCCGGCAAGTGCCAGCGCCGCCGGACCAAGGGCTGCCAGGGCATCGGGCGTACAGGACACGAACGAGGTACGCTTGAGGAAGTCGGAAACGCCAAGGCCACCGGAGAAGCGCGCCGCCCGCGAGGTCGGCAGCACGTGATTGGTACCGGCGACATAGTCGCCAATGGCCTCGGGCGTGTGGCGGCCCAGGAAAATCGCGCCAGCGTGGCGGATCTTCTGCGACAGCACCTCGGCAGGCGCCAGTTCCATTGCCAGCTCGACGTGCTCGGCGGCGACGCGATCGACGATCGATGCACACGATGCAAGATCAGGCACGACAATGATGGCGCCGTTGTTTCGCCAGCTCGCACCGGCAATCTCCGCCCTTGCCATGGTCCGAAGTTCGCTCTCGACGGCGCGCGCCACGTCGTCGGCAAAGGCGCGATCGGAGGCAATCAGGATCGACTGCGACGATGTATCGTGCTCGGCCTGTGACAGCAGATCAGCGGCGATCCACGCCGGATCGTTGGCCGAGTCGGCAACCACCAGGATCTCCGACGGTCCGGCGATCAGGTCGATCCCGACCTGTCCGAAGACGCGGCGTTTGGCGGCGGCGACATAGGCGTTGCCCGGCCCGGTGATCTTGTCGACCGGCGCAATCGACTGCGTACCGTAGGCGAGGGCCGCCACTGCCTGGGCGCCGCCAATGCGCCAGATTTCATCGGCGCCAGCAATCTCCGCCGCCAACATGACCAGCGGATTGAGCACGCCGCCAGGCGTCGGCACGACCATGGCGACGCGGCCCACGCCGGCTACCTTGGCGGGCACGACGTTCATCAGCACCGATGAAGGGTAAGCCGCCGTTCCGCCTGGAACATAGACGCCCACCGCATCGATCGGCCGGTAGCGGGCACCGAGCCGCGTGCCGGTCGCATCGGTGAAATCGACGTCCTGCGGCAACAACGCGCGATGAAATGCTTCGATACGCTTGGCGGCGAATTCCAGTGCCTCGCGCTCCGCCGCCGGCACCTTGGCCGCGGTTCTGGCGCGTTCGCTTTCGCTGACACGCAAGCCCGCCGCGTCGGTCTCGAAGCGATCGAATCTTCGTGTGTAGTCGATCAATGCCGCGTCGCCTCGCGCCCGCACATCGGCCACGATGCCGGCCACGACGCGGTCGACGTTCTCGTCGGAATCCCGGTTGCGCCCGAGAAAGGCCGCGAATTCCCCTTCGAAGCCCGGCGCCGAGGCGTCGAGCCTAAGCGGCGGCACGTGCGACCTCGCGGAAACGGTCGATCCAGCCACCGACCCGTTCCGGTTGCGTCTTGAGCGCGGCCCGGTTGACGATGAAGCGCGAGGTGACGTCGGCGATGTGCTCGACCTCGACCAACCCGTTCTCCTTGAGCGTCCGGCCCGAGTCGACCAGATCGACGATGCGGTGGCTGAGACCGAGCGAGGGTGCCAATTCCATTGCTCCCGAAAGCTTGACGCACTCCGCCTGCACGCCTCGAGCAGCGAAGTGCTTGCGCGTCACCTCCGGATACTTGGTGGCGATCCGCACATGGCTCCAGCGGCGCGGGTCGTCGCTGCCTGCCATCTCCACCGGTTCGGCGACGGCGATGCGGCACTTGCCGATGCCGAGGTCGATCGGGGCATAGATTTCCGGATAATCGAATTCCATCAGGACATCGGCGCCGGCAATGCCGAGTTGGGCGGCGCCAAACGCCACAAAAGTCGCCACGTCGAACGAGCGCACGCGGATAATGTCGAGATCGGGATGGTTGGTCGCAAAGCGGAGCTGCCGCGCATCGGGATCGGCGAAGGCCGCTTCCGGCTCGATGCCGGCGCGCGCGAACACCGGCGCCGCCTCCTTGAGGATGCGGCCCTTTGGAATCGCCAGGATCAGCTTCTCGTTGGCTTCGCTCGACACGACCGTTTGCTCCAGTAACGAATGACCACCCTTCGGCGAACGCCGCGAGGGCTATTCGACCGGATGGGCGGGCTTCCAGGGAGTGGGCCAAGGCTCGCCCACATCCCCCAAATGGCACGCGAGGCGGCCGATTTCCAGTTGGATGGCCCGGCCGGCAGCGAAGCGCACGACGACTGAACGGTCATTTTCCAATGTGATCGCCAGCAGTTCCAGCATTCGGTCGGGCTCACCGAGCGGGATATTGTGGTGCCGGACCGCTGTCACCTCGTTGAAAACAAGGGCCGAATGGGTCCGCGAGTGGGCCGAGTCGATGCTCGGATCCGCCTCCCAGCGGAAGCGGTTCAGCAACAGCACGAAGCGCTTCTCGTCCTTGAAATAGGCGCAGTCGCGGACCGCCACCAGGGCATCCTGGACGGCGGCGGAGACCACGCCGAGGTCGTCGGCGTCGAGCGCCGAGAGTTTGAGCTGGCCCCGCATCGCGTCAGCCTCTCAGCCGCTCGATGTCGGCACCGCAGGCAGCAAGCTTCTCCTCGAGCCGCTCGTAGCCGCGGTCGAGATGGTAGACGCGATGCAGCGTAGTGTCGCCTTCGGCAGCAAGTGCGGCAATCGCCAGCGAGACCGACGCGCGCAGGTCGGTCGCCATCACATCGGCGCCACGCAGCTTCGGCACCCCGCGCACCAGCGCCGATTCGTGGTGGATGGTGACGTTGGCGCCCATGCGCGACAGTTCCGGCACGTGCATGAAGCGGCTTTCGAACACCGTCTCGGTGATCATCGACGCGCCCTCGGCGCGCGTCATCAGCGCCATCATCTGGGCCTGCAGGTCGGTGGGAAAACCGGGATAGGGTTCGGTCATGACGTCGACGCCATGCAGGGCGCCGTTGGTCCGCTGCACGCGGATGCCCTTTGCGGTCTCCTCCAGCGTGACACCGGCCGCACGCAGGGTCTGGACGACGCTTTCGATCAGCTCGAGCCGGCCGCCGATCAGTTCGACATCCCCCGCGGTCATGGCCACGGCCATGGCATAGGTGCCAAGTTCGATGCGATCGGGAATGACGCTATGGGCCGCTTCCTTGAGCGACTGGACGCCTTCGATGGTGAGCGTCTCGGTGCCGATGCCGCCGACCGGCACGCCCATTGCAGCGAGACACTCGGCGAGGTCGGTGATTTCCGGTTCGCGGGCGGCGTTGTCGAGCACCGTCGTGCCCTTGGCCAGCGCCGCCGCCATCATCAGGTTCTCGGTGGCGCCGACCGACACCTTGGGAAAGGTGTAGCGCGCGCCTTTGAGGCCCTTGGGGGCCCGCGCCACCATGTAGCCGCCGTCGATGTCAATCTCGGCGCCCATCGCGCGGAGGCCGGCGATGTGCAGGTCGACCGGCCGTGCACCGATGGCGCAGCCACCGGGCAGCGATACGCGTGCCGCGCCTTCGCGTGCCAGAAGTGCGCCCAGCACCAGCACCGAAGCCCGCATCTTGCGCACGATGTCGTAGGGCGCCGTCGTCGACGTGACCTTTCGAGTGTGCAGCGTGAGCGTCGTGCCATGCACATGACCGTTCTCGCCGGCACCCGATTCGATCTCCACGCCATGCTGTGCCAGCAGCTGGATCATGGTGGTGATGTCGGCCAGCCGCGGCACGTTGTGCAAAGTCAGCTTCTTGTCGCTGAGCAGTGCCGTCACCATCAGCGGCAAGGTGGCGTTCTTGGAGCCGGAGATGCGGATGCCGCCCTTGAGCTGGCGGCCGCCTCGGATGCGGATGCGGTCCATGGTGTCCTCCCGCTCAGATCTTGGGCAATGTGACGCCGCGTTGGCCCTGATACTTGCCGGCCTTGTCGCGGTACGAGACTTCGCAGGGCTCGTTGCCCTGCAGGAACAGGAACTGGCAGGCGCCCTCGTTGGCGTAGATGCGGGCGGGCAGCGGCGTGGTGTTGGAAAACTCCAGCGTGACGTGTCCCTCCCACTCCGGTTCGAGCGGTGTGACGTTCACGATGATGCCGCACCGTGCATAGGTCGACTTGCCGACGCAGATCACCAGCACATCGCGCGGAATGCGGAAATACTCCACCGTGCGCGCCAGGGCGAAGGAGTTGGGCGGAATGACGCAAATGTCGGTCGAGCGGTCGACAAAGCTGTTCTGGTCGAAATTCTTCGGATCGACCACGGCCGAATTGACGTTGGTGAATATCTTGAAGTCGTTGCCGACGCGCGCGTCGTAGCCATAGGACGAAAGTCCGTAGGAGATGACGCCCTCGCGCTTCTGGGCATCGACGAAGGGCTCGATCATGCCCTTCTCCTGCGCCATGCGGCGAATCCAGCGGTCGGAGAGGATGGTCATTTTTCTTGTTTCCAGAGGGTAGAGGGGGCTTCTAGACGAGCGCGCGGCGGCGCTCAACCGGACTCCTTATTAACATCGTTCCTGACCTGCTCCTTGGCCCGCGCCTGGGCCTTGCGCCGCCTGAGATTTTCACGCAAGGCGGCAGCCAGCCGCTCGGCGCGCGGGTCCTTCTCGGAGGCGGGCTTGGGCGCAGAATTCGTGGGATCGGCCATGTTCTCGGGAGAGTACACCAATGATCGACGCCCTGCGCACACCCGATGAGCGTTTCAGCGGCCTGCCCGATTGGCCCTATGCGCCGCATTATTTCCAGCGCGCGGACGGACTTCGACTGCACTATGTCGACGAAGGGCCCAGGGACGCCACCCGGACCTGGCTTTGCCTGCACGGCCAACCGACCTGGAGCTACCTTTACCGGCGGATGATCCCGGTCTTCGCCGCTGCCGGAGACCGCGTCGTGGCGCCGGATTTCCCGGGATTCGGCCGCTCCGACAAGCCCACGGACGACGCCACCTATACCTTCGATTTTCACCGCGACGCGCTTCTGGATCTCGTCGCAGCCCTCGATCTCAGGAATATCGTGCTGGTGGTCCAAGACTGGGGCGGCCTGATCGGCCTCACCCTCCCCATGGCCGCGGCCGAACGCTATACATCGCTGCTGGTCATGAACACCGACCTCGGAACCGGAGATGCGGCGCTGGGCGACGGCTTTCTCGCCTGGCGCGCCTTCTCCAACAAGAATCCCGACATCGATATCGCAAAGCTGATGCAGCGTGCCTGCCCGCATCTCACCGCGGCCGAAGCGGCCGCCTACGCAGCCCCCTTCCCCGACGCCACCTACAAGGCCGGCGTTCGGCGCTTCCCCAATCTCGTCCCCGACCGGCCCGACGCCGGCGGCGGCGCCCTGTCGCGCCAGGCCCGCGACTTCTGGCGTGAGCAATGGGCCGGCAAGAGCCTGATGGCGATCGGCATGAAGGATCCGGTGCTGGGCCCGCCGGTGATGCGCGCCCTGCACGGCGTCATCCGCAACTGCCCGCCGCCGATGGAAATCGCCGACGGCGGCCACTTTCTGCAGGAATGGGGCGAGGAGATCGCCCGCGCCGCGGTGCGGACGCTCTAGGCCGGCCGCGCCACGGTGCCGGCCCAACTTTTCGAAATTGGCCCAACTCAAGGTACAGAAATACAGCTTTCCAACCGCCGGAAAGCCAACAAATACGGGATTTTTCCCGGCTCGGCGGGCCCATCTGAACGATCGGAGTGTTGGGCCCAAATCTGAGCCCGGAACCCGGCCCAGGCGTGCGCGCAATACCGTCCACGGTTCGAGGCGTGGCTCTTTTCCCTGTTGGCGCCGGCACTGCCGGCACGAGGCCCTTTGGGCTGATCTGGATTGGGTCTTACCCACGGGTCAGGACCCGCGGCGGCTGCACCAGGCGCTTGGGCGCGAACCCGCGGACGGCCGCGGGCAGGTCTTGCCGGAAACAAAGAAGGCCAGCGCAATCCCCGCCAGCCTACAGGAATAATAGGCATATTCCTGCTGAAGTTGCAAGTTTATCGCAGCCGCAGAAGCCCTCAGGCCCCAAGTTTCCGCGCCATCTCCGCCGGCACCTTCACCGGCATGTCCAAGAGCATCTGGGCGAAGGCCTTGGCCAGCGGATCGGCCTTCAGCGAGGCCATACCGCCGCCGCCCAGCGCCTGGCGCAGCAGGAAATTGAAACCGTTGATGCCGGGCAGGCGCCAGCGGCTCACCTTGCCGTTGATGCGGTGGGCGAAGTACCTCGCCACTGCCGCCTCCGTCACCTCGGCGTCCAGGATCGGCTGATACTCCGGCTTGCGGGCAAAGATGCCGATATTGGCGTTGTCGCCCTTGTCGCCCGAACGGCCGTAGGCCAGCGCCACCAGAGGCACGGTATCGGCCGCACCCGCCGGTGGCTTCACCGGTGGCGCTTCGACCGGCAGAGACTTCGCATCGAAGCCGCCGCTGCGGGCGCCCTCCTGCATCGCGATCCGATGGCCGCCGATATCGACAGTGACCGGCACCTGGTTCTTGGGCACCAGGCAGGAGAACATGCGGATCACCGGCGAGGGCGAGACGCGGCCGGCGCCGAAGCTGCCGGTCATGCCGACGACCCCGCCGGTCGACATCGGCGCGATCTCGCGCCCCAGCAGCGACAGCGCCTCCTTCTGGTCGTGCTTGGCCGCGATCTTCACCACCACCTCGCGGCTGTCTTCGGCGCGCGAATGCGGGCCGTAGGTCGCCTCGGCGCCGATCACCTCGATGCTGACGTCGCGGAAATCGGCCATGCCCTTGTCCTTGAACAGGCGACGGGTCTTCTTGACGATCGATTCGGCACTGTGCCTGCCCTTCGCGGCCGCCTCGCGACCCCCCAGCATGAAGATCGAGGCGAGCTTGAAGCCGTCGGGGAATGTCGTCGACACCTTGTAGGTGTCGGTCGGCGGACGCCCACGGGCGCCTGACACGCGCACGAGATTTTTGCCGACCTGCTCGTAACGCGCCTCGGTGAAGTCGCAGACCACGTCCGGCACGATGTAGGCGCGGGGATCGCCGATCTCGTAGAGCATCTGTTCCGCCACCGTGGCGACGGAGATCAGGCCGCCGGTATTCGCGGGCTTCGACAGCACGAACGAGCCGTCGCTGGAAACTTCGGCGATCGGAAAACCCATGTTGTCGTAGTCCGGCACCAGCCGCCAATCGGTGAAGTTGCCGCCATTGCACTGGGCGCCGCACTCGATGATGTGGCCGCACAGGGTGCCGGCCGCCAGCCGGTCGAGATCCTCGGGTATCCAGCCGAAGGCATGGATCAGCGCGCCGAGCGTCACCGCCGAATCGACGCAGCGTCCCGTGATCACTACGTCGGCGCCTTCGGCCAACGCGCGGGCGATCGGGAAGCCGCCGAGATAGGCGTTCATGCTGGCGATCCTGGCCGGCAGCTCCGCGCCGGTATCCATCTCACGGATACCGGCGGCGCGGAACTCGTCGGCGCGCGACAGTATGTCGTCGCCCAGCACGACGGCGACCTTGAGATTCACGCCCGCGGCCTCGCAGGCCTTGAGGACGGCGTCGCGGCAGGCCTGCGGGTTCACGCCACCGGCGTTGGTCACGACCTTGATTTTCTTTTCGGCGATCTCGCGAGCGAGCGGCGCCATCACAACGGTGACGAAATCGATGGCGTAGCCCGCCTGCGGATTGCGGGCCTTTTGCGCTGCCATGATCGACATGGTGACTTCGGCGAGATAGTCGCTCACCAGATAGTTGACGTCGCCGTGACGCACGAGTTGGGCGGCCGCGGTCTCGGTATCGCCCCAGAAACCCGAGTGGCAGCCGACACGTACCGGACGACTTGCTGTCCTGCCGTTGTTCATTTCCCCCTCTTTCTGTTCACGAAGGCCGTCATTGGCGCGATGTGCTCGCCATCGCTGACCGACTGGGCGAAGGCGTCGATGCCGGCCTGCACCGCCTCGTCGAGCGACAGCCGCTCCCAGCGCCGCATCAGTCGCTTCTGCGCCCGCACCGCGAGTGGCGTTCCCTCGACGATGGCGTGGACGCAGCGCTCGACCGCCTCGGCAATCTTTGACGCCGGCACCGCCTGCTCGACGAGACCCCACGCCTCGGCGCGGCGCGCATCGATGTTCTCGGCGGTGAGCAGCAGCCACGAGGTCCGGCCCCAACCGATCAGACGGGGCAGCAACGCCGCCTCAACCACCGAAGGGACGCCGACCTTGACCTCGGGCATGCCGAAGTGGGCATCGTCAGCGGCAATGCGGATGTCGCAAGCGGCCGCCACTTCGAGGCCGGCGCCCAGCGTAAAACCTTCGAGGCGGCAGATCACCGGCACCGGGCAGTCGCGGATCGACTGGCAGAGCTTGTGGATCAGGGTGATGAAGGCCCGGCCCTGCTCGGCCTCCCGCATCGCCGCCATGTGATTGATGTCGGCGCCACCGATGAAAGCCTTGCCGCCGGCACCGGCGAACACGACGGCGCGCAGGTTGTCTTCCCGGGAAAGCGATTGGAACGCCTCGGTGAGATCCAGCAGCGCAGGTGGATTGAGCACATTGAGGCGGCGGGAATTGTCGAACGTGACATATGCCACCACGCCGGCCGGGCGACGATCCCAGACGATATCGACCTTGTGCGCGGCTGCCGTCATGAAGTTTCGCTCCGTGGCTCTTTTGTCGTCAGGGAATTTCCCCTATTAGAGCCGCCGAACGAACCTTCACAAGAGCGAACCGGAAAGCCATCTCCCGTGCCCGATACCAATCCCTATACCCATCCCGATCTGGCCGGCTGGGGCATCGATCTTGCCCGCTATTCGGTGTTCGTGCCGCCCGATCCGTTCGAGGATCATATCGGCCCGATCTTCTTCAACATCTCCGGCGATGCACGGTCGGCCGGCAGCGTCCATTGCGTGCTGCCGACCCATGAGGCGCACGGCAACTACGCCGGCGGCGTCCATGGCGGCGCCTTGCTGACCTTCGCCGACTACGCGCTCTGCCTGGTCGCCGGCCGCGCCGCCGATGGCGGTACCAACAGTTCCTTCGCGCTGACGGTCAGCATTGCCGCCGAGTTCCTCGACGGCGCGCGAATCGGCCCACCGGTAGAAGCGCGCGGCGAGCCGCTGCAGGTGACGGGGCGGCTGGCCTTCGCACGCGGCAGCTTGACCCAGGAAGGCCGCACGATCGCACTGTGGTCGGGTGTCTGCCGTCACGTGGCACGCGCCAAGGCGATGGCCCGCAAGGCGGAGAGCTCGCCGCAGCAGGCCGCGGCGATTACACAGACAGTGCCGGCGGGCTTCGAACTGTTCGCCGCCGCGAGCGCCTACTCGCGCCACATTGGTCCGATTCACGTGCGGCCGGAACCGGAAGGCCTCGCCGTTCTGCAACCGACGCTGCCCCGCATGTGCAACTCCGGCGGTGCCTTGCATGGCGGCTACCTGATGAGCTTCGCCGATTCGGCGATCACGCGGGCAGCCGCGCTGGCGACAGACATGGCACCGTCGACGGTCTCCTTCGCCGCCGAGTTCCTGTCCGCCGGCGACATCACGGCGCCCCTCACGACACGGGTCGAAATCCCGCGGCGCGGCAAATCGATCGCCTTCCTGCGCGGCCTGGTCGAACAGGGCGGCCGCGGCCTGCTGTCCTATTCGGCAACGATGATGCTGCGCCCCCGGGGCTAACTCAGCGCCGGCTGGGCGTCAGCGGCGGTAACCACCTGCTCCGCGACACGCTGTACTTCCTGACCGAACACGCCGTGCAGGCGCCGTACGCCCGGCAGGTCGCCGGCCTTGGCTGCCCGCTCGAGCGCATCGGCCATCCGGCACAGTGCCGCCGCCCCGATCATGCCCGATGCCCCTTTCAGGCGATGCGCCACGCGGGCGATGGCGGCAAGGTCGTCGGTGCCGAGGATCTCGCGCTCGGCGCCACGCGCGGTATCGAGAAATTCGCGCTCCACCTCACCCAGGGTGTGGGGATCATCGCCGAACAGTTCGACAAGCTTTTCACGATCGTATGCCTGAGTCATGTCGTCCTGCTCATATCACCTGCTCCGCCTGACGAATGTCCCGGGCGCCCGCCAGCCAGACATCGAGGGTCGCCTTGAGCTGTTGAGTGCCGATCGGCTTGGTGATGAAGCCGTCCATGCCGGCCGCCCGGCTCTTGAGTTCCTGCTCTTCGAGCGTACTGGCCGTGATGGCGAGAATGGGCGTGCGGACCCGTCGCTCGGTCGCCTCGCCGTCGCGGATGCGCCGCGCCAGCTCGAAACCATCCATGGTCGGCATCTGGAGGTCGGCCAGCACGAGGTCGTATGTGCTCCGGCGCCAAAGCACGAGAGCGGCCTCGCCGCTGCCGGCCAAATCGGTCGAAGCGCCAGCCAGCTCGAGCTGGCGTGCCAGGACCCTGCGATTGATGGAATTGTCGTCGACCACCAGCACACGTCCCTTCAGTCGGGCCGGACCAGCCGACATGTCGGGGGCCAAGACAGACGCCGTGGCCACGGCCGTAGCGGCCCGTCCCGTGGCGCGGGCCACGGCGCGGATCAGCACATCGCGCCGCCACGGCCGTGGCAAACTGGCCAGAGGGGCGTCAGCGGCCGGCCCATCAAACAGCGGGATATGGCAATCGAGGCAGGCTTCGTCGACGACCCGGATGCCCGTCGCGATGGCGCCCGGCCCGACGAGATCCACGAACGCCCCGGCGTCGCCGAGATAGCGCGCGAGCGCCGCCGCCTCATCGGCATCAGGCAGCGCAAGGACCAGCGACAGACCCCGCAGCGGCGGCGGACACGGCGTGACGGCCGGTGCCGCCACCGCCAACCGGAGGGTGACATGGAAGGTCGAACCGACGCCGGGTTCGCTCTCGATCTCGACGTCGCCTCGCATCGCCTCGGCAAGACGGCGTACGATGGAAAGGCCGAGACCGGTGCCGCCAAAGCGACGCGTCGTAGAATTGTCGGCCTGGACG
>CALDNT010000136.1 GCA_937915145.1 uncultured Reyranella sp.
GGACGACTGCGCCGACCAGGTGGTCACCATGTGCCGCACCAACACCATGACCGGCCAGACGATCGTGATCGACGCGGGCCGCACCTTTCACTGAGGGCGCGGCCACGGGCGGAAGGACTACCCAGCCATCACTTCCTTGAAACGCCGCAGGGTCTCGATCTGCTGATCGAGGTTCGGCATTCGGTACATGGGATAGAGCATTACCATCTGGGCGCCGAGGCGCTTCCAGCCGTGCGCGGCGGTGGCCCAGAGCTGCGGGTCGGCCTCGTCCATGCGCAGCCATCCCTCGAGCCCGAAGGTGGCGGGATCGCGTCCGAATGACTTCATATGCTCGCGTAGCATCGCCAGCTTTGGCTCGGCCACCTCGGGCGTCATGATCGGCATCCAGCCGTCGCCGATCCGGGCGGCCCGCTTGACAACGGCGTCCGAGGATCCGCCGAACCAGATCGGGATCGGGCGCTGCACCGGGACGGGCAACAGGTTGACGTCGACCAGATTGTGAAACCGACCGGAGAAAGTGACCAGATCCTCGGTCCATAAGCGGCGCATCACCTCGATCTGCTCGGCCTGACGCGCACCGCGCGTCTTCCATTCGGTGCCGAGCGCCTCGTATTCGACGTGGTTCCAGCCGACGCCGACGCCGAGGCGCAGCCGCCCGCCGCTCAGGATGTCGACCTCGGCCGCCTGTTTGGCAACGACCCCGGTCTGCCGCTGCGGCAGGATGAGCACCCCGCTGCACAGCTGGATCGTCTTGGTGACGGCTGCGAGGAAGGCCATCGTCGTAAAAGTTTCGTGGAAGGGGTCGTTCTCGCTGTAAGTCGGCTTCCAATCGCCGCGCGGGGCCGCCCCGAAGACATGATCGGCGACTTCGATACAGTGATAGCCGAGGCCCTCGGCGGCCTGTGCCCAGTCCCGGATCTTTGCCGGGTCGGTGCCTATGTCTCGCGTCGGGAAGAGGGCGTTCAGCAACATCGAAGGCTCCTTTGCCACGTGAATCGACTAACGGATTTGGGAAGCGGGTGCAGTCAGCTCGGCCGCGGCACCCTGCGCGCGCGTGGCGGCTTCGCGGGCCATGTCGCCGCAGAGGCCGGTATAAGTGGTCGGGTCCAGCAGCTTCGTGATCGCCTCACTATTCATGTGCGCGGTAAGGCGCTGGTCCGCCGCCAGCAGGTCGGAGAACGACTTGCCTTCCACGAAAGCTGCCTGCGCCGCATCGTACACGACATCATGCGCATGCTGGCGGCCGATTGCCGTGCCCAAATCGAGCATCACCGCCTCCGCCATGATCAGCCCGCCCCCCAGATCCAGGTTCGCCGCCATCCGCCTGGGGTCGACGCGCAGGCCGCGCATGATCTCGGCAAGCCGGCTCAAAATATCGCCGATGGCAATGCAGGCACGGGACTCGGCACTGTCCATCATCAGACTGGTGGTGCGATCGGCTTCGTGTTCGGTCGTCATGGCTTCGAGCGCCAGCGGCACCAGACCGCGCAGCTCTGCCGCAGCGGCGATGATGTCCTGGCAGAGCTTCGGATTGCGCTTCTGCGGCATGGTGGAACTGCCGACAGTGCCGGGCGGCACAGGTTCCTCGACTTCGCCGAACTCGGTTTTCATCAGCGTATAGATCTCGCGCCCGATCTTGCCGCAGGTGGCGGCGAGCAGGCCCAGGATGCAGATGTTCTCCGCCAGATGGTCGCCGATGGCGCGCGACGGTACCGTCATGGAACCAAAGCCAAGCAGCCGGCCGATCCCCTGCTGCACCGGCGGCCCGTGCTTGCCAAGCGAGGCGAAGGTGCCGGCGCCGCCCCCCAGCATGGCGACGAACAGGCGCGGGGCCGCCTGCCGCAGACGCTCGACATGGCGCAGCAGCTCATCGATCCAGACCGCGACCTTGTAGCCAAAGGTGGCAGGCACCGCGTGCTGACCATGGGTGCGCCCGGCGATCGGCATGTCCGCCGTCCGTTCCGCCAGATCGGCCATGGCCGACAGCACGTCGCCGATCTGACGCAGAAAGATCGCGTGCGCCTGGCGCAGCACGAGCAGATCTCCGGTCTGGGTGATGTTCTGCGTGGTGGCGCCCCAATGCACCCAGCCGCCGTGTGGTTCACCCACAATCCGCCCAAGTTCCCAGACCAGCGGGACAAGCGTGTGGCCGGTGCGGGCGAAACCCTCGTCGATGCGCGCACGGTCCATCAGCTCGAACCTCGCCTTCGCGGCGATGGCCTCGGCCGCTTCCGCTGGAATGATGCCAAGCTCAGCCTGGGCGCGGGCCAGAGCGGCCTCGACATCCAGCCAGGCTTGCCAGCGGTTCTCCAGCCGATAAAGGGCTCGGATGCCGGGGTCGGAGACGCGGGTGGCCGTCGGCAGAGTGTCATTGTTGGCGGCCATTTTGAGCGGGCTCCGTCCTGGGTGGTTTCTTGGCCCCACGTTAGACCCGCGACCGGCACCGAGGCGACTCCGGGATGGAGGCGTTGTAGGCTCATGAACGATAAAGCACAGCGGAGGGACGGAAATGCTGACAAGCGGCAATGCGCTCACCACGCCTCAAGCTGGCATCGCCTTCACTGGCTGCGCAATGATGGGCGCGGCCTCCGCCTCAGGTTCGCGACCGTCTGGACATGGACACGCTCATGCCCACGCCGAGGCGCGGCGACGCGAGGTCGTGGTCAACGGCAAAAGGATCAAGACCGTCGACGTGCATGCCCATTGCTGCGTGCCAAAGGCGATGGCGGTGATCGATCACCCGCTCGAGGCCCCAGGCCTTCTGATGGCCGATACCAGCGTCCGCATCGCCGCGATGGACAGCCAGGGCATCGACGTCGAGGCACTCAGCATCAACCCCTACTGGTATCGCGCCGGTCGCGACGCCGCAGCGGAACTGATCCGAATCCAGAACGAGACGCTCGTGGAATTCTGCGCCGCCAATCCCGAGCGCTTCGTCGCCTATGCGACGGCGGCGCTGCAGCATCCCGATCTTGCCGCAGAGCAGGTCGAGCATGCGGTGAAAAAGCTCGGGTTCCGCGGTGTCAGTGTCGGCGGCAGCGTCGCCGGCGAGGAGCTGGCCAATCCCAGGTTCCATCCGTTCTGGAAGAAGTGCGAGGAACTTGGCGTCCTCGTCTTCATGCACCCCACCGGCACCCGGGAACTCGAGCCGAGTGGCCGGCTGGGCGGTAGCGGCCTGCTCACCAACACGATCGGCAACCCGCTCGAAACCACGATCGCGCTCTCGCACCTGATCTTCGAAGGCACGCTCGATCGCTTTCCCGGCCTGAAGATCTGCGCTGCCCACGGTGGCGGCTTCCTGCCATCCTACGCCAACCGGTCGGATGCCGTGATCAAGACTTTCCCCAACAGGGTCGGACCGCTGCCGAAGAAGCCACCGACCGCGTATCTTCGGGATGGCCAGCTCTTCTTCGATACCATCGTGTTCACGCCCGAGGCCCTGCGCCACCTGATCGCGGAAACAGGGCCGGGCCAGATCATGATCGGGACCGACTATCCGTTTCCGTGGACCAGTACGGAGATCGACCTCGTGCTGGCCACGCCGGGATTGAGCGACGATGAGCGGATCGCCATCCTCGGCGGTACGGCGGCTCGGCTGCTCGGTATCGCGCCTTAAGCCGTCAGATATGCTGGATCACGTTGTCGGTGCCGATGATGTGGCGGCCGACCATCTCGATATGCGGCATCATCGCCTGCAGATGCTGGCTGGCACTCATGGCGTCGCGGAAGCGGCGCTCGAAGGGGCCTGAATTCATCATCGCCAATGTCCCAGCGGCGCGGTAGGACGCGATCGCCACATCGGTCGCTTCGTTCATGCCGTAGGTGGTGGCGAGCCGGAGCCGCAACCTCAGTCCGATGTCCAGCTTGCCTGCCGCTGCTGCCTCATAGACCTCGACGACCGCTTCATGCAGGAAGGCACGGGCGGCGGAGAGCTTCGCTTCCAGGAGTCCGATCTCGCGTTGTACGGCATTGTTGACGGCCATTGCATTGGCCGACGCCCGGGAGTGCCGGCCACGGGCAAGCTCGACATAGGACTCGAACAATCTCCGCGCGATGCCCAGCGTCACGCCACAAAAGCCGGTGGCATAAAGCAGAGTGGACATGATCGTGTAGATCGGGCCGCTCTCCCGCCGCTCGTCCAGCGCGTCGCGCGCCGGCGCGCGGTCGTCCGGCACGAATAGATCCTCGACCGTATAAGTGTCGCTGCCGGTGCCCCTGAGGCCGAGAACATGCCAGTCGTCCGTGATCGCAGCGTCGCTGCGTAGAAACACGAAACTGCGATCGTCCGGCCGCCCATAACGTACGTGTGGCGTGCCGTCCGGATTCTGTACCGCACTATGGGCGCCGAGCCATCGCGTGTGGCGTCCACCGCTGGCAAAGCTCCAGGTGCCACTGAGGCGATAACCGCCCTCGACACGGACGGCCTTGCTCTTGTTATGCCGCGCCCCCCAGGCGAGGCCTTCGCCAGCGTTGCCGAACACCAGGGCCGCCACCGCATGCGGCATGGCGGCGGCAGACGTTGCGGACGAGACGTTGGACTGGTTGATGAACCAGCCGACACTGGCATCCGCCCAGGCAAGCGCCTCGGTGGTCTTGCAGTACTCCAGAAGGTGGATCTCCTGGCCGCCAAGGCTTTTGGGCAAAAGCAGACGCAGCATGTCCTGACCGACCAGGGCCTCGACAACCTCGGGCGTGAGTTCACGGCGGCGGTCCATCTCGGCGCCGTGTTCGTCCAGCAATGGCTGCAGGGCGCGAGCCCGTTCCGGTGCGCCTTCAGCTGCCGCCGTCTTGACGCGGGTATCCATGGATGTGTCCTCGGTCGCCTGATCCTTCTCCACATACTGGGCCGGATTTAAAAGGCGTCAATGCGGCCAGCGCCACCCAGCGGAACGTGGAATAGCTTGCGACGAACACCAAACACGTCAACGATCACGCAGTTCTCCTGAGCAAAGAGAAGCGCCATGCAGATCGGTTTCAACCTTCCGAACTCCGGCCCGCTTGCCGCCGTCGCCGCCATGACGGAGATCGCCCGCCAAGGTGAGGCGATGGGCTTCGACTATCTCACCATGACCGATCACGTCGTGCTGCCGGACATGAAGGTCCCCGGCTATCCGTATTCCGAAAGCGGTGAATTCTACGAGGACGCACCGACCGAGCGGCACGAGCAACTACTCGGCATGGCCTATGTCGCCGCCAAGACCACGCGCATCCGCCTTGTGGCCGCGGTCCTGGTCGTCCCGCATCGCCCCGCCGTACTCGCCGCCAAGATGCTCGCCACGCTTGATGTCCTGTCGGGAGGCCGGCTGGTCGTGGGCGTCGGGGCCGGCTGGTTGAAGGCAGAGCTCGACGCGGTCGTGACGACGCCGTTCGCCGAGCGTGGAGCGGTGACCGACGAGCATATCGATGCGTTCCGCGTACTGTGGACCGAACACGCTCCCCGCTTCGCCGGCCGCTACACGAAGTTCGACGGGATCGTGCTCGAACCCAAACCCATCCAGCGGCCGCATCCGCCAATCTGGATCGGCGGCGAAAGCGGTCCCTCGCTGCGCCGCGCCGCCCGCGTCGGCAACGCCTGGTATCCGATCGGCAGCAACAACAAGCACCTGCTCGACACGCTGCCGCGTCTTGGGGCCGGCATCGCCCGTCTGCGCAAGGCCACAGCCGAGGCCGGGCGCGATCCTGCCTCGGTAGGTGTCGCCTATCGCGTGAAACGCTATGGCGCGGCAGTTCCACCTGTCGCCTCGAACGGCGAGCGGCGGCTGTTCTCCGGCAGCGAAGCCGATGTGATCGGCGACTTTCGTGCCTTGCATGACCTTGGCGTCACGGCGATCGACATCGATTTCGGCCGCCCCGACGCCGCTTCGGTGATCGCGGAGATGCGCCGCTTCAGGGCGGCGGTGATCGAAAAGATCTGAGCGGAGTGCCGCGCACCTTATCCCCGCAACACCTTGCCGGCCTTGGCATCAGTGAGGCGGCCCTGTTCCCAGGTGATCGCGCCGTTGACCACCGTGTATTCGACACCCCGAGACGGCATCACGATGCGCTTGGCACCGCCGGGCAGGTCATGACGACGCTCACCGTGGTTGGAGGAACCGATCGTGGCGGGATCGAATATCGCCACGTCGGCCGGCGCGCCTTTCCGGAGGCGGCCTCGGTCGCTGAGGCCAAAGAGATCGGCGGGATCGGATGTGAGCTTGCGCACGCCCTCTTCCAGAGTGATCGCTTCCTTCTCGCGCACCCAGGTTCCGAGCAGATAGGTCGGATAGCCGGCATCGCACAGCATGTCGACATGCGCCCCGCCGTCACCCAACGCCATCAGGATGGCGGGATTGTTCAGCAGTTCGCGCATGCGGTCCTCGCGCGTGTTCCACGAGGAAATGGTGAGTTCGACGTCGAGATTGTCGGCCAGCACCGTGTCGAGGAAGGCATCGACACCGTCCTTTCCCTGCTCCCGCCCGATGTCGGCAATTGACTTGCGCTCGAGCGATTTCAACGCCGGATTGCGCACGTCGTGCACCACGACTCGGCGCCAGTCGCTGAAGCCCGTGGGGTTCTTGAGATCTTCGCGGAACTGGTTGCGAAATGCCGGATCGGCGTAGACCTTCTTCTGCGCTTCCTTGGAGGTGTCGGCGAATACCCGCTTCCACGAAGGAAAGGCGGCGAAGGCGAAGGGATTGTCCATGTTGCATTCGCGCGTGAGCGGCAGCGGCGAAGTCTGCGGCCGGGCACCTTTGGCGATCATGGGGGCCGCGCGCCGCAGGGTGTCGCGCACCGCCTCGGGAATATCGTCGCGATCGAACAGCGCGATAAAGGTCACCGGCCGTCCGCTCTCGGTCAGCAGGAAGTCCAGCAACTCGCACTGGTCCTGCTCCAGCACGCCGACCTGACGGGTCAGTGCGATCTCGATCGCACCCTTGCCGCGCTTCTTGAGCTGGTTGGCGTAGGCCTTCATCTCCTCGCGGCTGGCGTTACGACAGGCAAGCGGCTTGCCCTCGAAGCCCATGTGCTGGTTGAGTGTCGTTGAGGAGAATCCCAGCGCGCCGGCGTCCACCGCCTCGCCAATGAGCGCAGCGATCTTTGCCGTCTCTTCCGCGGTGGCGGCACGCTCCATCGAAGCCTCGCCCATCACGTAGTGCCGGAACGGCGTCAGGGGGGCGATGAAGGCCAGATTGAGCGACGGCTTGCGGGCGGCCGCGGCGTCCATGAACTCAGGGAACGTCTCCCAATCCCAGGTGATCCCCTTGTTCAGCACATCGAAGGGGATGCCCTCGACATTCACCAGATCCTTCATGGCGATCTCGCGGGTCTCGGGCTTGCAGGGCGCGATACCGACGCCGCAATTTCCCATCACCACCGAGGTGACGCCGTGCCACGACGAGGGCGTGACCGCGCCATCCCAGCAGATCTGCGCGTCGTAATGCGTGTGCGGATCGACGAAACCCGGCGCGACGACGAGCCCGTGCGCATCGATGGTGCGTTCCGCGCCTTCGGTCACCTTGCCGATCTCGGCGACCTTGCCATCCTGGATCGCCACATCAGCCTGGTAACGTGCCGCACCGGTGCCATCGACCACAGTGCCGTTCTTGATCACGAGATCGTAGCTCATTGTTTCCTCCAAGAAACTTGGACCGAGGCTACACCCTTGATGATGCGTGGCGCATATGAAATTCACAACCGAATCTGGAACCATTCAGGAATGCCGCACTGCGACGTGCGAGAAGCCAGTGCCCAGACATCCGTTGACCCGACGCAACAATGGCCACTAGCATCTGCTTCCTGCTCCGCAATGACGGAGCTGAATCACGCAATCAGCAATCCGGATCTACAAAGGGAGGGAAAGCCATGATTCACGGTAAACGCAAAGCAGGCACCATCGGCTTGGTCGCCGGACTTGCCATCTCCTTGGCAGGTGCAGCCTTCGCCGCAGACTTGAAATTGCCGAAAGACATTTCATGGACAGCCTACGAAAGCGGCTCCTCGGGATATGCCCAGTCGGTCGGCATCGGCAACATGCTGAAGAAACGCTACGAGGTCGACCTGCGGATCATTCCCGGGAAAAACGACGTCTCGCGCATGACACCACTCAGGCTTGGCCAATCGAAGCTCTGCGCCTGCGGCATCGCTGCCTACTTCGCCCAGGAAGGCGTGCTGATGTTCGCCGAGAAGAGCTGGGGGCCGCAACCGCTCTACAATCTCTTCAACAACAACGGCCGCAACGGACAACAAGCAGCGGTGTCCGGAGCCTCCGGCATCAAGGTGCCGGCCGACCTCAAGGGCAAGCGCGTAACCTTCGTGAAGGGGGCGCCGGCACTGAACCAGAACATGGAGGCATTTCTCGCCTTCGGTGGTCTCACCTGGAACGATGTCGTCAAAGTTGAGGTGCCGGGCTGGGGTCAATCGGTCGATGCGGTGATCAATGGTCAAGCCGATGCCGTATGGGGCAGCACCGTGTCGAGCAAGTTCGCGCAGCTCGCATCCTCACCGGAGGGCTTGTATTTTCCTCCCCTGTCGCACAGCGACAAGGCCGGCTGGGAACGGGCTCACGACATTGCGCCGTGGTGGGTGCCTTCTTCGGTCAACTCCGTCGTACCAGGCTACAAGGGCAAGGTTCCCTACGAGGGCAGCAACTACCCTTACCCTGTGTTTGTGTCGACGCGTGACACCCCCGATGCTCTTGCCTATGGCCTGACCAGGGCGGTCATGGACAACTACGCCGATATAAAGGAAGCCGGCCCGAGCATGGACGGCTACCAGCTAGACTCGCAGAATTTCAATTTCGTGTTCCCGTACCATCCCGCTGCCATCAAGTACTACAAGGAGAAAGGCGTATGGACTGCGGCGCACGAGACTCACAATGCCAACCTGATGAAGCGGCAGGACGTGCTCTCCTCGGCCTGGAAGGAAATGAAGGGCAAGACTGTCGCGGACGATATGTTCGCGGAGGAATGGATGAAAGTCCGAGCCGCCGCGCTGAAGAAGGCGGGAATGCCGGTGGTGTTCAACTAGGGACTACCGGCTGACCGCCGGTCGCGGTCGATCCCGTCCTCGCTGGGGGCGGGGTCGACCCGGCCGGTAGGCGCCGACATGACTGTTTCGGACAGAATAGGCAGCTGGGAAACGGCTCGCGCGATTGGCGCGTCGACCGGGCGCAGACAATGCGCCTTGAGAATCGAAGCCGGCCCCGGGGGGAACGAATGACCATCATCGACACGTCCGAGGCGGAAAAAGCGGCAGCCGCCGCGGAAATTTCCACGCAGCGCCAGCTCACCGGGCTCGCCCGGCTGTTTACGGCATTTGCCGCCATCGCTTCGGTGCTGTTCTCAGCCTATCTCATCTTCGGCGTCGGACCGTTGCTGCGCTGGTTCGTGCCGCTGGAAACCCAGTACTTCTACGTTCTGCTGGCGCTTCTCATCCCGATCGTCTTTCTGATGTACCCAATGCACGCTGGCGCCCGAGGGTACACCCCTTGGTATGACTGGCTGCTCGCGTTTGCCGCCTTCGCCACTCCCATCTATTTCGCCATCCGCGGCGATGCGATGCTGAATGAAGGGTGGGAATACAACGCGCCCTACCACGGCAAGGTGCTGGCCTTCGCGATGTGGGCCATCGTACTCGAAGCACTGCGGCGCGCCGGCGGCACAGCCATCTTCGGCATTTGTCTCGTCGTTTCGCTCTATCCGATCTTCGCCGGCTACGTTCCGGGCGTGCTCGGCGGCCAATCGGTACCGGCCGAGATCACCGCCGGCTTTCACGTCTTCGGCACCGAAAGCGTGCTCGGCATACCGATGAATGCCTTCGCAAACCTGGTGATCGGCTTCCTGGTGTTCGGCATTGCGCTGCAGATGACGGGAGGCGGTGCGTTCTTCCTCAATCTCGCCTTCGCATTGCTCGGCGGCAAACGTGGCGGTCCGGCGAAAGTGGCGATCTTCTCCTCCGGCCTGATGGGCTCGATGTCGGGAAGCGTCATCACCAACGTGCTGACCACCGGCGTCTTGACGATCCCGGCGATGAAGCGGGTCGGTTTCCGGCCGGCCTATGCCGCGGGCGTCGAGGCCTGCGCTTCGACTGGCGGCGTATTGATGCCGCCCGTGATGGGAGCGACCGCCTTCGTGATGGCCTCGTTCATCGAGCTGCCCTACTCCCAGATCGTGATTGCCGCGATCTTCCCCTCGCTGCTCTACTATCTCGGCCTTTACCTGCAGATCGACGCCTACTCTGCGCGCGAGTCGATGAAGGGCTTGCCGGTGTCCGAGCTGCCACGCATCGGCCGCGTGCTGCTGGATGGGTGGTTCTACGTCACCGTTTTCGTCGTGCTGATGGTCATGCTGCTCTATCTGCAGCGTGAGGCGCAGGCACCCTTTTACGCCACGGCCGCTCTCCTGATCATCAACCAGATATCCGGCGCGCATCGCTGGGGCTGGAAGAATCTCGAGAATTTCGTGGTGGCGGTCGGCCGGCTGTTCGCGGAACTGGCAGCCATCCTGGCCGGTGTCGGCTTGATCATCGGCGCGCTCTCGCTCAGCGGCAAGATCGGGTCGATCACCTATACGCTGGTGCAGGTCGCGGGCGACAACGTGCTGCTGCTGCTGGTGATGGGCGCGGTCACGAGTTTCATCCTCGGCATCGGCATGACAGTGACAGCGGCCTACCTGTTCCTCGCCGTCACACTCGCTCCGGCACTGACCGGGCAGGGCCTCGACAAGCTGGCGGTACACCTCTTCCTGCTCTACTGGGGCATGATCTCTTTCATCACGCCCCCAGTTGCTCTCGGCGCCTACGCAGCGGCTTCGATCGCCAAATCGAGCCCCATGAAGACCGGCTTCGAGGCCATGCGCCTGGGCAGCATCATCTACTTCGTGCCGTTCTTCTTCGTCCTCAACCCGGCATTGATCGGGCGGGGCGCTCCTCTGGAGATCGTGATCGTGCTGACGACGGCCATCGCCGGCATCGCGTTGTTGTGTGCAGCACTACAGGGTTACCTCTGGGGTGTTGGTGCGCTCGACGGCAATGGAATTTTCGCCTGGCCGGCACGGGTCCTGCTCGCCCTCTCCGGCATCGTGCTGGCGTTGCCGGGCAGTGAACTGATCGGCTTCACGAATTGGCAGCTGCTCGAGATTGCCGCCGCACTGGGAGTTGTCGGGCTGGGTTTCGCCTGGTTCGGGCGACGAAAGGGAACAGCGGCCCCGATTCCTCTCCAGCACTAAACCTGGTTTTGCATCACGGTTCAGTTCAACATCCATGCCATCGACCCTGTCGAAGAGCGGGTGGCATGACAGGAAGCGGATCTGGCCATGATCGGCTAGGATCGCGAACACTCCGCAAATCGCCGCAACCTTCTTTCCGTCGTTGGATTGGTCAACATGCTGTCGGTCTTCGACCTCATCGCGATCCTGCTGGTGCTGACGGCAGCATTCGGCTGGATCAACCATCGCTTCATCCGGCTGCCGCATTCGATCGGGTTGCTGGTCATGGGATTGGGCGCCTCTCTGGTCTTGATCGCGGTCGAACTCGCTTTCCCGCGCATCCTTCTCTACGCCGACCTCGCGGCGGTCATCCGTCAGATCGACTTCCAGGAAACCGTCCTGAACGGCATGCTCGCCTTCCTGCTGTTCGCAGGTGCGCTGCATGTCGACCTGTCGGTCCTGCGGGAGCGCGCCTGGACGGTCGGCGCCATGGCGACGATTGGCGTGATAATTTCTACCGCCGCCGTCGGTGTCGGCATGTGGCTCGCCGGGAAGGCGCTGGGGATTCCGGTGCCGCTCGCGTGGGCCCTGGTCTTCGGCGCCCTCATCAGCCCCACCGATCCACTGGCTGTGCTCTCGGTACTGAAGGCCGTCAAAGTGCCCAAGACGCTCGAGATCGAGATGACGGGCGAGTCGCTGTTCAACGACGGCGTCGGCGTGGTGATCTTTCTCGCGCTGCTCGCGGCTGCGGCGAATGCCGATGGCAGCGTCGGCCTCCTCCACATCGGTGAGCTGTTTGTCGTCGAGGCACTGGGCGGCGGCGCCCTTGGTCTCGTCACCGGTTACGCGGCCTACCGGGCAATGCGGGCGATCGACGATTACGCAATCGAAGTCCTGCTTTCGCTGGCGCTGGTAACCGGGACCTATGCACTGGCCGGCAAGCTTCATATGAGCGGGCCCATCGCGATGGTCGTCGCCGGGCTGCTGATCGGCAACCATGGCCCGCGCGACGCGCTGAGCGACGTGACGCAGCGCTATCTCTTCAGCTTCTGGACGCTGGTCGACGATGTCCTGAATTCGGTGCTCTTCCTGCTGATCGGACTGGAAGTGCTGGTTCTGCGCCTCGACCTATCCGTTGCGTGGCTGGCGGCACTCGCCGTGCCGCTCGCCCTCTGCGCGCGCCTGTTCGCCGTATCGATCCCGGTCTTCGCCTTGAGCACAAGCCACACCTTCGTCCGCGGCACGATTCCGGTGCTGACCTGGGGTGGATTGCGCGGCGGCATCTCGATCGCCCTCGCCCTGTCAATTCCCGAAGTCCCGGAGAAGTCGGCGATCCTCGCCGCGACCTATGCTGTCGTGCTGTTCACCATCATTGTTCAGGGGCTTAGCCTGCGCGCCGTGGCTGCGCGGGTCGTCCGGTAGCGCGGAGTCTATCGGTCGCAGGTCCCGGCATAGTAGGCATCGACATCGCACGTCTTGCCGCCCGGCAGTGCACACGTTCCCTGCTCATCGGGAGCGCCGCTGCGCGCGACCACGTTGTAGCGCCCACCGGTAATTGCGCAGTAACGCGCCGGCGCGGTGACGTAACCGGTCACGCGCAACCCGCCAGCGCGGCATTCACCGCGAAACAGCGCCCATTCCTCGCACTGATAATTGTCGAGGAAAACGCAGACGCCGTACTGGCCGCCGTCGGGCCGCTGTTCGATCCGTATCTGGCCGCCCTGTCGCGCGCAGTTCTGTGACGCGGGGTTGGCAAGTTGCGCGGCCGGTGGCGGCCCTTGCCCTGAGACCTGCGCCGAAACCCCGACGATGCCGACGGAAAAGCACCAGATTGCGATGGCAGGAACCGAGAGCAGGTTTCGCATCTGCCAATTCCCCTTCGTCACTGCAACTCGAACGGAAAGATGACTTTCCAGTCGGCCTTCATGCTGGCGACAGCCCACTTGCGCTGGACCGCCTCATCCCAGGCCTTGTCGAGCCGCCCAACCGGGGAGCTTCGGTCATAGGCATATTCGCGCACGGCGTCGGTGTGGTGGACGAGGCCCATGAAGCGCGCGCCCGCACCGGCCGCCGTCCACTCCAGCATCTGCTGGTCGCCGTCGGAATTGCCGAAGGCCAGAATCGGCCGCCGGCCGATGAACCGGTTGATACCGACGGCCTTGCCCGGGCCGTCGTCGACGAACTCGACCTTTGGCTCCTTCAGCAACACCGGCTCACCCGTCGGCCGCTTCACGAACTTGGTGACGCCTGAAGAGCCGACAACCTGTTCCGGCGGGATGCCGTAGACTCTCTCGGTCCACGGACGCATGAATTCGACGCCGCCGCCGGAGACGATGAAGGTCTTGAAGCCGTGGGCGCGCAGAAGGGCCATCAACTCGAGCATCGGCTGGTAGACGAGGTCGGTGTAGAGCCGGTTGAAGCGCGGATGGCGAGCGGTGGCAATCCACTCGCTGACGGTCTTGGCAAATTCCGCGGTGGTGAGGTCGGCATGGGTGGCAGCAATGATCTCAAGCAACCCATTCTCGCCCATGGCAGCCAACGCGGCGCGATCGTCGGCAAGAATTGACTTGAAGGGCTCCCGGGTCGTCCATTCCGGATGCTGCGGCGCCATCGCCTTCACCCGCTCCATGGCGAAGACGACCTGGACATACATGGGTTGCTCGACCCACAGGGTTCCGTCGTTGTCGAAGGTAGCGATGCGTTCCGCCACCGGGACGAAATCACGGCTGCCCGTCATGGTGACGCGGGCGACGAACTCGAGGATCGATTGCTTTGCCTGCCCCTCGTTCCAAGACGGCAGCGGATCGGTCTGGCCGAAGGATGGCATCCCGACGGATTGGGCCGCGGCCATGACGGCGAGTCCCGTGATGAGTGCTCTGCGACGCATGATGCCTCCTCTGGCCGGCCTCTACCGTACGAGGTCAGCGGCGGTCATCAAGTGCAATTGAACGGATGCCAATGCATGCCACAGTGACGCGCATGGCCAAATATCGCTCCCCGTTCGCTGCCACGCTCACCGGTCACTTGCTGAAGAACGTCACTGCGCGAAGCGAACTAACGAATGGCCACGGCACTGAGACTTGGCCGCGATATGGCGTTTGCGAACATGGCTGCTAGATGAGGCTCGACCCGACATTGATCATCAAGGCCAGGATGGTCGAGTTGAAGGCAAAGGCGACGATACCATGCACGAGGCTGAGCCGGCGCATGGAACGCGAGACGGTGGCGACGTCGGCAGTCTGGGCCGCACAACCGATGACGAAGGAATAGTAGACGAAGTCGCGATAGTCCGGCTCGCGTTCGCCGGGAAACCTCAGG
>CALDNT010000137.1 GCA_937915145.1 uncultured Reyranella sp.
CACGTCAAATTTATTTTTGCCACGACCGAATCGCGCAAGGTGCCGGTGACGGTACTGAGCCGCTGCCAGCGCTTCGACCTCAAGCGCGTGCCGCACGACGTCCTGATCGAGCACTTCTCCAGGATCGCCACGGCCGAAAAGGTCGAGGTCTCGCCCGAGGCGCTGGCACTTCTGGCGCGCGCCGCCGACGGCTCGGTGCGCGACGGGCTCTCCATGCTCGACCAAGCGATCGCCCACGGCGGCGGCGTGGTCGATGCCGCCCAGGTCCGCGACATGCTGGGCCTCGCCGATCGCAGCCGCGTGCTCGAGCTGTTCGAACAGACGATGCGTGGCGATGCCGCCGCCGTGGTGGCGTCGCTGGGCGAGATGCACGATTCGGGCGCCGACCCGGTGGTCGTGCTGCAGGATCTGCTGGAACTCACGCATTGGGTGACCCGCCTGAAAGTGGCACCCGAGGCGGCGGCCGGCTCCGCCGACAGCGAGCGCGCGCATGGCCTGGCGATGGCCACCAAGCTTTCGATGGCCTCGCTGACGCGGGCCTGGACGCTGCTGATGAAAGGCCTGCAGGAGACCCTGAGCGCGCCCTCGCCGCTGCGCGCCGCCGAGATGGCGTTGATCCGCCTCTGCTACCTGGCCGATCTGCCGTCACCGTCCGACGCGATCAAGTCGCTGCAGAACGGCGGTGCTCCGGCCGCCGCCGCAGGCATGACATTGCCTTCACCGCCGCGCGGCGGTGGCGGCGGCAATGGCGGTGGACCGGCAGCGCGTCTGGCATCGCAGCCAGCCGCGGCTGTCGGTCAGCCCGCCGAGGCATTGCCCGCCCCGAAGAGCTTCACCGAGGTCGTGGCGCTGTTCGAGGCCCGGCGCGAGGCCCGTCTGGTCCACCATCTGATGCACCATGTGCATGAGGTGCGCTGCGAACCCGGCCTCATCGAATTCAGGCCCGAGCCGCAAGCGCCGCGGGATCTGGCCGCGCGACTGAGCGAGGCCCTCAGCAAATGGACCGGCCGGCGCTGGATCGCCTCGGTCTCCAGCGACGCCGGCAAACCGACACTGGCGACCCAGAAGGCCTCCAAGGCCGACGACCTGCGCAGTCAGGCGGAGGGCAATCCCCTGGTACAGGCGATCATGGAGACGTTCCCCGGCGCCAGGATCGACTCGGTTCGCCGCAAGGGCGAGCAGACTTCCCTGGTCGCCGGCCTCGCCGGTCCACCCGGCGAGGAACCACCGCCAGCCGAGGAATACCCCGCCGACGACGACATTCCCGAAAGCGAGTTCTGATGTTCGACAAACTCAAGGATCTGGGCGGCCTGATGCAGCAGGCGCAAGCGATGCAGCAGAAGATGCAGGAGATGCAGGCGACGCTGGAGCGGCTGGAAATCGTCGGCACGTCGGGCGCCGGCCTGGTCAAGGTGACGGTCAACGGCAAGAACGAGACCCGCCGGGTCGAGATCGACCCGTCGCTGTTCGTGCCCGCCGACAAAGGCGTGGTCGAGGACCTGATCGTGGCTGCCGCCAACGATGCGCGGATGAAGGTCGAGCAGACGGTCCAGGAGCAGATGAAAGCCTTCACCGGCGGGCTGCCGCTGCCCCCCGGCTTCAAGCTTTAGCTTCAATTTCCAGATGACAAACTCCCGATGATTGGTCCGGAGATCGAACGGCTGATCCAGCTGCTGGGCCGGCTGCCCGGCCTCGGTCCACGTTCCGCCCGCCGCGTGGCGTTGCAGCTTCTGAAGAAGCGCGAAACCCTGATGCAGCCGCTGAGTGCGGCACTCGCCGATGCGGCACGGGCGATCCGGGCGTGCTCGACGTGCGGCAATCTCGACACCGTCGATCCGTGCTCGATCTGCGCCGATCCCAGGCGCGATGCCGGACTGCTCTGCGTCGTCGAGGACGTCGGAGATCTCTGGGCGATGGAGCGCGGCAAGATATTTCCCGGCCGCTATCATGTCCTGGGCGGGTCGTTGTCGGCACTCGACGGCATCGGCCCGGACGAGCTCAACATCGCCACGCTGGTCAAGCGCGTGGGCGCCGGCGGCATACGCGAGGTCATCATGGCCACCAACGCCACCGTCGATGGGCAGACCACCGCGCACTATCTCGCCGAGCGCCTGGCCGAACTGGATGTGCCATTGACCCGCCTCGCCCACGGCGTCCCGGTCGGCGGCGAACTCGACTGGCTGGACGATGGCACGCTGGCGACCGCGCTCAAGGCGCGACGCGCCCTGTGAGACCGGGCCGATGAGCCCCGAGGCCCTTGCCGCACTTGCCGTAGCGCTCGGCGCCGGCTGGGCGAGCGGCCTCAATGCCTACGCCGCCGTGCTGGTGCTGGGTGGCGCCGAGCGGCTGGGACTCGTCAGCCTGCCCCACAGCCTGCAGGTTCTGGCCTCGCCGTGGGTGCTGGGTGTGGCCGCGCTGCTGTTCGCGCTCAACTTCCTCGCCGACAAGATCCCCTATGTCGACAGCATCAACGATGTGCTGCAGACCTTCGTGCGCGTTCCGGCCGGCGCCTTGCTGGCCTATGGCGCGGCCGGCGGCCTCAGCCCCGAGGTTGCGGTCATTGCGGGCCTGCTGGGCGGCACGCTGGCGGCAGGAACCCACATCGCCAAGACCGGCTCGCGGGCATTGATCAACACCTCGCCCGAACCGTTCAGCAACGTGGCGGCCTCACTGACCGAGGATGCCGCGGTGGTCGGCGGCCTGATCCTGGCGATCACGCATCCCATCACGTTTCTGTGTCTGCTGGCGGCCTTTATCGCCCTGCTGGTCTGGTTGCTGCCCAAGCTGGTGCGGCTTGCCCTGATTCCGGTACGCCGGATGACCAACCGCTGACCCGGGGCTTGACCTGAGAGCTTGCGATCGACCTTTGGCTAATGAACGGCCGCTTTCCTTCGCGCGCGGGAGGGTTACACTCCCCCAGACCCATGTTTATCCGCCAAAACATCCAGACCCTGCGGTTCTTCCGCACCACGCCGGCGATGCGCTGTCCGTATCTGCCGCACCGGCTGGAGACCAAGCTCGTCACCGAACTGAGCGGACCGGATGCATTCTCCCAACATGACACGCTGACCGATGCCGGCTTCAGGCGTTCGCACCACTTCGTCTACAAGCCGCTGTGCGATGGTTGCCGGGCCTGTGTGCCGGTACGCATCCGGGTGCGGGATTTCGAACCCAGCAGGGCTCAGTGCCGGATCCTGCGCCGCAATGAACACGTCCATGCCGTCGAGGTGCAGCCGCTGGCGACCGGCGAGCAGTACGCGCTTTTTTCACGCTACGTGCTGACCCGGCATCGCGACGGCGACATGGCCGACATGGATTTCGACGACTATCGCGCCATGGTCGAGGAAAGTCCGGTCGACACCGCGATCATCGAGTTCCGCGACGACTCCGCCGACGGACGCCTGGTCGGAGCATGCCTGGTCGATTGGCTGTCGACCGGCGTCTCGGCGGTCTACAGCTTCTTCGACCCGCAGGATCCGCGACGCGGCCTCGGCACGCACATGATCCTGTGGCTGGCCGCCGCCGCCGCCAAGCGCGGACTGCCTTATGTCTATCTCGGCTACTGGATCGCCGATTCGAGCAAAATGGCCTACAAGCGCGCCTTCCGGCCGTTGGAATTCTTCGGGTCGGAGGGTTGGGCCGAGTTGCCCACGACCTAGACGCCAGTTCGCCGGAATCGTTCAAGGAATGGTTTCGCAACGGCCAATTTCTGATAGATGAGAGCCATTCGTCGCCCGCGTGTGGATGCTAGGTCCTTCGCGGGTTGATCCGAACGGCAATCAATAATCTCGTGAATGCGGTTGGGGAGAAAGCGACAGTGGGCGGACTTCTGAAGCTGAGCGCGGCGATCGACCGCCTCAACGAGATCGTCGGGCGGACGGTTTACTGGCTCGTTCTCGTCGTTGTGCTGATCAGCGCGACCAACGCCATCATCCGCAAGCTGTTCAACTCAAGCTCCAATGCCTGGCTCGAGTGGCAGTGGTACCTGTTCGGGGTGATCTTCCTGCTGTGCTCGGGCTACGCCCTGCTCCGCCAGGAACACATCCGCATCGATATCGTCGCCAGCCACCTCTCCCCCAGGGCCAACAACAGGATCGCCCTGTTCGGGCACCTGTTCTTTCTGATCCCGCTGTGCATCGTGATGTTGGTTGAAGGCTGGCCGTACTTCTACGAGTCCTATCGCATCAACGAACTGTCCAGCAACGCAGGCGGTCTGATCAGGTGGCCGATCAAGCTCGTCGCGGTGATCGGATTCGCTCTGCTCCTGCTCCAGGGAATTTCGGAGGCGATCAAGCAGATCGGCATCATGCGCGGGGTCTACGTCGATACCCGTCAGCGCAACTCCGAACACTGAGAGCACGATCATGGTCGTCATTCGCGGCATTTTCTACGCGTTCCTGGCAAGCCTCGCGGTCATTCTTCTCGTCTCCATCTTTGTTCCGGACAGCGTTTTCGCAAGCTTCCTGAAGGCCGAGATGGCACCCATCATGTTCTTCTCGTTGGTGGTGTTCCTGCTGCTCGGCTATCCGGTTGCCTTCTCGCTGGCAGCGCTCGGCCTGCTCTATGGCATCGTCGGGATCGAGCTCGGCCTCTTCAAGCCGTCATTCTTTCAGGCACTGCCAAACCGGCTGTTCGGCATCATCGAGAACGATACCCTGCTTGCCATTCCGTTCTTTACCTTCATGGGCCTCATTCTCGAACGCTCAGGCATGGCGGAAGATCTGCTCGAGACGATCGGCCAGCTGTTCGGTCCCGTCCGCGGCGGCCTCGCCTTCGCCGTCATTTTTGTCGGCGCCCTGCTCGCGGCAACGACCGGCGTGGTGGCTGCGTCGGTCATTTCGATGGGTCTGATCTCCCTGCCGATCATGCTGCGCTACGGCTATGACCGGCGATTGGCGACCGGCGTCATCGCCGCATCGGGTACGCTCGCCCAGATCATTCCACCGAGTCTCGTTCTGATCGTGATGGCCGATCAGCTCGGGCGCTCGGTGGGCGACATGTACAAGGGCGCAATCATCCCGGGCCTCGTGCTGACGGCTCTCTATGCCGGGTACGTCTTGGGACGCACCATCTTCAGTCCACAGCGGGCGCCCGCCCTGCCGCCCGAAGCCCGCACGATAAAAGAAGACGACGGCAGTGCGGGCTATGCCTCGCTGGCGGTAATCGTCACAGCCTGCGTCGTGGGTGCCTGGGCGCTGTCGAGCAGCCTCGACTGGGAGCCGATCTGGTCGACGGCATTCGTCGGGTTGGTCGCCTACTGCATGGCAATGGCCAACCGCTACATGAAGCTCGGGATACTGAGCCGCCTCGGAGAGCAGGTCGTCATCGTCATGATGCCGCCGCTGGCCCTGATCTTCCTCGTGCTGGGTACCATCTTCATCGGCCTCGCGACGCCGACAGAAGGCGGCGCCATGGGTGCGACGGGCGCCTTGATCCTGGCGCTCAGCTACCGGCGACTTACCTGGCCCTTGCTAAAGCAGGCAATGGACAGCACGGCCAAGCTCACCTCTTTCGTGATCTTCATCCTCGTCGGCGCCCGGGTGTTCAGCCTCACTTTCTACGGCGTGAACGGCGACCTCTGGGTCGAGCACCTTCTGCTGGCGCTTCCCGGCGGACAGGTCGGCTTCCTGATCGTCGTGAACATCCTGGTGTTCCTGCTCGCCTTCTTCCTCGATTTCTTCGAACTCGCCTTCATCATCATTCCGTTGCTGGTGAAACCCGCGGAGGCTCTGGGTGTCGACCTCATCTGGTTCGGCGTCCTGCTGGGCATCAACATGCAGACGTCGTTCATGCACCCGCCGTTCGGATTCGCACTCTTCTACCTGAGGTCCGTCGCCCCGGAGGGCAAGTACATCGACAAGGTGACGGGAAAGGAAATGGACGGCATCACCACCGCGGAAATTTATTGGGGCGCCGTCCCTTTCGTTATCATCCAGTGCATCATGGTCGCCATCGTGATCGTCTTCCCGGTTCTCGTTACGGCCGGCCTCGACAAGGATCCGAAGATCGATCCTTCCAAGGTGAAGATCGAATTGCAGGCGCCGCCACAGTACGACAATGCGCCGCCGGTCTTTGGCGCATCGCCGCCGCGCAACTAAAAAAAGCCCCGCCAATGGCGGGGCTTTTACTTAGGCGGTGTCGGAGCCTTTACCGGCCGGCCGCCGACATTGAGAAGTTGAAGTTGTCGAAGGTGTTTTCGGCAACACGGAACCACAGATTCTGATCCGTGCGGAAAACCTTCAGGCTGTCGAACAGGATCTTGAAGTTCGCGTTCTTGGCCGAGAGTTCTTCGTAGAACCTGTAGGCTTCGTCGAAGCAGGCCTGCAGGACCTGGCGCGGGAACGGCTTCAGGATCGTGCCGCTGCCAACCAGCCGCTTCAGCGCCGCCGGGTTGGAGGCATCGTACTTCGGCACCATCCAGGCCGTCACCTGGGCGGCGGCCGATTCGACCATCTGCTTGTACGGCTTGGGAAGGCCTTCCCATGCCTTGCTGTTGATAAAGAGCGAGCCGACCGACGCGCCTTCCCACCAGCCGGGGTAGTAGTAGTACTTGGCGACCTTGTGGAAGCCGAGCTTCTCGTCATCGTATGGGCCGACCCACTCGCAGGCATCGAGCGTGCCCTTCTCCAGAGCAGGGTAAATATCGCCACCGGCGATCTGCTGTGGAACGACACCGAGCCGCTGAAGGATGAGGCCGGCGAATCCACCAACCCGGAACTTCAGGCCCTTCATGTCGTCAATAGTGTTGATCTCCTTGCGGAACCAGCCGCCCATCTGGGCGCCGGTGCCGCCGAACGGCAGGCTGGTGAAACCGTAGGGCTTGTAGAAATCGTTGATCAGCTTGTTGCCGCCGCCGTGGTATTCCCAGGCGAGGTACTGCCGCTGGTTCATCGTGAACGGCAGGCCGGTCTCGAAGACGAAGCAGGGATCCTTGCCGAAGTAGTAGTAGGACGCGGTCTGTCCCAGTTCGACCGTGCCGTTCTGAACCGCATCGGCGACCTGCAGGCCGGGAACGATTTCACCGGCGGCGAAGGTTCTGATCTGGAACTTGTTGTCGGACATGTCGGCGATCGCCTTGGCGAACAGCTCCGCGCCGCCGTAGAGCGTGTCCAGGGACTTGGGGAAACTCGACGTCAGGCGCCATTTCACCTCAGGTGCACCCTGGGCAATCGCCGGTGCCGCCACTGCACTCGTCGCCGCCACGCCCGCGGCACCAATGCCGGCGTTCCGAATAAACTTTCTACGCTTCATACTCCTTGACCTCCCGGCAACTTACCCATGTTTCCATCCGTCATGGACCTCTGGCGGGGCAGAGACTGGCATGTGCGCGCCAGTGGTGAAAAGCGGAATGCTCTGGATTTCGGCAGCTCACGATTTTCGAGGTTCCGCGGCTCAGTCACCTTCAGCCCGACTGCATTGCCCGAGACCGCGCCGGCAAAAAAGAGCCCCGCCGAAGCGGGGCTCTGAAACGACGGAGATGCGCCGTCTACAACTTGTTGGCCGCCGACTGGCGTGCCATGAAGTTGTCGAACGTGTTTTCCGCCACCCGGAACCACAGCACCTCCTCGTTCCGGAAGGGCTTCCAGGCGTCGAAAATCTTCTTGAAGTGCGGAGACTTGGTGTTGGTCTCGGCGTAGACCTCGTTGGCCGCATTGAAGGACGCTTCAAGCACCGACTGCGGAAACGGCAGCAACTTGGTGCCGCCGGCCAGAAGCTTGCGCAGCGCCGGCGGATTGTCGGCGTCGTACTTGGCGACCATCCAGTTGTTGGCCATGGCCGCGGCATCCCGCACGATCGCCTGATAGCTCTTCGGCAGGGAGTTCCACTTCTCCAGGTTGGTGAAGAGGTGAAGCGTTGCGCTGCCTTCCCACCAGCCGGGGTAGTAGTAGTACGGCGCGACCTTGTTGAAGCCGAGCTTCTCGTCGTCGTACGGACCGACCCATTCGCAGGCATCGAGCGTACCCTTCTCGAGCGCCGGGTAGATGTCGCCGCCGGCGATTTGCTGCGGCACGACTCCCATCTTGGTCATGACCTGCCCGGCGAATCCGCCGATGCGCATCTTCAGGCCCTTCATGTCGTCGACCGACTTGATTTCCTTGCGGAACCAGCCGCCCATCTGGGCGCCGGTGTTGCCGGCGGCCATGCCGTAGATGTTGTAGGTCTTGTAGAACTCATTCAGCGCCTGTTCGCCGCCACCCTGTGTCAGCCAGGCATTCTGCTGGCGGGTGTTGAAGCCGAACGGAACCGCGGTGCCAAAAGCAAACGCCGGATCTTTGCCGAAATAGTAGTATGACGCGGTATGCCCCATCTCGACCGTGCCGTTCTGTACGGCGTCGGCGACCTGCAGGCCGGGAACGATTTCACCACCGGCAAACACGCGAATCTGGAACTTGTTGTCAGTTGCCTCGGCAATGCTCTTGGTCATGATTTCCGCCGCCCCGAACAAGGTATCGAGGGACTTGGGAAAACTCGACGCCAGGCGCCACTTGAGTTCCGGCATCGACTGGGCGATTGCCGGGGCGGCGAGTGCGGTCGACGCAGCAACGGCGGCACCACCGACAGTTGCATTGCGCAGGAACTTCCGACGTTGCATGATCAATTCCTCCAACATTTATGGCCCTGATTTGGTTTCTCACAGCGGCCCTATTGCATGGGCGGCGTTATCGCACGCCGGCTCAGGTTTGCAAAGTCACCGCAGCGTCAACAAGACCAGGGCGACCACGCCAAGCGCAATACGATACCAGGCAAATACGGCAAACCCGTGCCGGCTGATGAACCGCACGAAAGCGCTGACCACAACCAACGCCGAGACGAACGCGACGAAGAAACCCAGGGCAATCACGGCACCGCCATCCCAGCTCAACGTCGACCAGTTCTTGTAGAGATCGTAGACCGTCGCACCGATCATTGTCGGTATCGCCAGGAAAAAGGAGAACTCCGTCGCTGTTGCCCGGTCGACCCGAAAAACCCGCGCCCCCATGATCGTGGCTCCCGAGCGGGACACGCCCGGTACCATGGCCAGGCACTGGCAGAAACCGATCAGCAGGGCCGTCTTGAGATCGACGTCATCCACCGACTTGATGCGGGGGCGCAAGGCGAAGCGCTCGATGATGAGAATGATGATGCCGCCCACGATCAAGGCGATTGCAACCACCATGGGGTCAAAGAGAACCGACTTGATGTACTTGTGGGCGAAGACCCCGATGACGGCAGCCGGAAGGAAGGCCACGATGATCGCCGCCGCGAATCGGATGGCCGGTTTCTCGCGTCGCAAAGTTCCCGTCACGGTATCCCAGATCTTCCGGCGATAGAGGAAGCACACGGCGAGAATCGCGCCGAGTTGTATGACGATCTCGAAAACCCTGCCGGGCGGCCCTTCAAAATGCAGCAGCTCCTCGATCAGGATGATGTGCCCGGTCGAGGACACCGGTAGAAATTCGGTGAGACCCTCGATGATCCCGATCAGTACGGTTTTCCAGGCCAGCGTGAGATCCATGCCCGTCATCAGTCCCGGAACCGTTTGGCGCGCGGCCAGCCCTTTTCCGGCAGGCGCCCCGCCTGCGCGCGCTCGCCGCGCCAGAATTTCAGTTCGTCGGCCGGGATCAGGCGATTGCCCCACGGCAGGCCATCGCCGAGCTTGAACAGCTGCGCGTCGGCGAGCCGGTCGGCCTTCGACTTCTGCAACAGGACGCCGCGCCCCCGGCCCATCTCGGGTACCTGCTCCGCGGGAAAGATCAAAAGCTTCCTGCCTTCGCTCAACACGGCAATCGAGTCGGCACCCTCGGGCATGATCGAAAAGGCCACGGCCTTTTCCTTGTCGGCAAGATTCAGGACCTGCCTGCCGTTCCGGGTCTGGGCGACAACCTCGTCCTCCGGCACCACGAAGCCACGACCGGCATCCGACGCCACCAGGAACCTGCGGCCGCCCCTGAACACTTCGAGCCGCACGATGTCCTGTTCGTTGCCAAGCTCGACCATCAGCCGGACCGGCTCGCCGTGGCCGCGCGCGCTCGGCAGCTTGTCACAAGGCAGTGTGTAAAAGCGGCCGTTGGTGCCGAACACCAGAACTTTGTCCGTCGATTGGGCGTGGACGGCGAAGCGCGGGCCGTCACCCTCCTTGAATTTGAGATCGGCCGCTTGCTTGTCGTCGAGGTGCCCCTTGGCGGCCCGGATCCAGCCCTTGTCCGAGCACACGATGGTGATGGGTTCGCGCTCGACGAAATCTTCAACCGCATGCTCGATGTCGGCCGGCGCATCGCCAAGTTCGGTGCGCCGCCGGCCAAGTTCGGTCTTGCCACCGAACTTGCGCTTGGTCTCCTGGACTTCGGCGGCGATCGCCTGCCACTGCAGCTTCTCGTCCTTGAGCAGCGCCTTCAGCTCCTTGCGCTCGGCCGAGAGTTTCTTGTGTTCGCCCTTGATCTCGAACTCTTCGAGCCGGCGCAACGCGCGCAGGCGCATGTTCAGGATCGCTTCGGCCTGCGTGTCGGTAAGCCCGAACGCCTTGATCATCTTCGGCTTGGGCTCATCCTCCTCGCGGATGATCTTGATCAGCCTGTCGAGGTTGAGATAGGCGATCAGATAGCCTTCAAGGATTTCCAGCCGCCGCTCGATCGCCGCCAATCGGAAGGTCGAGCGCCGCACCAGCACTTCGCGGCGATGGTCGAGGAAGGCCTGCAGCACCTCGCGCAGATCCATGACCCGCGGTGTATTGTCCTTGTCGAGCACATTGAGGTTCAGCGGGAAGCGAATCTCGAGGTCGGTGAGTCGGAAGAGCTGTTCCATCAGCAATTCGGCAGGCACGTTGCCGGTGCGTGGTTCGAGCACGATCCGGACGTCGTCCGCCGACTCGTCGCGTACATCGTCGAGGATCGGCAGTTTCTTGGCGTTGATGATTTCGGCGATGCGCTCGATCAGACGGCCTTTTTGGACCTGGTAAGGGATCTCGGTGACGATGATCCGGTACTGGCCACGCGGCAGCTGCTCCGCTGTCCAGCGCGCGCGCAGGCGAAAGGCGCCGCGGCCGGTCCGGTAGGCCTCGACGATCGACTCCCGCGGTTCGACCAGCACCCCGCCGGTCGGGAAATCCGGCCCCTTGACCAGTTCGACCAGCGTGTCGATGCGGGCGTTGGGCGTCTTGATGAGGTGCAACAGGGCGTCGCAGAGCTCACCGGCATTGTGCGGTGGAATCGAGCACGCCATGCCGACGGCAATGCCCGCGGCGCCATTGGCCATCAGGTTGGGGAACCCGCCCGGCAACACGGCCGGCTCCTCGGTGGAGCCGTCGTAGTTGGGGCGGAAATCGACGGCGTCCTCGTCGATGCCGGAAAGCAGAGCTTCCGCCACCGCCGTGAGCCGGGCCTCGGTGTAACGCATCGCGGCCGGGTTATCGCCGTCGATATTGCCGAAGTTGCCCTGCCCCTCGATCAGCGGGTAGCGGGCGGCGAATTCCTGGGCAAGGCGCACCAGAGCGTCATAGATCGACTGGTCGCCGTGCGGGTGATACTGGCCGATCACGTCGCCGACGACGCGGGCGCTCTTCTTGAAGGCGCTGTTGGGATCGAGCCGAAGCTGCCGCATCGCGTACAGCAGGCGGCGATGTACCGGCTTCAGGCCGTCGCGTACGTCGGGCAGCGAGCGCGCCATGATGGTCGACAGCGCATAGGACAGGTAACGCTCCTGGAGCGCCTGTCCGAATTGCACCGGCTTGACCGCAGCGAGCGGAACGACGTTGTTGCGTTTTGCCATCGACGGGACTGAAGAGGGGGATCGGCCGCAATTCTGGCCACGGCCATTTTTGTTTTAGCGCTGAAGCGTCTCAATAAATCTCGCCCGCCCGGGAGGCAAGGGCTTGTTGTGTGGCCAGAAGACATGCCGTTCGAGGAAATAGCCCGTCAAATCGAGCCCCTGCCGCAACTGTTCGTCATCGGACGGCGACCCGCCGGTGGACAAAAATGCCGGCAGCGCCAGCAGCTTCTCCTTGTACGGACCGGCCGCCAGGCGAGAGACCGCCCGGCCGGTCCTGGGCGAAACGTAGGCCAGATCCTCCACGTCCCCGGTCGCGGCGCACTTCTCTAGATCGAGCCCGAAGCCCAGTTCCTGCAGGAGGCCCAATTCCAGCCGGACATATATTCCCGGCCAGCCCGGATGGCCGAGCGCGCCCAGAAAGGCCCGGAAGCCGTCGAACATCGCCGGATGCGGTTCACGCTCGGGCAGCGCCGCATCGACCACCGCGCAGGCCGCCGATAGTCCGGCCAATTCGACTGCATCATCGAGGGCGCGGGCGGCGTGTGGCTCGCGCAGTTCACCGGAATAGTTGCCCAGTTGATCGGACAGGCGCGCCCGCCAACCGACCTCGACGACATTGCCCAGCTGCCATACCGGACTGGCGCGCCGCGAACCGCCGCCCGGCACGAAGCCTGCGTGGCGGCCGTGCTCCCGGGTCAGGAGCGACGCGATGAGGCCGCTTTCACCATGGGGACGGGCCGCCAGGACGACGCCTTCATCGCTCCAATCCATCCGCCGGGTATGCCGCGTTTCCTCTTTCGGCGCCAGCCGTAGGCTTATGGCTCGTAGTCGAGGCCAATGGCCCGGTAGTGGGCGGGATCGTCGGCCCAGCGTTCGCTCACCTTGACGTGGAGAAACAGGTGAACAGGCCGCTCCAGCATCTCGCCGAGTTCGTGCCGCGCACGCGCTCCGATCTGCTTGATGCGCGCGCCGCCCTTGCCCAGGAAGATCGCGCGCTGGCCGTCGCGTTGTACATGGATCGTCTGCTCGATGCGCACGCTTCCGTCGGGACGGTCCTCCCATTTATCGGTCTCGACCGCCGCTTCGTAGGGCAGTTCCTGATGAAGCTGCAGAAAGACCTGCTCGCGTGTGACTTCGGCCGCCAGGAGGCGCAGCGGCAGGTCGGCCGCCTGATCCTCGGGATAGAGAAACGGCCCCGGCGGCAGGGTCGCCGCGAACGTCGCCAGGACATCCGGGACTCCATCCTTCCTGAGCGCGCTCACCATGAAGGTGCGCTCGAAAGGCAGCAGTGCATTCAGTTCCGACGTCAGCGCCAGGAGGTTCTCGCGGGGCACGACATCGATCTTGTTCAGGATCAGAAAGCGCGGAGCCCGCGATTGCTTCAGCCGCTCGACGATGGCGCGGGTTTCCTGGCCGACGCCGCGCTCGGCATCGACGACCAGGGCCACCAGATCGGCGTCTTCCGCGCCACGCCAGGCGGCCGCCACCATGGCGCGTTCCAGACGGCGCTTGGCGACACGGAAGATGCCCGGCGTGTCGACCAGCACGACCTGCGCCCGCCCGCCGTCGGCGAGGTCGGCCATGGCGATACCGATCACGCGCATGCGTGTCGTCTGCACCTTGGGCGACACGATGCTTACCTTCGAGCCGACCATGGCATTGACGAGGGTCGACTTGCCGGCGTTGGGAGCGCCAACGATGGCGGCGAATCCGGCGCGCGAGCTCGGTGTGGTCACGGCCGGTTCAACCTTTCGAGGAATGCTATCGCCGCCAGGCGTTCGGCCTCGCGCTTGCTGCCGCCGCGCGCCTGTGCAGGTTCATGGCCTTTGGTCGAGACCTCGATCACGAACAGCGGCGCGTGCGGCGGCCCTTCGCGTCCGACCTCGTGATAGACCGGCAATGGCAGGCGCCTCGCCTGTGCCCATTCCTGCAATGCTGTCTTGGGGTCGCGGGGCGCCACGGTCTGACGGGAGAGCCGTTCGCCCCACAACTGCTCCACGCAGGCCGCCGCCGCTGCAAAGCCGGCATCGAGAAAGACCGCCCCGAGCAAGGCCTCCAGAGCATCGGCCAGAATGGTCGGCCGTACCGCGCCTTGCCTTGCCCGCTCGGACTCTCCCAGGCGGATGTCGCCACCGAGTCCGATCGCCGCCGCAATCTCCACCAAAGTCTCCGCCCGCACCAACGCGGCGTGACGGCGCGCCAACTCGCCTTCGTGTTCATGCGGGTAGAGGCGCAGCAACAGGTCGGCCACGGCGAGCGACAGCACGCGGTCGCCGAGGAACTCCAGACGCTCGTTGCCGTGGGGAAATGCCGCCTTCAAGTCGGACTGGCGATCGAGCGCACCGCGATGGGTAAGCGCTTCGGCGGCCAGCTCGGCGCGCCCGAATACATGGCCGATCTTGCGGGCCAGCGTCTGGAGATCGACTTCGGTCGGCGTCAGTGGATCGCCATGAAGAAACGGTTGAAGCGGATGGCCTGCGGCCATTTCCACGGCTCCATCCACCCGGCGACCGATGGATCGTGCGAGAAGAAGATGAACTCAGCGCGGCCGACAAGGTTCTCGGACGGCACATACCAGCCGAGCTGGTCGCGGTCGCGATGCGCGCCGGAAAAATCACGCAGCGTCAGCCGCGTTCGGCTATCGAGCGAGTCGTCGCGGTTGTCGCCCATGACGAAATAGCTGTCGGCGGGAACGAGGAACTCCGGCGTGTTGTCGGACATTCCGTTGTTGTTGTATTCGAGCACCGTGTAACGCCGGCCGTTGGGAAGCTGCTCGCTGTAC
>CALDNT010000138.1 GCA_937915145.1 uncultured Reyranella sp.
ATCTCGAGCTCAGCCATGGACGCGCATCTCGGCACGCTGGCGCACCAGCGCCAGCACGGCGCGGCCAATGGGCATGTCGACGCCGACCCACTCGGACATCTCGACCACCGCACCGAGCAGGGCCTCGATTTCGAGCGGCCGGCCGCGTTCGAGGTCCTGGAGCATGGAAGTCTTGTGCGCGCCCACTTCGGCGCCACCGGCGATTCGCTTGTCGACGCCGATCGCGAATTTGACGCCGAGCTTCTCGGCCACCGCCTGGCCTTCGAGCATCAGCGCGCGGCAGACCGCGTGCGTGCCGGCGTCGGAAATCACCCTGTCGAGCGTGGCGCCGGTGAGCGCGCTCACCGGATTGAAGGCCATGTTGCCCCACAGCTTGATCCAGAGCTCGTCGCGGATACGTGGGCGCACCGGCGCTTTGAGGCCCGCCTTGATCAGCAATTCCGAAAGCCTGGCGGCGCGCTCGCTGCGGCTGCCATCCGGCTCGCCCAAAGTGAAACGGTCGCCATAGGTGTGTTCGATCACGCCGGGTTCGACCACATCGGCGGCCGGATAGACGATGCTGCCCAGCACCTGGGCGGGCGGAAGAGCCGCCGTCAGCGCGCCATCGGGATCCACCGATTCGATGCGTCGACCGTCGAGATCGCCGCCAAGCTTGAATGTGTACCACCAGGGCACGCCGTTGACGGCTGCGACGATCGTCGTATGCGGGCCGATCAGCGGCGTGAGCTGCGCCATCGCGGGCACCAGCGAGTGCGCCTTGAGCGTCAGCACGAGGTAATCCTGCGGGCCGACGTCGCTGGGATCGGTGGCGACCCGCGGCCGGGTGACCGTCTCCTGGCCTTCGCTGCGCAACACCAGCCCCTTGCTGGCGAGCGCCGCGCCATGCGGGCCGCGCGCAACCACAGTGACCGGCGTGCCGGCCATCTCGAGCTTCGCGGCCATCAGGCCGCCGATCGCGCCGGCGCCGAAGACGCAGATCGATGTCACGCGCCTCTCCTCAAGCCGTCGCCTCGGCGAGCCCAAGCTTCTGGGCAAGACCGATGCGCTGCAGCTTGCCCGTCGCGCCCTTGGGGATTTCGGTCACGAACACGACCTTGCGGGGCACCTTGAAGTCTGCGGCTCGTTTGGACACGAAATCGCGCAACTCGCGTTCGGTCGCTTCCTGTCCAGCCCGAAGCACGACGACGGCACCGACTTCCTCGCCCAGCTTTGCATGCGGGATGGCGAAGGTGACGACCTGCTCGACCGCGGGATGATCCATCAGGATGGTGTCGATCTCGATTGGGCTGATCTTCTCGCCGCCGCGATTGATGATCTCCTTGAGGCGACCGGTCAGGAACAGGAAGCCGTCTTCGTCAAAACGGCCCTGGTCTCCAGTGCGGAACCAGCCGTTGGCAAAGGCCTTGAGGTTGGCGTCCGGATTGTTGTCATAGCCTGCCGTCACATTCGGCCCCTGGATGACGACCTCGCCGATCGTGCCTTGCGGCAGAAAGGCGCCGGCCTCGTCCATGATGGCGACCTTCGGACCGGCTGCCAGACCGACCGCGCCAGGTTTGCGCTTGCCTGGCGGCAATGCGTTGGAGGCCATCTGATGGCTGGCTTCGGTCATGCCGTAGGATTCGATCACCGGGCAGCCGAAAGCCGCCTCCAGCTCGGTCATCACCTGCGGCGGCAACGACGCCGAGGAGGAGCGGATGAGCCGAAGCTTGGCTGCCTTGGCGGTCTCGGTATTGCGGCCGAGCCGCGCCAGGATGGTCTGGTGCATGGTCGGCACCGCCGTGTACCAGGTGGGCTTGACCTCCTCGAGCCAGGCAAAGAACCGTAGTGCGTTGAACCCCGGCGTGCAGCTCACCGAGGCGCCGGCGCCAAGCGACGACAGCACCGCGGCGATCAGGCCGTGGATGTGGAACAGCGGCATGATGTTGAGGCAGCGGTCGGCGGGCGTCAGCGCCAACGCCACACCGATGTGACGCGCCGAGGCCGCGAGGTTGGCGGCCGATAGCGGGACGATCTTGGGCCGCGCCGTGGTGCCTGACGTGTGCAGGACCAGGGCGATCTCGGCACCTTCGGAGACGCCAGGCCTGGCTGCTCTGCCGGGCTTCAGCGCGGCGGCATCAAGGGTGAAGGTGCCGGCCGGCGCATCGGGCGTCGGCATCAGCTCGATGATCGGCACGCTAACCTTCTGCGCCATGGCGCGCACCGGACTGTCCATGCCGTGCTGGACGATCACCGCCTTGGGCTTGAGATCGTCGAGGTAGAATTCGAACTCGTCGGCCCGGTAGGCCGGATTAAGCGGCGCCGAACTGCAGCCCGAGGCCACGGCGATGAAGGACGAGGCCATCTCCGGCCCGTTCGGCACCACCATGGCGACGCGGTCACCGCGGCCGATACCGACGCCGTTCAGAGTGGCGATCGTATCGTCGGCCACCTTCTTGAGGCCGGCGTAGGTGAGCCAGGGCCGGCCCGGCGCACCAATGGCGGGTGCGTCGGGTTGGCCGGCGGTGACGACGTCGTAAGCTGTCTGGACCATGCTCTGCCTCAGGCCGCTGCCTTCTTTTCATTCGCAATGATGCGGTCGTAGGCCGGCAGCGTCAGAAACTCGTAGAACTGCGGCTGCTCGACAAGATCGATCATGAGTTGGGCCGCTTCTTCGTGACGGCCCTTGGCATAGGCGTCGTCGCCCATCTGGGCCTTCACCTTGTCGAGTTCCTCACGCACGATCTGGCGCACCAGTTCCTTGGTGATGAGACGGCCATCGTCGAGCTTCTGGGCGTGGCGCACCCACTGCCAGACCTGCGCCCGGCTGATCTCGGCAGTCGCGGCGTCTTCCATCAGGTTGAACAGCGGCACGCAGCCGATGCCGCGCAGCCACGCCTCGACATAGCCGATGCCGACCGCCACGTTCTGGCGCAGGCCTGCCTCGGTCTTTGGCCCTCCCGGCATCTTGATCAGATCGGCTGCCGTCACATTCACGTCCTGGCGCTTTCGCGCGATCTGGTTGGCTTCCTTCATGACCGCGTCGAACTCGCTCTTGGCGATTTCGACCAGGCCGGGATGGGCCACCCAGGTACCGTCGTGGCCGTCGCCGGCCTCGCGCTTCTTGTCGGCACGCACGCGACCCATCGCCTCATCATTGGCCGCCGGATCGTTCTTGATCGGTATCTGCGCCGCCATGCCGCCCATGGCGTGCACTTCACGGCGGTGGCAGGTCTTGATCAGGAGCTGGCTGTAGCTGCGCAGGAAGTGCGAGGTCATGCCGACCTGGCCGCGATCAGGCAGCACCGACCATTCCTGTTCACGGAACTTCTTGATGAAGCTGAAAATGTAGTCCCAGCGGCCGCAGTTGAGGCCGGCGGAATGATCCTTCAGCTCCCACAGGATCTCGTCCATCTCGTAGGTGGCGAGAATGGTCTCGATCAGCACCGTGGCCTTGATCGACTTCTGCGGCACGCCGAGAGCGTCCTGGGCATGGACGAACACGTCGTTCCACAGCCGCGCCTCGAGATGGTTCTCCATCTTGGGAAGGTAGAAATAGGGGCCGGTACCGCGGGCAAGTGCTTCCTTGGCGTTGTGAAAGAAATAGAGGCCGAAATCGAACAGCGAGCCCGACATCGGCTTGCCGTCGACCGTCACGTGCTTCTCGAGCAGATGCCAGCCGCGAGGGCGGACGAAGAGGGTCGCGATCTTGTCGTTCAGCTTGTAGGTCCGGCCATTGTTGGGATCGACGAAGTCGATCTGGCGGCGAACCGCGTCGGCCAGATTGAACTGGCCTTCGATCATGTTGGCCCATGTCGGCGTCGAGGCATCCTCGAAGTCGGCCATGAAGACGTTGGCACCGCAGTTCAGCGCGTTGATGATCATCTTGCGGTCGACCGGCCCGGTGATCTCGACCCGGCGGTCGAGAATGTCCTTGGGCAGCGGCGCCACGGTCCAGTCGCTCTCGCGGATCTTGGCCGTGGCGGCCACGAAGTCGGGCTTCTCGCCGGCATCGAGCCGCTTCTGCCGTTCGACGCGGGCAGCCAGAAGCTCTTCGCGGCGGCCGTTGAATTTGCGCTGCAGGTCGGCAATGAAGGCGACTGCCTCTTTCGTGAGCACTTTTTCGAAGCCCGGCTTGATCGCACCGTCGATGACAACACCTGCCGGAAGGTCCAAAGCCGCCATGTCGTTTCCCCTCGTATTCTTCTGGATCACACTGTGAGGGGCGATTTACCGCCTTGAGGCCCCGCCCGGCAAGGCGGTACGAGAGAATATGGACGCCGCCTTCATCGTCGACTGGCTGAATCTTGTGCTGCGCTGGTCCCACATGATCGTGGGCATCGCCTGGGTTGGTGCCTCCTTCTATTTCATCTGGCTCGACAATCACCTGCATGTCCCGCTCGACCCGGCCGACGCCGCCAAGGGCATCGGCGGCGAGGTCTGGGCAGTCCATGGCGGCGGCTTCTACACCGCAAAGAAATTCACGGTCGCGCCGGCGCGGCTCCCGCCGGAACTGCATTGGTTCAAATGGGAAGCCTACACGACCCTGATCACCGGCTTCTTCCTGCTGTGTCTCGTCTACTACTACGGCGCGGAAATCACCCTGATCGATCCTTCGGTGATGGCGCTCAGCAAGCCCGAGGCGATCGGCCTCGGCATCGGTTCACTTGTGGTCGGCTGGCTGGTCTACGACGGGCTTTGTCGCTCGGCCTTCGGCAACGATGATGCCGTACTGGGCGGCCTGCTGTTCCTTTTCTGCGCGGCGGCAGCCTGGGCACTCTGCCAGGTCTTTTCTGGCCGGGGCGCCTACATCCATTTCGGCGCCATGCTGGGCACCATCATGGCGCTCAACGTCTACTTCGTGATCATCCCCGGCCAGCGCGAACTGGTGAAAGCCAAGGAAGAAGGCCGCACGCCCGACCCCAAGTTCGGGCTGACGGGCCGCCAGCGCTCGGTTCACAACACTTATTTCACCCTGCCGGTGCTGTTCACGATGATCAGCAACCACTATGCCGGCCTCTACGGCCATGAGTGGAACTGGGTGCTGCTGCTGATGGTCTCGGTGGCAGGCGCGCTGATCCGCGTCTGGTTCGTGCAGCGTCACAAGGGTGATCCCAATCCCCTGGTGTTGGCCGCGGGTCTGATCCTGCTGGCCCTCACGGCGCTGCTCGCGCTGCCACGGGCGAGCGCGGACGGCGGCGGTCCGGTATCGTTCGAGCAGGTGGCGCCGATCATCCAGGCGCGCTGCGCCTCCTGCCATGCGGCCAGACCGACACAGGAAGGCATCGCGGCACCACCCAAGGGCGTGGTCCTCGAGACGTCGCAGGAGATTCATCTGCGCGCCGCGGCGATCTTCCAGCAGGCTGCCGCCTCGAAGGTCATGCCGCCCGGCAACATGACGCACATCACCGACGCCGAACGACGCATGATTGCGCGCTGGTTCAAAGGCGGCGCACAATAGGCGGATGATCCTCCGCTCCGGCGGTCTGCCCTGGCGCCGCCTGCTCACCCTGGCGCTGGCTGCAGTCGCGATCCTTCTGTACTGGACCCACGTGACCGAGCGCGGCGGCCGTACCGCCGTGCGCGAAACCGCTGCGACCGAAAGGAGCGAGCCGGTCGCTGCGAAAGGCTGGGGCGCGTCGATCGGCTTTGCCGATGCACGACGGCTAGACGAACATTTCGAGAAACACGGCGCCGAATTCGGCCGCATCACCAAGCAGGACTATCTGCATCAGGCGCAACTCCTGCGCGATGCCTCGGTCGGCGGTCCGGTGATCGAAACCGTGAGACCCGACGGCGTGACGACGCGCTTCGACCGGCAAACGGGTGCCTTCATCGCCTTCAATCCCAACGGCGTCATCCGGACCTTCTTCAAGCCCAACGACGGCGAGCGTTATTACCGGCGCCAGGCCGAGCGCGGCGGCAAATGAAGCCACCCCCACCTCCCGGCCCGCCCGACGTCAAAGACCTGCGCGAGCTCGTCGACCAGTGGGCCGCCTTCGTGACCGACCTCGAACGTCAGGACTACAGCTTCGACCTCGACAACTGGCTAAACGACGTCGACGTACGCCAGCTGGTCGCCGAGGCGCTGCCGATGTTCAGCCGCGAGGAGATGGGCGATCATGCATTGAAGCTGGACGATGCCGACGGGCTCTTCATGGCGGCAACGCGCGACTTCAAGCGCTGCGTCTGGAGCAGCGGAACGGCCAAGAGGGAAAAATGGACGGCGCAGAAGAACTGGTGGTATTTCCGCACGCCGCAGCGAACCAACGCCCAGCTCGAGGACGAACTCGCGACAGTTCGTTGATGGAATGAGATGAGCACGCCGAAGATCCTGGTCGAGACCACCGGTACGATCACCACCATCACCATCAATCGTCCCGCGGCAAAGAATGCGCTCGACAACGAAGCGGCGCACGGTCTGGCCGCGGCGCTGAAGGCTTTCGAGGCCGATCCGAGCGCGCGCGTGGCCGTGTTGACCGGCGCCGGTGGCGCCTTCTGCGCCGGCGCCGACCTCAAGGAGTTGGGCTCCGGCAACGATTATTTTCCATGGGCCGGCAGCGACGAAGGACCGCTGCGCAGCCCGCTGTCGAAACCGGTTATCGCCGCCATCGAAGGCCATGCCTGCGCCGGCGGCCTCGGCGTGGCGCTCTTCTGCGACATCCGCATCGTCGATGAGACTGCGACCTTCGGTGTCTTCTCTCGCCGCTGGGGTGTGCCAATGAGTGACGGCACGACCGTCCGACTGCCGCGCGTGATCGGTCAGGGCCGCGCCCTGGACATGCTGTTGACCGGCCGGGCCGTCGGCGCCGACGAGGCGATCGCCATCGGTCTTGCCACGCGCAAGGTGGCGCGCGGCTCGACCCGCGCAGAGGCGGAGAAACTCGCGGCACAGATCGCCGGCTTCCCGCCGATCGCCATGACCTCGGACCGTCAATCGGCCTACGAGAGCTTCGACCGCGCCCAGGCATCGGCGATCCGGCGCGAGATGGAACTGTCGATGGCGGCGCGGCGCCAGGAGTCACAAAGCGGTGCAGCGCGCTTCGCCAAGGGCGAAGGCCGGCACGGAAAATTCGAGAGGTAGAGTGATGCGGGCCTTGGTTTGCCAGGCGTATGGAGCGATCGAGGATCTCAAGATCCAAGACATCCCGACACCCCAGCCCAAGGCCGGTGAGGTCCTGGTCCGAGTCGGCGCCGCCGGCGTGAGCTTCGCCGCGATGCTGGGCGTGCAGGGCAAGCACCAGAACAAGCCACCACTGCCCTACGTGCCGGGCAACGAACTGGCCGGCCACATCGTCGCGTTGGGCGACGGCGTCGACAACGTCAAGGTCGGCCAACGCATCACCACCGGCGTCAGCCAGGGTGCCTACGCCGAATACGCCGTGGCGGTCGCGGCCAACGCCGTGCCGATCCCCGAAACGATGCCCTATGCCGAAGCAACCAACTTCCCGACGCTTTATCCGACCGCCTACGGCGCTCTGAACTGGAAGGCGAGCCTGCAGCCCGACGAAGTGTTGCTGGTCCATGGCGCGGGCGGCGGCTCGGGCCTCACCGCCATCGAAGTCGGCAAGGCGATGGGCGCCACGGTGATTGCCTCGGCCGGCGGTGCCGACAAGCTCAAGGCCGCCAGGGAGGCCGGCGCCGACCATCTGATCGACTATCGCACCGAAGACCTCCGCACCAAGGTGCTGGAGTTGACTGCCGGCCGCGGCGCCGATGTGATCTACGATCCGGTCGGCGGCGCGGCGTTCGATGCCTCGCTGCGCTGCATCGCGCCGGAAGGCCGTTTGATCCCGATGGGCTTCGCCAGTGGCACCGTCCCGCAGATCCCGGCCAACATCCTGCTGGTCAAGAATGCGACGGTAATCGGCTTCTACTACGGCTACTACAACGGCTGGGGCGGCAAGGGCAGCCCGACGCCCAAAGAAACCGCGGCGCTCGCTCGGCGCCGGACCATGGTGGCCGAGGCGCAGGCCGAACTGATGCGCTGGTTCACTGAAGGCAAGCTGAAAGCCACGATCGCGGCCACACTCGACCTCGCCGACTGGGTGAAAGGCTTCAAGCTCATCGAGGAGCGTACGGTGGTCGGCAAGGCCGTGCTGGTGCCCTAACCAAGCACCTTGGGAAACATCCCGCATTCCAGCCGGTCGCCTGGTCTGAGGCCGTGGCCTTCGAGCGGCGGCGAGACCTGGCCGGCCCGCACGGCGTAGCGTGCATCGTCGCCGCACCAGCGCGTCGCCCAGGCACGACGGCGGCGCGACGCCGAAAGATTGCCCGAAGCGCCGTGCAGGGTGAGCGCATGAAAGGCGATGACGTCGCCCGGCTCCATGTCCCAGGCCAGGAACTCGTGACGATCGCGTTCGGCGTCAAGGTCGGGCAGCGGTTCGAAGCGCTGATCCTGGACCTGCAGGTCGACGCCACCCTGCTTGAAGAACCTGGGCTGAAACCAGCGACCCCAGAGATGCGAGCCTTTTACATACTCGACGCAGGTCGCGCGATCGACCGGATCCAGCGGCAGCCACAGCGAGACGATCTGGGCGCCATCGATCGGATAGTAGGGCTGGTCGTGATGCCACGGCGTGCGCTCGCGCGTGCCCGGCTCCTTCACCAGCAGATGGTCGTGATAGTAGATGACCTCGCGGGAGCCCATCAGGCGGGCGGCGATCTCGCGAGCGGGAGATTGATAGACAAAGGCTCGGGCCGCTGCATGCCGTTGCCAGAGCTGGAAGTCGACGAAGAACAAACCCGGTGCACCGTCGGGCGTGTTCCGGCGCACCATCGGTCCGGGTGTTGCCATGTCGGCGTCGACCGCCTCGCGCAGGCGCTCGATCCAGTCCGATGCGAAGGCCCCGCGCAGGCAGACGGCGCCATCCTCGCGATAGCGCGCAATCTCGGCGTCGCTCGGCAACCCCGGCATCAGATATTGCCGAAGTTTCCGCCGCGGCCCTTTCCCGCAGCAAAGCGCGCCGCGCCGGCTCGCGACTCCTGCTGCAATGCCGGAGCGCCGCGCTTGCCTTCGTTGACCAAAGCCTCGGCGACGCCGAGGCCCCATTGCTCGTAGGACGAACGGCGGTCGGAGCGCAGGCAGGTCTGCGGAAATTTCGCGAGCTGTTCGGCCAGCGCCTTGGCCTCGGCAAGCGCCCCGCCTTCCGGCGCCAACCGGTTCGCCAGCCCCCAGTCCAAGGCTTCGCGGGCGCCAATCTCGCGGCCGGTAAGAATCATGTCGAGGGCACGGCTGTGGCCGATCAGGCGCGGCAGGCGCACCGTACCACCGTCGATCAGCGGCACCCCCCAGCGCCGGCAGAACACACCGAACTTCGCGCCCTCGGAAGCGACGCGCATGTCGCACCACAGCGCCAGTTCGAGACCGCCGGCCACCGCGTAACCCTCGACCGCGGCGATCACCGGCTTGGACAGTAGATGGCGCGTCGGCCCCATCGGGCCGGGGCCTGCAGGGTCGTGCAACGAGGGGCCATCTCGGCCAGCCGCCACTTTCAGATCGAAGCCGGCGCAGAAGCTGCCGCCGCGGCCGGTCAGGATTGCTACCGACTGCGTTTCGTCGGTATCGAAAGCGAGGAATGCATCGCGCAGCAGGACCGCCGTCTCGGGATCGACGGCGTTGCGCGCCTCGGCGAAGCGGTCGATCGCCACGACCGTGACCGGTCCGTCCCGCTCGATTACGACCTTGGTCCCGCCGGACGCCATCTCAGCGCCCCTGCATCATGCGCAGCGGCGTATAGACCAGCACCGTCTCGCCCTTCTGGTTCTTGACCAGATTGGAGGTCCGGACCAGGGCCCGCGACGGGTCCTTCGAGGTCGGCTTGATTTCCGTCACCTCGACTTCGACATGGATGGTATCGCCGACATAGCTCGGCCCCTTGATGTCAAAACCCATCGACAGAAAAGCAAGTCCCGTGCCCTGCAACGTAGTCGGGATGACCAGACCCTCGGCCATGGAAAAGACCAGTGCCCCCGGCACCGGATGGCCGCCGCGCATCGGGGCGTGGTTGGCGATGTATTCCTTGTTGGTGAACAGCTCCTCGGAAAAGCCGCACAAGGTCACGAAGGCGAGCAGGTCGGCCTCGAAGAGGGTCCGGCCGAAGGTGACGAACCGGTCGCCGATTCCGAGGTCGCGCCAGTTCCAGCCTACCCCCAACTGCTTCATCGCCGACGCCTCAGTGTGCATGTGCGTCGGCTTTCGCGCCCTCGCGCTGCTTGTAGAGCCGGCTGCAGTACGGGCACTCGACATGTCCCTCAGGCCCGAGATTGAGGTAGACTTTGGGATGCCCCAAGGCGCCGCCACCGCCATCGCAGGCGACGCGGTCAGTATCGACGGTGATGACTTCGAAAGGCTCGGTCACGATCTCACTCCTGTTGCGCCGTCCAATGATAGCGGTCGTCTTCGCCCTGGTCATGCTCTCCGCGTGTGCACCCACGGTCATTCCCTCGGGCAGCCCGGTGCGAACGCCGGCCCTGGCCGCAGACCGTTATGTCGCAGCCGACGGCACGGCGCTACCGCTCACCGTATGGCCGACGGAAAATGGCGCCCCCACGGCAGTGATTCTGGGCCTGCACGGCTTCGGCGACTACCGTAACGCCTGGGAGGAGCCGGCCACAATCTGGGCCAGGTCTGGCATCACGACCTATGCCTACGACCAGCGTGGCTTTGGTGGCAGCCCGACACGCGGCCGCTGGGCCGGCACCGCCAGCCTGGCCGAGGATGCCCAGGCGATGGCCGCCCTAGTCCGGGCCCGGCATCCCGGCGTGCCTCTCTATCTCGCCGGCGAGAGCATGGGCGGTGCCGTCGCCCTCGTCGCCGCCAACCAGCCGATCGACGTCGACGGGTTGATCCTGCTCGCAACCGCCGTACGGTCCCGCGACACGTTGGGACCGCTGGCCAGCGGCGGGCTTTGGTTCTTCGCCCACACAATCCCCTGGATGCCGGCGGGCCCGACGTCGATCGACTACAAGCCGACCGACAATCCGAAGGCGCTGGAAAAGCTCCGCAGCGATCCGATGATGCTGCGGCAGCCGCGTCTCGACCTGGCCTACGGTTTGGTCGACCTGATGGACGCGGCCACTCAGGCTGCCGGGAAGGTGAACCAGCCCTATTTCATGCTGCACGGGCTGGGCGACCGGATCGTGCCACGGGGGCCGGTACGGGCAGCCATCGAGATCATGCCCCGGCGTGCCGATTCCAGGCTCGCCTTCTATCGCAACGGCTATCATTTGCTTCTGCGCGACAAGGACGGGCCGGTGGTGGCCGCCGACATCGTCGCGTGGATATCGGACCACGAAGCGGCGCTTCCTTCGGGCGCCGACGCCGCACGCTCCCAGCCCGAGCTGGCCGTACAATGGGGTTCCCGCCACCCCCGCCAGCTTCGTTGACAGCAAGACGAGCGCCAACCTATTCCTCACCGGCAGTGGTCGGGGAGAGATCGTCGAATGTTTTCAGAACTGCCCGGCAATGGGGCGCTGGTCGTAATTTATGTAATCAGCCTGGCGATGCTGTTGGCCGGCATCTGGATCGGGCACAGGCTTGGCGCCTGGCGGCGACGCAGCCTGGCGGGCACGGAGGCCGGATCGACCGTCACCCTGCAGGGCAGCGCACTCGCCCTGCTTGGGTTGATGCTGGGCTTCACGTTCGCGGCCGCCGTGAGCCGCTTCGATACGCGCAAGTCGATCGTGCTGCAGGAAGCCAATGCCATTGGCACGGCCTTGCTGCGCACCGACTTTCTTCCAGCACCTTACGACAAGCAGGCCGCAGATCTCCTGAAGCAATATCTGACGCAGCGCGTGGCAGCCCGCGGCAAAAATCTCGGCGACCTTGAAATCGAACGCGCGCTCCACCGGTCCGTCGAACTGCACGACCAGATGTGGAAGATCGCCGTCGCCGCAACGAAGGCCGAGCCGCTATCGCGATCAGTCGGGCTGTACACCCAGTCTCTGAACGATGTCATCGACCTGCACACGACCCGACTGGCGGCGGCGCGAAATCATGTGCCCGACAGCGTCATCGTCATGCTGTTCCTGCTGGCGATGATTTCGATGGGTCTGGTGGCGTTCGATTCGGTCGTCCAGAACAAACGCGGCAGCGGCGCCCTCGTCGTTACTGCGATCCTGACCGCCGGCGTCCTCGCGGTGGTGATCGACATGGATCAGCCTTGGCTCGGCTTCCTGGTCATCGATCAGGCGCCGCTGACCGACCTCCTGCGCAGCGTCGGCGTTCCGCCCAAAGGCTAGAGCGCTCGTCTATCGGGCACCGCAACGAATGACGACGGACGCCGGCCCGCGCACCTGGGTCATGTCACCCCGGGTCGGCATGTTCACCATTTTCAGGACGGTGAAGTCGCCATTGGTCTTTTCGCACAGGGCGACTGCTCGCGTCTCACAGCCACCGGGCGTCTGGCAGTTGATCGCCACCGCCGGTTGACCGTCCGACCAGGTAACGGTCGATGCCTGGCTTTCCGTCACGGGATCGTTGCCCAGCGCACCCATGCCGGGGCCGCAAGCGGCAACCAGACCTGCGATGCCCATGCTGAGCATCAACCGTACCGCCGATCGCAAGGTCATCCCGCCCCCCCGTTTGACCCAGCCTGCCACCGGGTGGACGACAGTACATCGCGGCGCCCGGAGCGTGCAAGACGGCCGAGTTACTTGCCCTTGAGCTTGAAGTCGCGCCACAGGAGAATCCCGGTGGCGCTGTCGAGCGTCGTGCCGTCGAGCTGTCTGCTGAGTTCATGGGCGCTCGGCCGCCAGGTCAGCGTCGCCTCGCCGGTCACTCCGGCCAGGCGAGCTGTTCCGCCCGCGAGCTTGAAAGGCCCGCGGCAGCCAACCAGTTCGTAGCCTGCGCACTGCCAGTCACCCCACGCGGTGGCACCGTCCTGAGCCGCGAAGGTGCAGGCACCGTTGCCAGTCAGGCGAAAGGTCGCCTGATCAACCTGCGCCGACGCCGCACACGTGACATGTCCACTGTGAATCGGCCCCTCGTCGGTCTCGATGAAGAATGGCCCCGTCAGAGTGGCGACGATCATTACCTGCTTTTCCGCAGCACGAATGATCGTACCGTTGGCGGCCATGACGGCGAAGGCGTTGAAAGTCTGGACTTCATCCTGGGCGGAGGCGACCCCGCCAGACAAGGCGAGAGTGCAGCATGCAGACGTCAGCACGCGACGGATCGTAACCATGGCCGTCACCTCCACGCTCACTTGAAATCGATGATGACGGCGTCGGCGCCGAGCGATACCGCAAGGCCCTGGCGCCGCGCCTTCAGACTCAAGATCACGCCATTGGGATTCTCCAACCACATCTCGCCGCCACCCTTATCGCCGGCGACGGCGCCATAGCGGGCCTGACCGTAGGCGCCGGGAAACTGACGCAATTCCTTGAGGTTGTAGACATCGCCATAGGCCTGCATCTTCGAAAAGCCGAAGCCGCCGATGCCGAGGCCGCCAATCGAGAAGCGATAGCTCTTGCCGTGGTAATGCAGCGTACCGCCACCAATATTGCCGCTGCCGATGAAGGCGACCTGGACCTGCTCGATATCGACGGTCCCCGACTTCACACGCTCCTGGGCGTGCGCCGGACCGGCGACAAACGCCACTCCGGCCGCGCCCACCAATGCCTGCCGCCGGCCGAACGCCAGACGCTTTGCTTCGATCATCGTCCTTCCCTTCTCAATCACTCAACGTTCGACGAACGCCGTCGCTTCGATCTCGACCAGCAGCCCCGGCACGGCAAGCGCGCTCACGGCAACCAATGTCGACGTCACGACCGATCCCTTGAGCGCCTTACCGAGCGCCTTGCTTACCGCGCCCATGTCGCGAATATCAGTGACATAGATCGTGGTGCGGGAAAGATCGGCGAGACGCGCGCCGGCCGATTTCAGGGCCGCTTCGATCTTCCGCATTGTGAGCGTGGTTTGCTCGGCCGCTCCTTTGCCCTGGACGCGGCCCTTTGAGTCGAGAGACGTCGTGCCCGACACGAAGACGAACGGACCGCTCTGGATGGCTCGGACGTAGAAGTCCGCTACCTCGGTGCCGTCGGGGAAGAGCTGCTTGGCCATGAATCGCTCCGCTGCGTGATGGGCTATGGTGCAATGTAAGCGACGGTGCGGGACCACGCAAAGAAGGGACTAACGTCTCTGGATCGCTATCGCACCGCAATTGTGACGGGAGCGAGCCGCGGCATCGGCCGCCACCCGCTCGACTGTTTCCCGGGAGGCCTCCCCTACTTCTGCGTCGGTTACACAAGCCCACTGACCGAAAGCATCACCGAGGAAATCTTGTTAGTGCCGGGCTCGCGATAACGCATGGATATAGGCTTCATGAAGATCGTACCGACAGAACAGCCTTTCAGCGGCCGACAATTCCACCGTCGGGGCGGCCCCTTGGCATTTTAGCGACCCGCCAGCCAATGCACGATCGAGGCTGGCGCTGCGTTGCACCATCCGGCCCCCTCGGCTATGGTCCGCCGCGCTGGACCCGTAGCTCAGCTGGATAGAGCGCTGCCCTCCGAAGGCAGAGGTCGTGAGTTC
>CALDNT010000139.1 GCA_937915145.1 uncultured Reyranella sp.
GCATCCACGTCTTCCTGGGAGGCCAACTTCGGAAGCGCCACATCGGGTGCGGCCCGACGCCGGGCCCGCTCGACGGTGCCTTCCGTTGCCGCTTCACCGCGCAACCAGGCACGCAACGCGCCGAGGGCGAAGAGATTGATGGTGTTGGAGTGGTCGTAGCTTGCCAGCACAGCGTCCACGCTGGCGGGTTCCACGCCGGCCAGCGACGGAAGCTGCGGCAGCCTCATCGTCCGATGGAACCTGGTCGTAGCGGCATCCGGAATGCCTTCAAGGTAGAGCGGTTTCACAGCGGCCCATGCCCAGGGCAGCGCACCTTCCATGGTCGCGAGATGGCGCCAGACCAGATTGACCACCCGCACACCGACGGTCTCACGGATGTCTGAAAACAGGTCGGCGATCCCGCCCGTAGCCGCTGCTTCCGTGATGGCCGGAAGCGGATCGCTCACTCGGCCGCCTGCTTGGAGTCCTGTCCCAATACCGTGAAAAATGACGCCGACTTCGGCTGCTTGGGCAATTCGACCAGCCCTTCCTTCAGGCGCGCGAACCTGGCTTCCCCGCCGCGTACGATGCGCCCTTCGTTGAGGCTCGGCATCGGATTGCGCGCGATCGGCACGGCATCGGCGGCCGTATAGACGCAGATGTAGAGGCCGCGCGACTTGTCCGATCCGTTCGCGGCCGAACCGTGCAGCAGCCTCGTATGCATCAGGCAGACACTGCCTGCCTTACCGAAGCAGGGCACCGATTGCGCCACTGCCTTCTTCTCCTCGTCGGCAGCCACGGCACCGGTGAAACGATCACCGTCGAACAACGACAGGACCGGCCCCTTGTGCGAGCCAGGCACGACGGTCAGCGCGCCATTGCTCTCGTCGATATCATCGAGGAACAGTAGCGCCGTCACGACATCGTCATTGGTGTGCGGCGTGTAGGAGAAGTCCTGGTGGTACGACACCTCGGTCTTGGCGCCGGGCAGCTTTAGATTGATCTTGCAGTGATGGAATTTCAGATCCGGGCCGACCAGTTCGGCCACCATGTCCACCATCCGCGCGTCGAGCATTACCTCGCGATAGGCATTGGAGATGTCGGACGGGTTGTTGATGCGGCGCAGTGCCGGTTTCGCCGCCGTGTGCTCAACACCCATGTCGTAGCGCGGCCGGCCGTCGATCGTGGGCGGCCCGAACGGCGCCGAATGCGCCCGACTCTGCTCGACCCACGAGGCGATCTCCGCCTTGAGGGCAGCGAGTTGAGTCGGCGTGACGGCCTGCTCGGCGACGAGATAGCCGTCGCGCCAGAAGGCGTCCCGCTGCTGCTGCGTCAACGCTGCCATGGCCGCCTCCTTTAGCGTCCTTTGAACACCGGCCGACGCTTTTCCATGAACGCGGTGCGGCCTTCCTTGTAGTCGTCGGAGTCGAAGCATTCCTTCACCAACCCGCTGAGACGGGCGAAGTCGGGCTTGCCGTCGAGCCGGGTCAGCTCCTCGATGGTGCGCTTGGCGGCATGCACGGTGAGTGGCGCGTTTTCGCCGATCAGTTTGCAGTAGTTGTCGACATAAGAGTCGAGTTCGGCATCGGGCACGACGCGGGTCACCAGGCCCATGCCGAACGCCTCCTGAGCAGAGAAGTGCCGTGCTGTGAAGAAAATCTCCTTAGCATGCGATGGTCCGACCAGATCCGTCAGGATCTTCAGGCCGCTAGCGCGGTAGCCGAGGCCGAGACGCGCTGCCGGTACGCCGAACTTGCTGATGTCTGAGGCGATGCGGATGTCGCAATTCAGCGACACCGCAAGCCCGCCGCCGATGCAGTAGCCGCGAATGCGGGCAATCGTCGGCTTGGAGCACTTGACGAGCCGGGCGTTCGCAACCTCCCCGATCTTGTCGTAGTAAGCGACCTGCTCGGGCGTGTTGCGCGCCTTCTCGAATTCCGAGATGTCGGCGCCCGAAACGAAGGCCTTGTCGCCGGCGCCGGTGACCACGACGACGCGGACCGCCGGATCCTTCTCGAACTCGTCGAGGATGACCGGGATCGCTTCCCACATGTCGGTCGAGGTGGCGTTGTGCTTCTGCGGCTTGTTGAAGACGAGCCGGCCGACCGGCCCCGCCTTCTCTGCGATCATGTTGGGGGTGGGACTGAAGTTCATCAGATCACCTTACGTTTGCGGAAATCCGCGACGGTCGCGGCGTCGAAGCCGAATTCCTTCAGCACGGCCTCAGTATGCTCGCCTTGCTCCGGCGTCGCTGTCTTCATCTCGAACGGTGTGCGGCTCATGTTGATCGCCTGGCCGATCAGCTCGATGTCGCCCAGCTTTGGCGAGTGCACGGGATGCGCCATCTTGAGGTGCTTGACCTGCGGATCGGCGAACATCTCGTCCATCTTGTAGATCGGTCCGGCCGGCACGCCCGCCTTGTTCAGTTTCTCGACCGCCTCGGCGCTGGTGAAGGCGGCCATCCGCTTGTCGATCTCCTCGTTCAGCACGTCGCGGTACTTCACCCTCGCCTTGGCCGTCGAGAAACGCTCGTCGGTCAGCAGTTCCGGCGCCTTGATGCTCTCGCAGAAGCGTTTGTAAATGTGGTCGCCCGACGCCGCGATATTGATGTAGCCATCGCTGGTCTTGAATACCCCGGTCGGGATTCCGGTCGGGTGGTTGTTGCCGGCCTGGCCCGGCACCTCCTTGGCGATGGTCCAGCGCGCGGCCTGGAAGTCACACATCGAGATCATCGCCTGCAACAGCGAACTCGACACCCACTGCCCCTGCCCCGAAACCTCGCGTTCGAGCAGGGCGGTCAGGCAGCCGATAGCGCAATGCAAGCCCGCCCCCACGTCGGCGACGGCGATGCCGGCGCGGACCGGGCCACCGCCCGGTTGTCCGGTGACCCACATGATGCCGCCCATGCCCTGAGCGATCTGGTCGAAGCCGGCGCGCTCGGCATAGGGACCGTCCTGGCCGAAGCCCGAGATCGATCCCAACACGATACGCGGATTCACCTTCTTAAGGCTCTCATAGTCGATGCCGAGGCGGAACTTCACGTCGGCACGGTAGTTCTCGATCACCACGTCGGCCTTCTCGACCATCTTCATGAAAACGGCCTTGCCGTCAGCCTCCTTGAGGTTGAGCGTGATCGAGCGTTTGTTGCGATGGAGGTTCTGGAAGTCCGGTCCATGGCGCGGTCCGCCCATGTCGGCGTCACCCGCTCCCGGCGGCATCTCGATCTTGATGACGTTGGCGCCCCAGTCGGCGAAATAGCGTACTGCAGTGGGACCAGCGCGGACCCGCGTCAGGTCGAGGACGGTAAAACGGGAAAGTGGTCCAGCGGTCATGCTCTCACTCTGGGTTGGGTGAAGACTTATTCTACGCGTACCATGGCGGCGGGATCGATCTCCAGCCAGACATGGCTGCCGACCGCGAAAACCGCGGCAGGTGCCGCCGAGACTCTAACCGACCTGGCGCCCCCAAGCGGTCGTACCTGGTAATCCCAATATTCCCCGAGATAAGCCCGGTTGGTGATTTCAGCCTCGATGACGAGACCCGGACCTGCTGGACGCTGGATGGTCATTCCAATGGCCTGCGGGCGAAGCGAATAGGTCAGCTCTCCGGTCCCTTCCGGCCGCTCGACTGCCGCCGCGGGAGCCGCAAAGCCATCGAAGCGCACGTCGGCCCCATGCCGCTTTCCCGTGAGAAAATTCGTGCGCCCGATGAAGCCCGCGACGAAACGGCTGCTGGGACGGCCGTACACGATATGCGGCACGTCGATTTGTTCGATCCGCCCCTTGTTCATCACCACGATCCGATCCGATGTCACCATGGCCTCCGACTGGTCGTGAGTGACATAGACCGTCGTAATCTTGAATTCGTCGTGCAGGCGGCGGATCTCGGACCGCATCTCCTCGCGCAAGCCGGCGTCGAGATTGGACAGCGGTTCGTCGAGCAGCAGGACTTCGGGTTCGACGACGATGGCTCGCGCCAGCGCGACGCGCTGTTGCTGGCCGCCGGACAATTCGGATGGGTACCTGCCCTTGAGGCTTCGCATCTGGACGACGTCGAGTATCGCGTCGACCCGCCGCTCGATTTCGGTGCGTGACAGCTTGCGCACCAGCAGACCGAAACCGACGTTCTCTCCCACCGTCATGTTCGGCCAGATGGCGTAACTCTGGAAGATCATGGACATGCGCCGCTTCTCCGGCGGCACCACGCTCGACGGCGACGAAATCTGCCGGCCGTCCATCTCGATTGTGCCGGTGCCCGGTGATATGAAGCCGGCGATCATGCGCAAGGTGGTAGTCTTGCCGCAGCCCGATGGTCCCAGCAACGACACGAACTCACCCTCCCGTAGCTCGAGGGAGAAGTCGGCAACCGCTTCGACGGCGCCGTAGCGACGGGAGATATTCTTCAGAACCAGTTTGCTCATGTCCCCGTACGCCCCAGCATGCAATCGCACCTCTCAGTTGCCAAACGTATCCCGCCATTGCTCGATGACTTCCGGAATACCTTCGCTGATCTCCTCGACCGTAAGCCGGATGGTCTTTACCTCGTTCACCGGCCTGGCCCCTGGCGGCACGGGAATCTCGGGCCGCAGCGGTATGCCGAAGTGCCTGGCTGTGATCTTCGCAGCCTGAACTGAATAGAGATACTCCATGAACAGGCGCGCGGCATTGGGATGTTTGGCTTCCTTCATGATTGCCGACGGCGCGACGATCAGCACCGAGCCGTCGCTGGGATAGGTGATGGCCAAGGGCGCCCCATGCGACGCGCTGGTCAGGGTCGCCCCTTGTGCGCCTGCCGCCACCTGACGTCTGCCGGCGTTCAGCGCGGGAATCGCGTCATTGATCGAACGGCCGACCAGTGGCTGATTCTTCTCCAGTTTCTCGAAGAATCTCCAGCCATAGTGTTTGCGCATGGCCAGCGCCCAGGTCCCGGCATAACCCGAGAATGCGGGATGGCCGACGGCAACCTTGCCTTTCCATTTGATGTCGAGAATGTCGGTCCATCTCCCGGGAGCATCGTTGGCCCTCACCTCGCGCTCATTGTAGGTCAGCAGCACAAGTCCGGCCGACGTCGCGTGGTAAAAGCCTTCGGGATCGAAATTCCTGAACTCCGCGAGGATCATCTGGGCGTTCTCGGGAATGTACTTCTCGAAATTCGCCTCGGCTTTCAGGCGGACATAGTGGCCGACGTCAGTCGATGAGAAGACATCGCAGGTCGCCCGCTTTTGCCTGATATCCTGCAGCAGCCGTTGATAGGCAACCTGCGCCGTGGTGCGCACGACATTGACCTTGATGCCGTATGTTTCATTGAAGCCACGGCCCAGATCCTCGGCGCCGTCCGAAGTATAATGAGCGACGTACCAGGTAACCTCGCCTTCCTTCTTGGCGGCCTCCGTGAGTTCCTGGAGACCGGCGCGCGCAGGCACGGATATCAGGGCAAGTGCAGCGGCAATGGTGAGGCGTGCCCACCCTTTCATCAATTCCTCCCGCTGCGCTGCCTTATTGATTATGGTCAGGGGATACGATCATACCCCCCGCCAAGCAACAAGCAGGGCGCGACGAGAGCGAGCGCATGACGGAAAACGAAGAATCGGCCGGCTGGGCGAGCTACTACAGCAAACTGCGCGATCGGCCGCCGCGCCGCACGCTGCTCATGGCACTCGACCGGTTTGACCCACCACCGGCCGCAGCGCTTGCACTCGACCTGGGATGTGGCGACGGACGTGATGCCGTGGAAATGCTCCGTCGTGGCTGGCAGGTCATCGCCGTCGACGCCGAGCCTGAGGCGTTGCGGCTGCTTCAGGCGCGTCCCTTGCCGCCTGCCAGCGTGTTGACCCCCATCGTCTCCCGCCTTGAGGACGTTCCGGTGCCGGTCGGCGTGCATCTCGTCAACTCGAGTTTTGCCATGCCCCTGTGCGACCCCAGCGCTTTCCACGCCCTGTGGCAACGTATCCGGGATGGACTGCCTGGCGGTGGCCGCTTCAGCGGCCAATGGTACGGCCCCCGCGATAGCTGGGCCGGCCGCCCCGGCATTACCTTTCTAGAACGTGGTCAAGCTCTCGTCCTGCTCGACGGGCTTGAGCTCGAGATGTTCGAAGAAGAGGAATCGGATGGCGTCACGCCACGCGGCAAAGCCAAACACTGGCACATCTATCATATCGTTGCGCGGAAACCCTGACAGCCGTCCAAGTGGACAAGGCGGCGGCAGGTGTCCGACACTGAGGCGCCACATGCACAGGAGGGAAAATGGCCTCCCCACAATCTCTCGACACCTCACGCAGCACCCCGGTCACTGCGGAAATTGCCCGACGCGCCGCCAACCTCGACTGGCGCGATTTGCCCGACGACCTCATCGAGCGCACCAAGCAGTGCCTGCTCGACTGGTTCGCCGTCACCGTCGCCGGCGCGCAGGAAGAACTGACTGATATCCTGATTGGCGAAGCGCTGGAAGACGGCGCCGCGGGACCTGCGACGCTTGTCGGACGCTCCGAGAAAGTCCTGCCGTCTGCCGCGACCCTGATCAACGGCGCCGCCAGTCATGCCCTCGACTACGACGACGTCAATTTCTCCATGGGCGGCCACCCGACCGTAACGGTGGTCCCGGCCCTGCTTGCCCTCGGCGAACAAAGGCGGGCTTCCGGCCGGTTGTTCATCGAGAGCTTCGTCGCCGGCTACGAAACCTCCGGCCGCGTCGGCCGTCTGGTATCGCCCAGCCACTACCAGAAGGGGTTCCACGTCACCGGAACAGTCGGCTCGTTCTCCGCTACGGCCGCCGCCGGCCGTATGCTGGGCCTCGACGACAAGCAACTTGCCGTCGCCTTCGGAATCGCGGCCACCCAGGCGGCCGGCCTGAAAGCCAATTTCGGTACGATGTGCAAGCCGCTGCATGCCGGCACGGCATCGGAGCATGGCCTGCGCGCCGCCCGTCTGGCCGCCCGGGGTTTTACCGCCCGTGGCGATTCACTTGAATGCGATCAGGGCTTTGCCGCTTCCCAAAGCGATCATTTCGCAGCGGCGGCGGCGCTAGGCGAGCCGCCGGCCGGCTGGCACCTGCGCAACAATCTCTTCAAATACCACGCCGCCTGCTATCTCACCCATGCACCCATCGAGTGCGCCAAGGAAATCCGACTGAAGAACAACTTCCCGCCGGAGCGGGTGAAGAAGATCCTGCTGCGCATCGACTCCGGCTCGGACAAGGTCTGCAATATCCCGCATCCGACCACGGGCCTCGAAGCGAAGTTCTCGCTGCGCCAGACGGTCGCGATGGCGCTGACAGGCGTCGACACCGCGAACCTCGCTTCCTACGACGACGCCGTCACGCAGGATCCTCGTATCAAGGCCCTGCGCGACAAGATGGCCATCGACTTCAAGTCCGACTGGGCGCATTCGCTGGCCGAAATGGCAATCCAGCTCGACGATGGCACTACCATCGAGGCCTCGCACGACTCCGGCATTCCGTGGGCCGACCTCGCCGGTCAGCGGCGCGCTATCGAGGCCAAGTACGACAGCCTGGTAACGCCGGTCCTCGGCGCTGCCGGCGCCAAGCGCCTGCGCGACGCGATCGAACGCATCGACGACCTCGCAGATGTCGGTGAACTCGCCCGCGCATCTGCAAAGAGCTGACGGAGAAGCAATGCCGGAGGATTTCAGGGCCCGCGCGCGCTTGGTGCCGAAGGGAAACCGCTACGAGGATTTCGAGGTCGGGCGGATATTCAAGCATCACTGGGGCCGCACCATCACCGAGTCGGAGAGTACACTCTTCTCGACTCTGACGCTGCATTTCAACCCGCACTATTTCAACGCGGCCTACGCCCGCGCCCACGGCCACCCCGGCATTGTCGTCAACCCGCTGCTGGTCTTCACCACGGTATTCGGCCTCACGGTCGAAGACCTGAGCGAAGGCGGCGGACCCTTCCTTGGCGTCAACGAACTCACCTATCACCAGCCGGTTTATCCCGGAGATTCTCTGCGCGCCGAATCGACGGTACTCGATCGCCGCATCTCGGACTCGCACAAGGGGTTCGGCATCGTCACCTGGCACACCACGGGTCTCAACCAGCGCGAAGAGGTCGCCATCGACTTCAAACGCACCAATCTCGTCCGCCTCAGGAATCCGTAAAGATGACTTTCCTCACCGAAGAACGCCGCATGATCCAGGAACAGGCGCGGGAATTCACGCTGAACGAAGTCCTCCCGGTCGCCAACAGACTCGATCCCGAGAAGGGCGAGATCCCGATGGAGCTGCGTGAGAAGATGGCCGAACTCGGCTACTTCGGCATTCTGATTCCCGAACAGTACGGCGGCCTGGGGCTCGGCTGCTCCGAATACTGCATCGTCACGGAGGAACTGTCGCGCGGCTGGATGAGCGTCGCTTCGATCATCGCCCGCGGCAACCTGCTGATCGGTGCCCAGGAGATGAGCGAGGAACAGCGCGGCCGCTATCTCCCCCGCATGGCCAAAGGCGAGTTCCTTGGCGCCTTTTCGATGTCCGAGCCCAACGCGGGTTCCGACATCTCCAACATCTCCTGCCGCGCCAGGAAGGACGGTTCCGGTTACCTCATCAACGGCAACAAGTACTGGTGCACCTTCGCCGACGGTGCGGATTTCATGATCATTATCGCGCGCACGTCCGACGCGCCGCCCGGCAAACGCCATCTCGGCCTGTCCATGTTCTTCGTCGAGAAGAAGCGTGGCGAGTTGCCGAAAGGCTGCAGTGGCGCGCCCATTCCCAAGATCGGCTACTTCGGCTGGAAGACCTGGGAATTGGCCTTCGATGACTTCCGTGTCGACGCCGCCGACCTGATCGGCAAGGAAGGCGAGGCCTTCTACTATGCCACGTCGGGGCTCGAGACCGCCCGCGCCCACACCGCCGCCCGCGCCATCGGACTTGCCCAGGGCGCACTCGACGATTCGATCAAGTACGCCAACGACCGCCGGCAGTTCGGCCATTCGATCTCCGACTTCCAGGCCATCCGCTTCAAGATCGCCGACATGGCGACGCAGATCGAGGCGGCGCGGCAGCTCATGTATTTCGTCTGCGAGCAGATCGACACCGGCCAGCGTTGCGACAAGGAAGCCTCGATGGTGAAGCTCTTCGCCTCCGAGATGGCCGAGCGGGTTACCAGCGAGGGCATCCAGATCCATGGCGGCGCGGGTTACACCACGCTCCACGCCGTCGAGCGCCACTGGCGCGACGCCCGCCTCACCAAGATCTTCGAAGGCACCTCCGAGATCCAGAAGCGCATCATCTCCGATCGCCTGCTCGGTCGCGGGAGGAACTGATGAAAGTCTCTGCCCTCACCGGCAAGCATAACTACTTCGAGGACTTCACCGTCGGCGACGTGATGAAGCATGCGCGCGGCAAGACTGTCGAGCCGATGGAGCAGGTCTGGATCACCAACGTGACAATGAATACGGCCGAGGCGCATTTCAACGAGCATCTGACCCAGTCCACGCCCTACGGAAAGCGGCTTGGCTTCGGCGGCGTCACCATTTCCATGTGCATCGGGCTTGCCGCCGAGGACACCGCGGAGAATGCGTTGATGGAACTCGGCATGGACAAGATCCGGCTGAAAGGCCCGCTGCACCACGGCGATACGCTCTATTGCTACAGCGAGGTGCTGGAGAAAAAGGATGCCAAACAGTCCGACGCCGGCATCGTCCGCTTCAAGCACTACGGCGTGAACCAGGACGACAAGCATATCTTCGAGGGCGAACGCACGGTGCTCATGAAACGGCGCAGTCACTGGGCCGACCGGTGAGCGACGCAGCCCCACTTGGCGCCCTCGACGGAGTCCGCATCGTCGATCTCACCCAGATGCTGGCCGGCCCGTTCTGCACCATGCTTCTGGCCGACCAGGGTGCGGAGATCATCAAGGTCGAGCCGCTCGACGGCGACCACACCCGGATCGTCGGTCCCTACCACGACGACGACAAGCTCAGGGCATTCGGTGGCTACTTCGCCTCGGTGAACCGCAACAAGAAGTCGGTCGCCATCGATCTGAAACGGCCCGAAGGGCGCGATCTCGTCATGCGCCTCTGCGACGGCGCCGACGCGGTGGTCGAGAACTACCGCGGCGGCGTCATGGATCGCCTGGGGCTCGGCTACGAATCCCTGCACGAACGCTACCCGAAGCTGGTCTATGCGACCATCCGGGGCTTCGGCGACTGGCGGACGGGCCGCAGCCCCTACACCGACTGGCCAGCATACGATGTCGTGGCCCAGGCCTTCGGCGGCGTCATGGCCATTACAGGCCCGGACAAAAGCACCCCCATGAAAGTCGGGCCTGGCATTGGCGACCTGATGCCCGCCACCATGTGCGCCGTCGGCATCGTCAGCGCCATCCTGCGCGCCCACAAGACCGGCCGTGGTCAGTTCGTCGATGTTGGCATGGTCGACGCCATCCTGTCGCTCTGCGAGCGCATTGTGCATCAGCACGCCTATACCGGCGGCGTGCCGACCCCTGAGGGCAATCACCATCCCCTCCTCTGCCCGTTCGGCATGTTCCCGGCCAAGGACGGCTTCGTCACCATCGCCGCCCATGCCGACACCCATTGGCCGATACTCTGCCGTCTGATCGGCAGGCCAGAACTCGGGACCGCCCCGCGCCTCTCCAATGTGCAGGACAGGCGGACAAACCAGGACGAAATCATTGCCGCCGTGTCGGCCTTCACCGGCCAGCGCACCAAGCAGGAGTTGCTGGCCCATCTCGGCGGACAGGTACCGTTCGCGCCTGTCAACGACGTGCGCGACATCTTCGCCGATCCGCACTTCGCCGCCCGCGACATGATCGTCTCGGTTCCGCACCCCGGCCTCGAGCATGAAACCAGGGTGGCAGGCGTGGCGATCAAAATGTCCGAGACCCCCGGCCGAGTGCGCCATCGCGCCCCGTTGCTGGGCGAGCACACCGACCGTTATCTCACTGAACTCGGCCTCGATGGCGTGGAAATTGCGCGCTTGAAGGTCGAAAAGATCGTTGCCTAAGGAGACAAGGAACATGACCGACCGACCGCGCCGCGCCCGCCGCGTCCAGCTTTCCACGCCCGGATCCAGCGAGAAAATGATCCAGAAGGCCGCCGAATCGAAAGCCGACCATGTCTTCCTCGATCTCGAGGATGCGGTCGCGCCCAGCCAGAAACGCGATGCCCGCAAGAAGATCATTCAGGGCCTGAAGTCGCTCGACTGGGGTAAGAAGACCCGCTGCGTGCGTATTAACGACCTCACCACGGAATATGCCTTCGAGGACATCATCGAGGTCGTGGAGGGCGCCGGCGAACATCTCGACACCATCATGATGACCAAGGTCACGACGCCGGCCGACGTGCTGTTTGCCGACAAGCTTCTGCACCAACTCGAGAAGAAGCTGAAGCTCAAGCGCCGCATCGGCCTCGAAGCCCTGATCGAGGAGGTCGAGGGCATGCAGAACGTCGATGCCATCGCCAAGTGCACGCCGCGGCTTGAATGCCTGGTGTTCGGCATGGGCGACTTTTCAGCCTCGATGGGAGTGACCAACAAGAGCGTCGGCGCCTCCGACGGCTATCCGGGTGACATCTGGCACTATGCCCGTTTCCGGCTGATCATGGCCTGCCGCGCCGCCGGTATCGACCCCGTTGACGGCCCCTTCGCCGATTTCCGTAACCCCGACGCCTACCGCGAGGAGTGCAAGCGCTCGATGATCCTCGGTTGCGTCGGCAAATGGGCCATTCACCCCCTCGCAGATCGACATTGCGCTTGATGTCTATTCTCCAAGACCGGAGGATGT
>CALDNT010000140.1 GCA_937915145.1 uncultured Reyranella sp.
ACCAGCTTTGCGAGAGCGGCAACGGTGGGGTTTTTCATCAGTTCGCGTGCCCCGATGGCAATACCTTCCTTGTCGAATTGCGCGGCAATGCGGAATACCTGCAGAGAATCGGCACCCAAAGTGAAAAGGGGATCGCGAGTCCCGACCTGCTGGAGCCCGATTACGCGTGCCCAGACCGCGGCGATTCGGGTCTCCAGAGACGTTCGCGGCGGGCTGGTGGTCGGCGCGGCGGCTTCCGCCAGAGCAAGGGGTGGCAGGGCGTTGCGGTCGACCTTTCCGTTGGGCGTCAGTGGCAGTGCTTCGAGTTCGAGCCACCGCGCGGGTACCATGTAATCCGGCAGCAGGCCGCTCAGCTGCGTGGCGAGTTCGGCAGGTCTGATGGTGTCAGCGGCGACGACATAGGCAACGAGCGCCGGGTCGGGACCGGCATCATTGCGCAGCATGACAGCGCAGTCTTGAATGCCTGGTATCCGGCGCAGCACAGTCTCGATTTCCCCGAGCTCGATCCGGAAACCTCGCAGCTTCACCTGATGGTCGATACGGCCGCGCAGCTCGAAGTCGCCCGACGGCAGAAGGCGCGCGAGATCCCCTGAACGGTAGAGGCGCCGCGGCAGCCGACCCGCCAGCGAGACCGTCTTGAATGCCTGCTCGGTGAGGTCGGTTCGGTCGAAATAGCCCTTCGCCAGGCCGTCGCCGCCGATGAAGAGATTTCCAACGGCGCCTGGCGGGGCGATCTCGCCGCGATCGTCAAGAACGTAGAGCTGCACGTTTGCCAGAGGCCTGCCGATTGTGACGCTGGCGTCGTCCACTCGCATCTCGTAGCCGGAGGAGTAGATGGCGGCTTCGGTCGGGCCATAGAGGTTCCACAGCCTGCCACCACCGGAAAGCAGCCGATCGACGACATCGCGGGAGACTGCTTCGCCGGCCGTGATCAGCTTCAACCCGGGATGCGAGGAAAAGCCCGCCTCAAGCAGCATCCGCCACAATGTCGGCGTGGCCTGCATCAGCGTGGCGCCAACCCTCTTCGCGAGTGCCACCAGTTCGAAGCCGGTCCTGACTTCCTCGACACTGGCCATGACCACATGGCCGCCGGCGATCAACGGCGCGTAGAGTTCCGTCGCGGCAACATCGAATGTGATGGCGCTCGATGCGATGACGACATCGGCAGTGGAGACATCGCACCGGCGCGCGACGTCGCAGATGACATTGGTCAGCGCGCGATGACCAACTTCCACGCCCTTCGGCATTCCGGTCGAGCCGGACGTGAACAGGATATAGGCGGAATCGTCGGAAGACACACGCGGCAGCGCGTGGCCCTCCAGTCGTTCGCCGAGGTTGAGCCGGTCGAGACGCAATGCCACCGCATAGGGCGCGATCGACCGGATACGCTCGTCCTGACAGATGATTGCGTCGATCTGGGCCGCGGTCGCAATCTGCCGGAGCCGCTCGAGTGGTTGATTGACGTCGAGCGGTACGTAGGCGTGACCCGACTTCATCGCTGCGAGCAGCGAAACCGGCAGCGCGCGGGAGCGATCGGTCGCGATGGCGATCCTGCCGCGACGGACGATGCTGACACCGAGTATTTCCTGCGCCAGACGCGTCGATTGGCGATCGAGCTCGGCATAGGACATCACGCCAGTGCCGTCGATGCAGGCGATGGCGTCAGGCGTTTTCGCTGCTTGCGCGGCGAACAGCTCGTGGACGCAGCTCTCGTGGGGATAGCGGGCAGCACTGTCGTTGACCGTATCGAGGACGAAATGCTCCTGCTCGATGGAAAGGACGGGCAATGCCGACATCGGGGTTTCCGGTGCCGCGCAGATGCCTTCGAGGGTCCGCCGGTAGTGTGTCATCCAGCGGGTGATCGTCGCTTCGTCGAACAGGTCGGTATTGTAGTCGCAATCGATCCGAAGCCCGGCACTGGACTCGATGACGTTGACGAATATGTCGAAGTTGACCGCGGCCTTGGCGTTGGGCGCAATCTTGACCGTGAGGCCTCCGAAGTCGAGGTCCTCGGCCACGCGTTCGAGATTGAACTGGAATTCGGTCAGCGGCAGCCGGTTCGCGACGCGCTGCAGTGGCAAGGCACGCACCAGCGTACCGTAGGTGCATTTTGCGTGGTCGAAACCGTCAAGCAGGCGATGCGCCACTGCTTTTACATGTGCTGCGAAAGAGGCGTCCCACACCAATGGTGCCCGGAAGGGCAGCATGTGAACGCAGTGCCCGACCAGGCCGGGCTCGTCGTCCAGGGATTGCCCCGCTGCCGGCACGCCGATCACGATGTCGGAACTGCCGGAAAGCCGCCCCAGCACGGCCTGCAGCGCCGTGAACAGCACCGAAAAGAGGGTCGCACCTTGCGTCGCGCCCGCTTTCTTCAGGGAAGCATGGAGTTCGGCGCCGAAATGGGTCGAGTAGGTGGCCCCGGCATACGACCGCAGCGCCGGGCGGGCCCGATCTGTCGGAAGATCGGGCAGCGACGGCGCGTCAGCAAAGAGCGTGGTCCAATAGCGGAGATCGGTTGCCCGCGAGTCCTTCGATGCCGCCTGGGCAAGCGCGTACTGGGAGAAATGCGGCGCTGCCGGCAGTGCGGCCGACTGTCCTTCGCGCGACATTCGGTACTGCGTCGCGAGGTCGCCCAGGATGATGTTCACCGACCAACCGTCGCAGACGATGTGGTGCGCGGTGAACACAAGAACGTGGCGGTCCGCTGCGAGCCGCACGAGGGCGGCCCGCACCAGCGGGCCGGTCCAAAGGTCGAACGGCGTACGCGCATCGGCTGCGACAAGCGCGGCAAGTGCTGCATCGGGGTCATGCTCGCGCGAGAAATCCTGAAGCTCCGGCGCGAGGGCGAGCGCGGCTGCAAAGTACATGCGCTCATCGCTGCGCCCGATCCGCCCGCGTAAAGCCTGGTGGCGGGCGATGACGGCATTCAGCGCAGTAGCCAGGGCAGGGCTGTCGATCTCACCGCCGAGAACGATGCTGACCGACTCGTTGAAGGCGCAGGACGCCTCGTCGCTCATCTGTGCGGCAGTAAGGATCTCCAGTTGCGGCTCGGTGAGAGGGGCCGATTCGACCCCGGCGGCCGCCTCTACCGCCGGCGCGGCGACAGTCGGTGCGGCTTCCATGATACCCGCCGCTTGCAGGGCGTCGAGCGAGGCGCCGAAGGCCTTTTCGATCGCAGCGATGTCGGCATCGGAGTGCGCAGTGGTGAGAAAGCAGGGATAGCCTTCCTGGACATGCACACCGAGCAGACGCATCTGCGGCCAGAAGAGCGACGCCAGGGCGCCGTCTGCGGCGAAATTCAGGTAGAACCAGCTCGAGAAGCCTTCCGCCCGAGTTGCCAGGCCACGCCGCTGCAGATCGCGGTTCACGGCATCGACGAGGCCGGCCATGCGTGCGGCGAGCCTCTCCTGCAACGCTGGTCCTTCGGCCTTGAGGTGCATGAGTACCGCCTTGGTGGCGGCAAGCACCAGCGGATGGCGCACGAACGTGCCGGCAAAGAAGGTCGGGGCGACCTCCGGAACGGAATCGTCGCCGAAGCGCCATGTGCCGCCGTCAAGGGCGTCCATGAATTGCGCCTTGCCGGCGAGAATTCCGACCGGCATGCCGCCACCCACGACCTTGCCGTAGGTCGCGAGGTCGGCCCGGATGCCGAACAGCGCCTGCATGCCGCCGGGGTGGGCGCGGAAGCCGGTTACGATCTCGTCGAACACGAGCGCCGCGCCCTTGGTTTCGGTGATCGCGCGCAGCCTTTGCAGGAACGCCTGCGGTCTCAGTGCGGGATGGCGGCTCTGCACCGGCTCGACCAGAACCGCTGCAATGTCGTCGCCGTTGGCCTCGATCCAGTCGAGACTCTGCGGGTCGCCGTAGGGCAGGACCGTCATGTTGGCCACTGCTTCGGGTGGAATGCCCGGCGCCACCGGGAGCGCGCGCCGGGTGGCGCCACCGCTGGCCTTCACCAGCACCTCGTCGAACTGCCCATGGTAGTCGTTGCCGAAGACGACGACACGTTCCCGTCCGGTGACGGCGCGGGCCACGCGCATCGCCGCCATCACCGCTTCCGATCCGGTGTTGCAGAACGTCACCCGCTCGTCGCCAGTCAACTCGGATACCAGCGCGGCGACCTCGCCGGCCAGCGGGCTCTGCGGGCCGATCGGGAAGCCGTCCTGCAGTTGCGCGGCGACGGCAGAAGTGACGAAGTCCGGCGAGTGACCGAACATCGTCTGGCCATAGCCATTGACGAGATCCACGTATTCGTTGCCGTCGATGTCCCAGATCTTCGAGCCCTTGGCTCGCGCGGCGACTACCGGGTAGACCAGCTCCTTCCACTCCTGGCGGAAGCCCGCGACCGTGCGCGGATCGGCGAGCACCGCACGGTCTTGCTGGGTTCTGGATTTTGCGAGCGGTGTGCGCGCGTTCACGCGCTTCACGAGATCCTCGATGTAAGCGCGCTGGGATTCAGCCAGCGTGGTCGATGCCTTGCTCGCGGACGGTTGGTACAGACGCACGCGGGCACCGGTGTCGCCGGTCGGCGCCGGCCGCGACGCGGGCGGTGTTGCCGCAGCAGGCGTTGCCTGCGCCTGCAAGGCGCGCAATTGCTCGGCGAACACTGCGTGCATTGTCTGCAGTTGTGCTTGAAGGATCGCCGGGAGCCCGTCCGCGGCCGCCGGTCCGCCGGCGTCTGGCGCCGGTATGGGCGCTTCCGACGTCGCCGGCGCCTCTTCCGGAGGCAGGGTCGAATCGAGGTATGCCGCAAGGAGTGCCGCCGACGACATTTCCTTCAGCAACTGACGGAACGTGATCCTGATGTGGAATTTCTTCTCCAGGGCGCGCGCGACCTGGCCGAGCAGGAGGGAGTCGAAACCGAGTTCGACAAAGTGTGTCTGGAGGTCGATGTCAGAGGCACCCGAGAGGTGCTCCAGAATCCCGATGACCTCGGATTGAAGCTTGGCGAGACGCGACGTGGAAAGGGCCGCTGGTGCGGCTAGCACTGCGGAAATTTCCGATAGGGGAGCGGCGGTTGGCTCGGGGTGTTGCGGCGCCGACGGCGAAGCCGCTGTGCCGGGCCTGTCTGCCCGCTCGATCCAGTGTCGGGAGCGTTGAAAGGGGTAGGTCGGCAATCGAACCCTGCGGCCGTGCTGCTCCGTCGTGGCCGTCCAGTCGGGCGTGAAGCCGGCAGTCCACAAAGCGGCGAGCGGCGCGGATAATCCGTCGGCGTCTGCGTCCTCCAGACTGGCCGCGACGCCACCCAGCTTGTTTCGGTTGACGATCTGTGCCGCCAGAGACGACAGGGTACGCCCCGGCCCGACTTCGAGCAGGAACGGACGTCCGTCCTGGGTCACGGTCGAAAGTGCATCGGCAAATCGTACCGGCGCACGGCAATGGCGCGCCCAGTACTTCGGGTCGATCGCCTGCGCCGCGTCTGCCCAGCCACCGGTGACGCAGGATGCAAAGGGAATCCGGGGCGGCGTCAGTTGCACCCCGCCGGCGGCGCTCTCGATCTGCGCCACGGCAGGATCGAGCGCACGCGAATGGAAGGCATGCGAAACTGCGAGGAGCCGGCAAGACACGCCTTTCGCGGTCAGCCTGTCGTTCAGCGCCTCGACCTCCTTGAGTGGACCGGACGCGACGCAGAGCGATGGCGCGTTGATGGCGGCCACGTCGAGGGCATCGCCCATTTCCACCCTCAGGTCGGTCTCTGAAAGGCGAACGGCCAGCATGCCGCCCGGCGCCATTGCCTGCATGATCCGCGCGCGGGTGGCGACGAGCCGGCAGCCTTCCTCGAAGGAGAAGACGCCGGCCAGACATGCCGCGACGAATTCACCGACGCTGTGGCCCACCATGGCGTCAGGCTTGAGGCCCCAGGATATCCAAAGCCTGGCCAGCGCGTATTCAAAGATGAACAACGCCGGCTGCGCCAGAAGGGTAGCCGCGCCGCCGGTCGCATCCGGCTCCAGCAGCTGCGCGCGCAAGTCGGCACCGACAATTGGAGTCGCGATGGCGATGCCTTCGTCGATCACGGCCCTGAAGGATGCGTGATCGCGGTAGAGCGGGTTCGCCATTCCCGGGAATTGCGCGCCTTGCCCCGGAAACATGAACACCAGTCGCGCGCTTCCGGTGCTCGCCGGCGCCGGTGCCGGTAGTGCGCGCAAGGCCGCTATCGCCTGCTCGCGAGACGCACACGTAACGGCCGTGCGGCGATCGAAGCCACGCCGGCCGGTCTGCAGCGTGTAGGCGACATCGTCGAGCGCGACTTCTGGGTTTCGTTCCAGTTCGTTCGCCAGTGCCGCCGCCGTGGCAGCGAGGGCTGTGTCGGTCCGGGCAGAAAGCGGCAGCACGTGCTTATGCGTCGCCGATTCGCGGAGCGGTGCCTTGGAGCGTGCCGTCGGTGGCGCTTCCTCGAGCACGACATGGACATTCGTACCGCCGACGCCGAACGAACTCACTCCGGCGCGCCGTGGAGTGCTTCCCTTTGGCCAGGCGCCAGCCACCGTCGGGAAGGAGAACGGGCTGCCGGCGAGATCGATATGCCGGTTCGGCTTGTGAAAATTCGCCAGCGGTGGAATTTCACGATGATGCAAGGCAAGTGCCGCCTTGATCAGGCCCGTCACTCCCGAAGCAACATCCAGATGACCCACATTCGCCTTGACGGAGCCGAGGGCACAGTAGGGCTGTTCGACCGGGCCAGATCCGAAGCCGCGCACCAGACCGGCGAATTCGATCGGATCGCCGAGAGGCGTCGCGGTGCCGTGGCACTCGACATAGCCGATCGAACTGGCCTCGACATCCGATGCGGCGAGCGCCGAGGCGATGACTTCGGCTTGGCCGCCGACACTGGGTGCGGTGAAACCGACTTTGTCACTGCCATCGTTGTTGACTGCGCTGCCACGAATGACCGCGTAGATGTGATCGCCGTCGTCGATGGCGTCGGCGAGGCGTTTCAGCAGCACGATCGCCGCGCCATCGCCAAAGATCGTGCCCGCCGCGTCGGCGTCGAACGGGCGGCAAATGCCGTCCGGCGACACCATGCCGCCTTCCTGATGCAAGTAGCCGCGCTTCTGCGGGAAAGTGATCGAGACGCCGCCGGCCAGTGCCATGTCCGACTGATACAGCAGCAGGCTTTGACAGGCCTGCGCGACGGCAAGCAAGGACGTCGAGCAGGCGCTTTGCACCGTCATCGCCGGGCCGCGCAGGTTCAGCTTGTAGGATATGCGCGTGGCCAGCGTATCGGGCAACGCACCGAGCAAGGCGTCGTAGGAGCCGACCTGGTAGTCGCTGGTGAACCTGTCCGGATCCAGGCGCTCGGTGAGGACGTTCCGGAGCAGGTAAGTGTCCATGCTGCAGCCGGCGAATACGCCGATCGCACCGGGGAACCGGGAGGGATCGTAACCGCCGTCCTCGAGCGCCGACCAGGCGCATTCGAGCAACAGCCGGTGCTGCGGGTCGGTCAGAGCGGCCTCTCGCGGCAGCATGCCGAAGAAATCCGCATCGAACTGGTCGACATTCCGCAGGATTGGCCGCGCACGCACAAAGTTCGCGTCGCCGCGCACGTCGCGGGGAAAGGCATCCTCCAGTTCGGCATCCGAGAAGCGGGTGATCGAACTCACGCCATTGCGGACGTTGTGCCAGAACTGATCGACATCGTCGGCACCGGGAAATTTTCCGGCAAGTCCGACGATGGCGATGGCATTTTCCGGGACTGTCATTGCGCTTGGCGGGCGCGTTGCAGCCGCCGCAGTGCGTCGGCCTGCCGTTGCGCCCGGTGCCGTCCCGCGTTCGCGATCGGTGTCCCCCGGCCCTCGATTGCCTGCGCCAGTTCGTGAATGTTGGGATGTTGGAAGAGCGCGAGCACATCGACGCCGGGCCAGATCCGCTCGATCGACGCATGGGCATCGACCAGCTTCAGGGAGGTGGCGCCGAGATCGAAGAAGTTGGTTTCCAGTCCAATTGTGGGTACGCCGAGCGCTTGCGAAAATATCTCGCTCAAGGTGCGTTCGGTATCGTCTCTCGCCACTGCCGCGGTCGACGCCTCGATCGGGCTTGGTGCCGGCAGGCGGTTCTGATCGATCTTGCCGTTCGGAGTCAGGGGGAATTCATCGAGGACGACGATCTGCGAAGGCCGCATATGGGCAGGCAACGCGTGCTGGAGGCTGGTGTGTGCTTCCGACACCAACCCCATACGGCTGTGCACGCTGGAGGCCGGCTTGACGTAACCCGTCAGGATGGGCGCACCGGGCTCGCCACGGCCCGCCGTCACCACCGCGTCGGCGATCTTGGCGTTGTGACGCAGGACTTCTTCGATTTCTCCCAGCTCCACGCGCTTGCCGTCGATTTTCACCTGCCGGTCACGGCGGCCCAGGAAGTCGAAGGCACCATCGGGACGGCGGCGGGCAAGATCGCCGGTCCGATAGAGTAGAGCGCCGGCGCGCTGGGGATCGGGAACGAACTTCGTCGCCGAGCGCTGTGCGTCGCCGAGATAGCCGGACGCAAGGCCGAGGCCGCCGGCATAGAGCATGCCGGTCTCGCCGTCGGCGACCGGCAACATGTTGTCGTCGAGCAGGCGCACATAGGTTCCGTGAATGGGCGTGCCGATCGGCACCGGGCCGCCTCCCCAGCCTTCGCGTGGGATTCTGTAGCAGCAGGTGAAGGTCGTATTTTCCGTCGGACCATAGCCGTTGACGAGCTGGCAGTCCGGGAACGCGGCCTGCACCCGCATCACGTGCGTCGGTGACAGAACATCGCCGCCCGCGAGGATCTGGCGGACGCCAATGAGCGCATCGAGTTGGTGATCCACAAGCAGTTTGAACAGACCGGCCGTGAACCAGGCGGTCGTAACGCGATTGTGCCGGACTGTGTCTGCGATTTGTTGAAGCGAGGGGTGGTCGTCCCCGACGATGATGCCACGGGCCCCGTGCAGGAGCGTGCCCCATATCTCGAACGTGCTGGCGTCGAAGAACAGCGGCGCGGCGTGGAGGAAGATCTCGTCGGCGGCAAAATGAGCGTAGGTCTGGTCAGCGACCAGCCGCACCACAGCGCGATGGGGAACGAGCACACCCTTCGGCCGGCCCGTCGATCCGGAAGTATACATTATGTAGGCGATGTCGGCGGGACCGGGGCCGCCTTCCAGCGGCAATCCGGACTCGGCGTCGGCAGCGGCCAACGCGGCATCAAGGCGGATAGCCGGTACGGCGAAGGCGTCTGTCCGGCGGCCATCGGCAAGGACCAGGTCGGCGCCGCAGTCTCTAAGGATCCAGTCGAGATAGGTAGCTGGAGCGTCCGGATCCAGCGGCATGTACGCACCGCCGGCCTTGAGGGTAGCCAGAATGGACAGCAGAGACGCCACAGATCGTCCCGCATGTAAGGCAACCAGACTTCCCGCGCCGATGCCCCGCTGACGCAGGGACCGCGCAAGTTGATTGGAGCGGCGGTCCAGGTCGGCGTAGGTCACGGCCTCGCCAGCCTGCACGACGGCCACCGTCGACCCTGCGGTCTGCACGCTCGCGGCAAACCGCCTGGTTATCGTTTCGCCGATGGCGCCGAATTCAGAGTCGTCGCTGCCACGCACGGTACGCTCCGCCGCGTCGGATCGCGAATCAGCCATTTCCCAATCACCCACATCAAGATAACCGCGGTTTCTGACGCATCGAGCCCCACACCCGATACCCGCGGCGACAGCGATTCCCTTTCGCTGCCACAACACACTTCAATAGTTGTCGACAAACAAACTGTCGAATTAAAGACTACAGTATATATGCGATAACATTAGCGAGGGAACCCGCAGGGTCAACGACTTTAACTCATCGACCGTCAGAATTTGTGCAGCTGCCACGCAGGCAACGGGTGCCCAGCTCGTCGGCAATCGGCTTGGATCGCAAGATTCTGAAATAGTTACTTAAATTTCGCGGTGCGAAAAATGTGATGTCGACAGGGCGCCGAATGGACAGGGCTTGCGCCTTCGTCCTCGGGAGGGTCCCCGACATCTTCGGCCGCCGCCTTGCAACTCGCAGGCGGCGGCCGGTATGCGCTGATTATCTCTTCGTCTCGATAATCCGTTAGGCCTTGAGGTTCACGGCCGCGTCTTTGCCGCGGTCCTGCTGAACTTCGTAGGTGATCTTCTGGCCTTCATTGAGACCGTTCAGGCCCGCACGCTCGACAGCGCTGATATGAACGAACACGTCCTTACCGCCGTCGTCAGGCTGAATGAAACCGAAACCCTTGGTGCCGTTGAACCACTTAACTGTGCCAGAAGCCATTATCTGTGTCCTAGTTGGTAAGCGCGACGATGCGCAATTGACCCTTTGCGCGCGTGTTCGCGAAGAGTCTAGCAGTCTGATTGTGCGAAAAAGGACCCACGAGGGATTCGCAAGCAGCCACGCCGCTCAGGTTCGGCACGGCGAACGGCGTTCGGAAGTGCTGGAATATTGAACGGCGCGGCGAAAAGTCGGTCGATGCCTGGCAGCCAAACCGGCGGTAGGGTACTGGCATGCCTCGCCCCCTGAAGAAAATGCATCTCGCGCAGTTCCTAGTACACGGTCCGACCTATCACAGTCTGGCCATGTGGCGGCATCCCAGGACCGCCGCATCGGGCTTCGATTGGAGCCGCCCGGCGCTTTACCAGCATATTGCCCGGGTCTGCGAGCGCGGCATGTTCGATATGGTCTTCTTTGCCGACCTCAACTACATCTCCGACACCTATCGCGGCTCGCTCGAACCTGCACTTCGCTATGCAACTCAGGCGCCGGAGCACGACCCGATCCCACTGTTGTCCTGGATGGCGGCGGCGACCCGCCACATCGGCGTCGCGGCGACCTTCTCCGTCAGTCAGCACCACCCTTTTTATGCGGCGCGCATGTGGGCGACGATCGACCATCTGACCGAGGGACGCGCCGGATGGAATGTCGTCACCTCGATCAATCATAATCAGGACGCCAATTTCGGCGTCGAGCGACCACCGGCCGATCTTCGCTACGACCGGGCGCACGAATTCATCGAGGTCTGCCGCAAGCTGTGGGCGAGCTGGGATGAAGATGCGATCTTGATGGATCGCGATGCCGCGGTCTTCGCCGACGCGACCAAGGTGCGGCGGATCGAGCATGACGGACCGTTCTTCAAGTCGCGCGGTCCGCTCAATGTGGTCCGCTCGCCGCAGAACGGTCCGGCGATCCTTCAGGCCGGAACCTCGCCCAAGGGCGTGGATTTTGCCGCCAAGTACGCCGATGCGATCTTCGCCATCCAGCCGCGCCCGGAGGATGCGGCGCGCTACTTCGCCGGCGTCAAGGGGCGCATGGACGAACTCGGCCGTAATCCGGACGAATGCAAGATCCTGTTCGGTGCCCAGCCCATCATAGGCACGACGGAAGCCGAGGCCCGCGAGAAGCAGGCATTCCATAACAGTCTTGTGCCACTAGAAGGGGGCATGACGATACTGTCGGCACATGCCGATTTCGACCTGTCGCGGCTTGCCGTCGACGATTTGATGGCGGACCGAACGGAGCCGGAGCTGCAGCGGCTTAAAACCCGTTTCCTGAAACCGTCGGGCCAGTCCATGACGTTGCGTGAGGTCGCCGAGCGACACGGCCAGAGCGTCGGCCTGCCGCAGTTCGTCGGCACGCCCGAATCCGTTGCCGACGAGATGCAGGCGTTCCTGGAGGCAGCCGGTGGTGACGGCTTCATGCTGTCGCCGATCTACTGCCCGGGCGCGATAGAAGAGTTCGTCGATCTTGTCGTGCCGCTGTTGCAACGACGCGGCCTCATGCGCACCGAATACAAGGGCCGGACGATGCGCGAAGTGTTGCGCCAGGAAGACTGACGCCCATTGCAGCGGTGAGCGCTACCAGCCCAGGTCGCGGCGCAGGCGTGCCACCGTCTCGAGATGGCGCTCGTGATCTCCCGCGAAGCGCAGCACCAGGTGGCTGGCGCCTGCGTCGGCGTAGCCCTTGAGCCATGCCGCCGCACCGGCGGCGGGGCCGGCGTAGCACTTCTGCTGCTTGCGCACGACGTCGGCGTGGATGCCGTAGTAACTCCCGAGGTAGGTGTTGATCCTGGCTTCGGCGAGGGCCGCGTCCTCGTCGATCGCAAGCGTGAGGTACATCGCGCCGGTCAGCGCCGCCGGATCCCGCCCCGCAGCGCGTGCCGCCGCCAGAACTTCCGCCCATTGCGCGGGATACTCCGCCGCGGTTGGCCCGGTGGGAAACCAGCCGTCGAACAACCGCCCCGCCCGCGCCCGCGCCCGTGCGACCGAGCCGCTGATCCAGATTGGCGGGCCGCCCGGCCGATGCGGCGTCGGACCGAGCACGCCGGCCTCGACCTTCCAGCGCCCGTCCGAGGTGCCAGCCGGGCCTACCGGCCAATCGACGGGATTGCCGCTCCATAGTGCGCGGGCCAGCGCCAGACCCTCGACCAGTCGGCCGACCCGCTTGTCGAACGGCACGCCGGCTGCCTCGAACTCGGCGCGGATGTTTGGCACGTCGGCGGCGATACCGACGCCCAGGATCAGCCGGCCTTCGGCAATGCGGTCCAGCGTTGCAACCTGCTGGGCGAGGACGACCGGATTGCGCAAGGCGGGCAGCAGCACTGCCGTGCCAAGTTCGACCTTGCGCGTGCGCGCCGCTGCGGCAGCCAGCAGGGTCAGCGGATCATGTCGTGGCCGGGCCAGCAGGGAGTCGCCGACCCAGACGGAATCGAAACCCAGAGCCTCGGCCCGTTCGGCAAGCGCCAGCAGCGGGGCCGTCTCGTGATGGCCCTCCATGACCCGCTCGCGGGTCGGCAGCAGGTATCCCAATCGCGGCATTAGCGTGCTCCCCTCTATGAGTGCAGATCATAGCGGAGCAGACCAGCATTGGCAGATGAAAGCCGGCCACTTCGGTGGCAACATGGCCGCGAACAGCCGACGGGATAGCTCCGCTGCCAGGCCAGACTGACAACCAGACCGACGATCAGACTGCGGCCGATCATGTCGCCGGCCCGCAAGATGGCCGACTCGCCGCGGCGCAGGCACTTTTGGACCGGGTCAAGCTGTCGCCGCAGGAGACGGCCCGGCGATTTGACGCCGTTCTCGACATGCAACATTGGCGGCGTCTGGTCCCCTTCGCCACGGTCGAAGCGCCGGAGGCGGCGGGTGGTGACGTGCGGATCGCCGCCGATGAGGCCGATCGCGAACGGCGCCGGATCGACGAGGACGGCTACTTTCACCTCAACAACGTTTTCGATCCGGAGCGCATCGGCCGAATGCGCCGGATTGTCGAAGCCGTGCGAGCCGATGGCTGGCCTGCGGTTTTCGCGTTCGTCTTTGACGACTTCTGGACCATCGCGAGATCGCCGCGCTTGCTGGGGTTTCTCGAAACCTCGCTTGGCGAAGCGTGTCTTCAGAATACCGTCGTCTGGGTACATTGGGTGGCGGGCGCCAGGGGCGGCGCGGGTTGGCATCCCCATGTCGATGCGAATGGACTCGGAGCGGCGTTTCTCTCGGCCTGGATCCCACTCTCCGATGCGACGGTCGACAACGGATGCATGTTTCTTGTCCGGCCGGGCGCCATGACGGACGAAGTCGCCGAAGCGCTCGATGCGAGAGCCGCCCTGCCTTACGCGGCGTATCGCGATCTATTGCACAATGTTGTTGCGCTGCCGGCTCCAGCGGGTTCGTTGATAGGTTGGCGCGGCGATGTCCTCCACTGGGGCGGCAATAACGCGGGCGCCGTGCAGCCCCGTGTCAGCATGGCGCTGGAATTCCGGTCGCGCGACGCCGAGGCGACGGATTTCGAATGGCCGCTGATTGATCCTCGCGCGCCAGTGCCTGCATTCCAGCTGCGCCTTTTTGCCATTGCCAAGGCACTGAAGGAATATTCGAAGTTCGAGCCGCTCGTTTCGCGGTTCCTGCCGCTGGCCGAACGACTTTGGAGTCACACCAAGCCGGCGCGATGAGGCTCAGCGGCCAACCCGCCAGCCGACCTCTTTGGCAAAGCTTTCGAAAAAGTCCGTTTCGTACGCACGCTCCGGTGTCTGGCGTACCAGACTGTCGAGCCGTTCGGCGTCGCGGCCCACCAGGATGCGCCAGCGCTCGGCCCTGACGCCGTCGAGGATGATCGTCGCTGCTTCGGCCGCCGAGGTCGGTGCCTCCTCGAGGAAGCGACGGGCACGATCGGCCACGATCTTGCGCACCTCATCGTCGGATAGTGCCGCTTCGTCGCGACCCATCGATTTGATGCGCGCCCGGGCCTGGGAGATTTCCTTGGGTGTCATGACATCCGATTCATTGCCACTCTGGACCTTGCGCGAATTGGCGATGATCGACGTGTCGATGTGCCCGGGCATCACGACCGAGCACTTGATATGCGGCGCGTTGAGGCGAAGATCGGTGATCAGCGCCTCGGTGAAGCCCTTCACGGCGAACTTTGCCGCCGCATAGGCCGTCTGCGGCACGTCGGGCGCGATGAAGGCCCAGAAGCCGTTGACGCTGCTGGTATTGACGATATGGCCGGCGTCGGCCTTCTGCAGCAGCGGCAGGAAGGCGCGGGTGCAGTTGTAGACGCCGCCCCAGCATACGTTGAACGTCCGCTCCCATTCGTCCTGCGCGTTCACGACCAGGCTGCCGCCGCCGCCGATGCCAGCATTGTTGAACAGCAGGTGGATGCAGTCGGTGTCCTGGTCCTTCGCGACGGCGGCGCGAAAGCCGCCGACCTGTATCGCGTCGGATACATCGGCAACATGGGTGGTGATGCGCTGTCCCTGGCGCAGTCCTTCGACTTCGCAAAGCCGCCTCGTTTCGGCCATCGCGCCAGCCGACACGTCGCAGAGCGCAATGTTGCAGCCTTCGGCGGCGAGTTGCCGGGCGAGTTCACGGCCCATCCCGGTGCCGCCGCCGGTGATGACGGCGATCCTGCCTGCAAAATCCTTCATCCCAATACCTCCTGTCGATCCGGTCTGTGCTACGTCCGCCCGTCGCCGTGGCGCGCGGAAACCTCTTCCATCTTCCGAGCAAGGTCGCCGGGCGTGAGAAGGCCCTTCTGGAAGAGAATGTTGGCGAAAGCGGCGATCCAACGTTCGTAGTACGAGGCCTTGCTGATGATTTCGGCGCCCAGCGCCTCGACGCCGCGGCGCTTTTCCTCGGTGTTGATGATCTTGTGAAAGTCGAGAACGTCGGCGAGCGCATGGCAGCGCTTTTCCCATGGCTCGATCTCGTGCTCGGTGCGCTGGACCGGTTCGGCCGTCAGGCCGCCGAGGTCGGTCGGCAATCGCTTGAGGAGATCTTGGCTCTCGGGCATGGCGGTCCCCGCGGTCGCGTTCAATGCCGCACGGTCGTGACGCCGATCATCGCGTCACGGGTGACGAGGTCTGCGAGTTGCTGTTCGCTCATGCCTTCGGTGCCTGGGGGCCTCTGCGGCAATACGAGATAGCGCACCATCGCCGTCGAGTCGCTGACGCGAACCTCGACGTCATCGGAAATGAAGGTGCCGAATTCGGCGAGCACGGCGCGGGGCTCGCGCACCGCACGGGCACGGTAGGGTTTCAGCTTGTACCAGTCCGGCGGCAGCCCCAGCACCGGCCGCGGATAGCAGGAGCAGAGCGTGCAGACGACGAGGTTATGCACCGCGGCGGTGTTTTCAAGAACGATGAGCTGCGTGTCGTCATAGAAGGAGATGCCGAGCTCTTCGCACGCCGCCCGGCCATTGCGGAGCAGGCGTACCCGGAAGGCGGGATCGATCCAGGCTCGCGCGACCACTCTTGCGCCGAGAGCCGGCGTGCGCGAATCGAGAACCTCGATCTGGCGACGGATCTCGTCGGGGCCGATCAGCTTCTTCTCGATCAGCAGTTCGCGTACGGCGATTTCCATGATCTCGTAGTAGCCGGGTGGCTTGTCTTCAGGCTCGGGGATATCAGGATGTTCGTGGCCGTGCGGTTGCATGGATCAACGCCCCTCCAGCCAGGTTTCGTACACTTCTATGCGCAGCCCATCCTTGGGTGAGCCGGCATAGTCGGACCACAACTCGGCGAGCGGGATGGCGATACGATAATAGTGGCGCTTCGAGCCGGCATTGCGACCGAATGCTTCTTCCTCGTTGTCGATTCCCCGAGGTTCGATCACCGCTTCCACCGTACCGTGCCGGCCCCGCACATAGGCCGGCACTCGATAGTGGCCGACCGGGAAGCGAACCGAAATTCGAACCGCATCGTCCGGCTTGAAGACCGGCCTTTCGCCGTCTGCTGCCCGGGGGCCAGTTGCCATAGACATTACATTCCCGGCCGGCTCGGCTGGCGCGGCAGGAAGGCCGTCAGCAGGCCGAGCAGGAGCAGGAACGGTGTTGCCTTATAGACCGTCTCGATGCTGGTGAGATCGGCGAGCTGGCCGAGGGCCGCGGCGCCGAGGCCGCCCAGACCGAACGAGAAGCCGAAGAACATACCGGCCACCAGCCCGACCCGGCCCGGTAGCAGTTCCTGAGCATAGACCAGGATGGCGGAGAAGGCCGAGGCCATGATCGCCGCCACCATGACGGCGAGCACGCCGGTCCAGAACAGGTTAGCGTAGGGCAGCATGAGGGCGAAAGGCAGGGCGCCCACGATCGAGAACCACATCACCGGGATGCGCCCCATCCTGTCGCCGACGATGCCGCCTCCGATGGTGCCGGCCACGATGCCGACCAGGAAAGCGAACAGGTAGAGCTGCGCGGTCTCGATTTCGACGCCGAATTTCCCGATGAGATAGAAAGTGAAGTAGGAGCCGAGGCTGGCGCTGTAGACGTTCTTGGAGAACAGCAGCGCCACCAGGACGGCGACCGCGACGCCGACGCGGCGCCGCGACAGGGTCGAGATCGCCGCGTCCACGACGCTGCCCTTGGCGCGGACCGGCGCGTTCGACGCGGTCCGGCGGCGGCCGTACCAGCCGCCGATCTGGAACAGTACCGCCATGGCGATCAGTGCGGCGGCGGAGAACCACACGATGCTGCGCTGTCCGTACGGCACGACGATGAAAGCGGCGAGCAGAGGCCCGGCCGCCGAGCCCATGTTGCCGCCGACCTGAAACAGCGACTGCGCGAGGCCATAGCGGCCGCCGGCGGCCATGCGCGCCACCCGCGAGGCTTCGGGGTGGAAGACCGAGGAGCCCATGCCGATCAGTGCCGCGGCAAGCAGGATCAGCGGGTAGGAGCTCGCCTGGGACATCAGCAACAGGCCGACCAGGGTGAAGCCCATGCCGACCACCAGGGAATAGGGCTGCGGTTTGCGGTCGGTGTAGATCCCGACCACCGGCTGCAGCATCGAGGCCGTGCACTGGAAGGCGAGCGTGATCAGCCCGATCTGCCCAAAGCTCAGGGCGTATGAGTCTTTGAGGATCGGATAGAGCGCCGGTACCAGCGACTGCATCATGTCGTTCAGCAGATGGCAGAAGCTCAGCGATAGGATGACCGCGAAGGTTGTGCCGGTAGCGGCGGCGGAAACCGCAGCGGGCGGACTTGGCGCAGGCGCGGCAGCTGCCGCCATCGTATTGTCGCTCATCGTGACATGATATCATTGTCGCGACACGAAACCATCGCGCCCCCGGCAGGCCAGCCTTGCAGGGGGAATTGGCCGATCCAACTCCGGCCAGTATCCATGTTCACCCAATATTCCTGCTCCTGATGGCCACCGACACACGAACCCTTACCGACGTGCCGGCGCGTCTCGACCGCCTGCCGTGGAGCCGCTTTCACCGCCTCGTCGTGGTGGCGCTGGGCATCACGTGGATACTCGACGGTCTCGAAGTGACGCTTGCCGGCTCGGTGGCGGCGGCGCTCCAGACCAGCCCGCGGCTCCAACTCACTGCCGAGCAGGTCGGGCTCACCGGCAGCGCCTATCTGGCCGGTGCCGTCCTCGGCAGCCTGTTTTTCGGTCATCTCACCGATCTGCTGGGCCGCAAGAAACTCTTCAGCGTGACGCTCGGCGTCTATCTTGTCGCGACCGCACTCACGGCCTTTTCCTGGGATTTCACCAGCTTCCTGTTTTTTCGCTTTCTCACCGGCGCCGGCATCGGCGGCGAGTATTCGGCGATCAATTCGGCGATCCAGGAGCTGATCCCGGCGCGGCTGCGTGGCCGTATCGACCTCGCCATCAACGGCAGCTTCTGGGTCGGCGCGGCCGGCGGCGCGGTGCTGTCGGTCTGGCTGCTCGATCCCGAGGTGCTGGGCCCCGACCTGGGCTGGCGGGTGGCGTTCGGCAGCGGCGCCGTGCTCGGGCTGGTCATTCTCTATCTCAGGCGCTTTCTGCCCGAGAGTCCGCGCTGGCTGATGATCCACGGCCAGCCGGAGGAGGCCGAGCGGGTGATGGCCGGCATCGAGGCCCAGGTCTCAGCGAGCGAGCGCGTGACGCTGGCGCCGGTCACCGCGACCCTGATGCTGGGCAACCGGCACAAGACCACGTTGGTCTCCGTGGCACGCACGTTGCTGCGCGACTATCCCGGCCGCACCACCTTCGGCCTGGTGCTGATGATCTCGCAGGCCTTCATCTACAACGCCATCTTCTTCACCTACGCTCTGGTGCTGACGCGGTTCTATGGCATCGCCGCCGACAAGGTCGGTCTCTACATCCTGCCCTTCGCCGTCGGGAACTTCCTGGGGCCGCTGTTGCTCGGGCCGTTGTTCGACACGCTCGGCCGCAAACCGATGATCGCCGCTACCTACGCATTGTCCGGGTTGCTGCTCGCCGTCACCGGCGAGCTGTTCTACATCGACGTGCTCGACGCCACGACGCAGACTGCGATGTGGAGCATCGTCTTCTTCTTCGCCTCGGCGGCGGCGAGTGCGGCCTATCTCACGGTCGGCGAATGTTTTCCGCTGGAAATCCGGGCGCTCACCATTGCGCTCTTCTACGCCTTCGGCACCCTGCTGGGCGGCGTCGGCGGGCCATGGCTGTTCGGCGTCCTGATCGACAGCGGCAGCCGCGGCGATGTCGTCTCCGGCTACCTGCTGGGCGCCGCCATGATGGTGACCGCCGCCCTGGTCACGCTGAAGCTCGGCGTCGCGGCGGAGCGACGCCCGCTCGAGGACGTCGCGCCGCCGCTGTCCAAGGCACCCTGACGGATCAGGCCGGTACCGGCCGGGCGCGCTGGTTGTACATCATCTTGCGGATGCGGGCCTGTTCCTCGGGCGGCAGCTTGGTGTTGTCGACCGAGAGATCGGCGCCGACCGCCATGCCCTTCTTCACCGCGGCACGTTCGCCGAGTTCCTCGAACCAGCGCTTGAAGTACTTGAACTCCTCGATGTCCTGGCCCTGGAACTTCCAGTTGATGGTCCAAGGGTAGCAGATCATGTCGGCGATCGTGTACTGGTCGCCGGCAAGATACTTGTGCTTGTGCAGCCGGTTGTTGAGCACCCCGTAGAGGCGGTTCACCTCGTCGGTGAAGCGGGTGATGGCGTACTTCTGGTCGCCTTCCTTGGCCTGATCGACGCGGCGGAAGTGGCCGCACTCGCCCGACTTCGGACCCTGGTTGGCCATCTGCCAGACGACCCACTGGTTGACCTCGTACTTGGTGCGGATGTCCTGCGGCCAGAATTTGCCGGCCTTCTCGGCGATGTACATCATGATCGAGCCTGACTCGAAGATGGCGATCGGCTTGCCGCCGCCTTTCGGTTCGTGATCGACCATCACCGGCATGCGGTGATTGGGGTTCATCTCCAGGAACTCGTCCTTGAACTGGTCGCCGCGTCCGATGTTCACGGGGACGATCTTGTAGGGCAGGCCGCACTCTTCGAGCAGGATGGTGACTTTCTTGCCGTTGGGCGTCGGCCAGTAATGTAGATCGATCATTTTTCCTCCAGTGGCTTGGGCTGCGTGAGCCGTACCCGACCAGCCTCGGACGGTCGCCTGGCGCCGTCAATGGTGTATGCTTGCTGCAACAAGGCGGTCCGGGAGGATCAGATGTGGGTACGTAATGCCTGGTACGTCGCCGGCTGGTCGCATGAACTCGAAGCCGGCCGCATCGTGGCGCGCACCATCATCGAGCAGCCGCTGGCGCTCTACCGCAAGGCCGATGGCGCGGTGGTGGTTCTGGAGGATCGTTGCTGCCATCGCTTCGCGCCGCTGTCGATGGGCCGGCTCGAACAAGACGATCTGCGCTGCATGTACCATGGGCTGAAGTTCGCGCCGGATGGGCGCTGCGTCGAAATCCCCGGCCAGAAGCTCATTCCTCAAAGCGCCTGCGTGCGGCGTTATCCCGCCGTCGAGCGCGGCGGC
>CALDNT010000141.1 GCA_937915145.1 uncultured Reyranella sp.
CTTGGCCGGATCGGTCGCAAACATCATGGCGGCGGCACCGCCCGTTGGCAGTTTGGCGTCCGGGCCAGGAACGGGAAAGCGGGCTGTGCGCCACTTGAACTTGCCCGCCACGCCGTTGTCGGCGACGCGCAGAAGTGAAGTCGATTCCGTCCAGATGCCGAGCTTACCCGAGAAGAAGGCAGCACGGCTCGCCTCAGGCGTGAGGTCGGGCATGCCCCCTTCACGCACCATTCGCCCAAGCAGCTCAATGGCCTTCTTGCCGGGCTCCCTGTCGAAGGCGATCGTCTTCTCGTCATTGCTCATCATCTGACCGCCGTACGAGAAAACCAGCGCCTGCCACATCCAGTTGCCGGTGATCGCCCAGGAGTGGAACAGACCAATGTCGTCGTTGCCAAGTTTTGCAATCTTGTTGGACAGCGCAAATATGCCGTCCCATGTGGTCGGGAAATTATCCGGATCCCCCCCAGCCTTCCTAACCAGGTCCTCGTTGAAATAGATGATCGGTGTCGACGCCGCGAAAGCGAGCCCGTAGGGTTTGCCGCCATAGGTACTGAGGGCCATCATCGACGGCGAGAAGCCCTGCCCCGTCCAATCCTTCTCCTTGGCGATGAAGGGCGTGAGGTCGGTTGCGATCTTGCGGTCCACGAAGAGGCGCTGCAGGTTGATCGCCTGCAAGGCCACATCTGGAAGCTGCTTGGTGATCGCTTGGCGCAACGCTGTCTGTGCGGCGTCCTCGTATTCCTTTGTGGCCGGCAGGTAAGTCACCGTTACGTCGGAATTGGCCTTCTCGAACTCGGTCTTCAACTGCTCGAAGACCTTGTCGAAGATAAATCCCAGAGGATACTGCACATTGATCGCCGTCTTCGCCTGAGCCAGGGCATGGCCCGCCCCCAGCATTGCGAGCGCCGCTACCGCAGCCGCACCCGTTTTCAGAACTTTCAGCATCGACATCCTCCCTATGTTTAAGTTCAGCCTTTGACACCTGTAAAAGTGATACCTTCGATGAATCGCCGCTGCGCCAGCAGGAAGGCCAGCACCAATGGCGTGATGACGATCGTGGCGGCGGCCATCAGTGGCCCGTAGGCCGTGCCCTCGCCGTTGAGCTTGAGAAAGGCGATGCCGAGCGGCGGCGTGTAGAGACGTTCGTCGCCGATGGCTATCAGCGGCCAGAAATAGTCATTCCAGTGCGCGACTAGCGAGAAGATGCCGAAGGCGACGAGCGCCGGCACGGCGGCCGGCGCCATCACAGCCCAGACGATGCCGTATTCGCTGATGCCGTCGACCCGCGCTGCATCGATTAGGTCGTCGGGCACACCGAGAAAGAACTGGCGCATCAGGAAGATACCGAACACCGAGATGGTGAAAGGCAGGATCAGAGCGGCGTAGGAGTTCAGCAACCCAACCTTGTAGAACAAAATGTAAATCGGTAGCGCTACCGCCTGGTAAGGGATTAGCAGGCATACCAGAACAGCGCCGAACATGAACTGCCGACCCCGGAAGCGCAGTTTTGCAAGTGCGTAAGCTGCCGGCACGTTGACGATCACCTGCAGCACGAAGATTGCCACCGTGACGATGACACCGTTCAGAAGGAAGCGCAGGAGCGGCACCTGAGTTAGTGCAACACGGTAGTTCTCGAATGCATCCCACCGCTGCGGCAGCAGATGGAACTCGGGCGAGAAAATCTCCTCTTTCGGCTTGAAGGACGTAAGTAGCATCAGCGCGAATGGGGCCAGCATGACCACGGCGCCAAGCATGAGAACGGCGTGCCGCGAAAAGCGCGCGGAAATGTGCAGACGACGGCCAGTCATATTTGCCTCCGCCGATCGAGCAGAACCAAGCGCACCGCCGATAACGCCAGAATGAAGCCCAAGAAAACCACGATCAGCGCTGCAGCATAACCGTCGCGAAAATAGTTGAATGCCTCGGCGTAGATCGTGTGCAGCAGCACCTCGGACGCCTTGTTCGGGCCACCATCGGTCAGCACCTGGACTGTATCGAACACCTGAAAGGCGCGGATCGCGGTAATCACCACCGTAAACAGCGTTACGGGTCCCAGCAGAGGCCAAGTGACGAGGCGGAAGCGATCGCCACCGCCTCGCACGCCGTCAATCGCGGCGGCCTCGTAGAGTTCACGCGGGATCGCCGTCAGCCCCGCCATGAACAGAACCATGTTGAAGCCGACACCCTGCCATATGCCGATACCGCACAAGGTGAACAGCACGAGCCTGCGGTCATGCAGGAAATCGTGTGTCCCAAGACCGATCGCCTTTAGGGCGGCGTTGATCGCGCCGACGCGCGGGTCCAGCATGAACCCCCAGACGATCGCCATCGCGATGAGCGTCGCCATCACAGGCAGGAAATAGGCGGCACGATAGAAGCCGCGCAACGAACCGTCGGCCTCGATCAGTAGCGCCGCACCAAGACCGAGCGCCACCGATCCGGGCACAACCACCGCTACGTAGATCAGCGTATTGATAAGCGAGATGCGCACCGTATCGTCGCTGGCCATCTCGACATAGTTTTCGAACCAAACGACTGAGATCGTCGGCGCACCGAGTTGGTAGTCGGTAAACGAAAGGGCGACGACCGAGGCCAACGGGCCAACCAGAAAAACCAGCATCAACACCAATGCAGGCAAAGTGAGCCCGAGGACAGTGAGGCGCCACCGCCATTTGCTCCACTCAGGCAAGAACGCCTCCGTTCTGGGTGGGGTGCACACGACCTCCTCGCAAATCGAACAGGAGCGCACGCCCGGGAGCGATCACGAGGCGGAGCTCCCCACCGATCGCCAAGCCGTCGCCGACATTGGGATCGCAACGTGCGATCACCGGTTCAGGTGCGCCCGCCACTGCAACATGCAGGTGGAGGTCGGCGCCGAGGTTTTCCTGATAGACCAGCCGGCCGGAGAATCCCGTCCCATCTCTGGCAACAGCCAGACTTTCAGGTCGGACGCCGACCTGTAGCTTGGTGCCGGGCGGAAGGCCGCAGGAAAGCGGCAGTTTGACGCCGAGCACATCAATTCCCGAGGCCGTCGCTATTGCCGGCACCACGTTTATGCGCGGCGTGCCCACGAAGCGCGCGACGCGCAGATCGGCAGGATCGCGGTAGATCACGTTGGGCGACGCGACTTGGATGGGCACCCCCGCATCCAGCAGGACGACGCGATCCGACATCGTCATCGCCTCGGCCTGATCGTGCGTCACGTAAATGAAGGTGGTGCCGAGTTGCCGATGGAGCTGGGCGATCTCGGCACGCATGTGGATGCGTAGTTCAGCATCAAGATTGGACAACGGCTCGTCCATGAGGAAGGCCTTGGGTTTGCGCACCATGGCGCGGGCAAGCGCGACGCGCTGCTTCTGGCCACCCGAAAGCTGCCCAGGCTTTCGGTTCAAAAGGGTTTCAATCCGGAGCGTCCGAGCGACGTCTCGCACCGCCACGGCAATCCCGTCTGCAACGCGTCGTACTCCTGGCAGCATCGACGCACCAGGCAAGCGCTGCAGGCGTGTGAGGCGCCGCATACGCAGCGGCACAGCAATGTTCTCGAAGACCGTCAAATGCGGATAAAGCGCGTAAGACTGGAACACCATCGCGATATCGCGATCGCTTGGCGGCAGCCCGTCGACAACCGCGCCGTCTATGGCGACGCTGCCGGCGCTTTGGCGTTCAAGCCCCGCGATGATGCGCAGCAAGGTCGACTTCCCGCATCCCGAGGCGCCGAGAACGGTGATGAACTCCCCGGAACGGATGCTCAGATCGATGCCTTGCAGAACTCTCGTGTCGCCGAACTGCTTGCGAATCCCGGTCAGCTTGACGGCACCGCCGGAGGACGGTCGGCTGGGTAGCGCCGCATCAAGCCTCACGTCGAGCATCGTGTCGAACATCGGGCAGGTCTGAGCTGCTGGCCCCGGAATTCCACGCGCAACGCCTCCCCTTTCATTGCCCGGACGGATTCTTTACGTCGCGTTCCGCCGACGAATGAACGGAAGAAATGATAGCCGTCACCCCCAGGGTTGAAAAGGATTCATTATTCAGCCATTCAGTAATGAGATAATCTCATTTTGCTAATTGTTGCATGTCCCAGGTCATGATCAGAAAGCGCCCGCCCGCACGAAGTGGCGCCGCGGTACGACAAGGCGGCGTCTCGATCCTGGCATTGATCCGCCATTCTGGGCGCGCCCTGCCACCCACTGCCCGCCGGATCGCGACCTTTATCGACAAGCATGCTGAGGACGTGATCCGCATGTCGATCACCGAGCTGGCCGAGCAGACGCACTCAAGCGAGGGCAGCGTCGTCGGCCTTTGCCAGCGCCTGGGGATCAAGGGGTTTCAGGAACTGAAGATCCTGCTATCGCGCGATCTGGTCGAGCCCGTGCGCCTCATCCAGGAGGATCTGCGGGCGTCTGACACCGTCTCCGATGTCGGCGAGCACGTGTTTGCCGCCCATATCGCATCGCTGCAGGAGACGAGAAAGTTACTCGACGTCGAGGCTCTGACAGGCGCCGTCGGACTGCTCCGTACCTGCCGTCGCATCGAGGTCTACGGGATTGGAAGCTCGGCTCCCATCGCGCAGGACCTCGGCTATCGGCTTCTGCAACTCGGCCGCGACACGAAGGTTGTAACCGACTCCCATATCCAGGCGGTAAGCGCAGCCATGACCGATGCCGCGACCGCAGTGCTCACGATTTCCCACAGCGGCAGCACGGTGGAAACCGTGCTGGCCACGAAGCTCGCCCAGGAGGCGGGAGCGCGAACGATCGGTATCACGCGAATGGGCAAGTCGCCGCTTGCGCGCTATTGCGATATTGTGCTGCACACAATCGCCAACGAAACGCGTTACCGACCCGAGGCAATGAGTAGCCGCGTGGCACAACTTGCGATCATCGACACGCTGGTATCCTGTTGCGCACTCGCCGACGCGCGACGCTCGATTGCCAAGCTGGAACTCAGCGCCCGAGTTCTGGCGGAAAAGCGGTTTTGATATGCGGGCCATCGTTATCGGGGCCGGACGTGGCAGGCGGCTGATGCCAACGACCGAAAAAGCTCCCAAGTGCTTCGCCGAGATCCAGGGAAAACGCATTCTCGACTGGACGGTCGAGGCGTTGAGGGGCGGCGGTTGCACGGAACTCTGCTTCATCGGCGGTTACCGCATCGAGGCGGTAAGACGCGACTATCCCGAATTCACTTTCCGCGAGAACGACGACTGGCCGAACAATAACATCCTAGTTTCGCTGATGTGCGCGGAGGACCTTATGGATGAGCCCGTCGTCATTTGCTACTCCGACATCCTGTTCACCACCGAGATCGTGCAGAGGCTGGTCGGGTCGGAGGCCGACCTGGCGTTGGGCGTCGATACCGAATGGCGCGAACATTACAAACCGCGTACGCAGCACCCGCCGCACGACGCCGAAAAGGTCATCGTCCGGGGGGACAAAGTAGAGCGCGTCTACCGCACTATTCCCTACGACGCGGCGACTGGTGAATTCATCGGCGTCGCCAAGTTCAGCAAAGAGGGCGCACGGCAATTCCGCGACTTCTACCGGCGCCGCAAAACCGAATTCTGGGGCAAGCCTTATCGCGAGGCAGTGACATTTCAGAAGGCGTATCTAATCCATATGTTCCAGGACATGATCGAGCAGGGCATCGCCTTCGGGCACGCCGACACGCCGGGCAGATACCGCGAGATTGACACCCAAGAAGATATGAACCTCGCGCAATCTCTTTGGCAATCCGGAGACCATCCGTGAAAGCGCTGCCGTTGTTTCCTGCCTCTATTGTGGGCTCGATACCGCGCCCGCTGGTAGTTCGCGAGCTGATCGAAAAACCGCACTGGGACACCGCCGATACCGCTACCATGGACGCCGCTATCCGCTTCGTTGTGTCCATGCAGGAGCGTGCCGGGCTGGACGTGGTCAACGACGGCGAATGGCGGCGGCGGTCCTACATCGGTGTAATCTCCGAGCTGGCCACTGGCTTCACACTCGAAATCAACCCCGCCGACGGCCGGCCATGGACCGTCGTGACGGATAGGCTTACGCCCAAGCCGCCGGGCTTCATCGCGGCTGAGGCCAAGTTCGTAAAGCAAGTCGCCAGTGTTGCCACCAAGATCACGCTCCCCGCGCCGGCGCTCTTGGGCGAGCGGCTGTGGGACCCCGAACGCTCGAAGAAGGCCTATCCCGAGCGCGATGTCTTTGTGCGCGACTGTGTGGCGCCGCTCAGAGCCGAAATAGAGCTGCTGCAGGATATGGGCGTGGATGTCGTGCAAATCGACGACCCCCATCTCTGCCTATTCGTCGATCCAGACGTGCGCCGGCAATACGACAACCCCGATCGGGCCGCAGATTTCGCCATCGAGATGATCAACGAGACGGTATATGGCTTCAAAGACATCAAGTTTGCCGTCCATCTCTGTCGCCGCGCCGGGGCACGGGTACGCGGCGAGAAGCACCATGCCGGCACCTACGGGCCGATCCTCGGCCAGCTGAACCGACTAAAGGTGCACCACCTGACGATGGAATTCACGGCTGCCGGCGCGGGCGATCTCGAAAGCCTTGGCCGACTGCGGGAAGATTTCGAGCTGGGACTGGGTGTGGTCGATGTCACCCCCGGGGCGCCAGAGGCCGCCTCCTTGATCGTCTCAAGGGTCGAACGCGCGCTTGCATGCATCGACAAGAAGCGTGTCACGCTCAATCCGGATTGCGGTTTCGCACCGGGCTCGGCCGCCAAAGTCGATATTGATGAAGTCTATCTCAAGCTTAAAGCCGAAGTTGAGGCCGCCCAGATACTACGCGCCAAGTACGCCTAGAGCAGGAAAGTGTTGGTCCGGTCGAGGTAATCGTGCATGTGCACGATCATCTGGTCGGCCTCCAACAGCACCACGCCGTAGCCCGGGGGCTCGTGACTGCCTGGGATACGACCTTCGATGACGAAATCGAGCGCCACCTGATGGCTGGTCGCGCGCAGTGTCGAGATCGGGATGCCGCGCCAACTTCCCGCGACAGGCCGGTGCAAATGGCCGAAGAAAAGATGGCGGATGTTCTTTCGGCCATCGATCGCGTCGGTAAACGGTTTCGGTTCCAGGAGCGAGATATCATCCATGCGTTTCAATCCGACCTTGAACGGCGGATGGTGCATGAAGATGATCACTGGGCGATCGCCCGTCGCGTCAAGTGTCTGCTTGAGCCACGCGCCGCGCGTCTTGCAGAAACTGCCCCACGGCTTGCCGGGCTCATTGGTGTCCAGACAGATACCCAGAACACCCTCGCCTATCTCAAAGGTGAATTGGACGAAGCCGTTGGCGTCGAATTTGGCTTCGGAAAACGCCGCTCGAAAATTGGTACGGTCGTCGTGATTGCCGACCAGTAGATGACAAGGAATTACGAGCTTGTCGACCTCCCGTTTTAGCGCCTCGTAGGCCGCCGGCTGGCCTTTGTGTGCGAGGTCGCCGGTGATGACGGCGAACGCAGCATCTGCGTGGTTACGGTTAACGTCAGCCACACACATCGCTAACCGATCAAGCGGATTGAGCCCGTATAAAACGTCACCCGGCGGCACGAAATGAGGGTCGGTAATGTGGATGAACTTCTGCATGGATCCTTGCTCTGCGAGAGGCACGCAATACGGGCGACTTGTCCTTCGCGGCCCTCTTTTCTCGGCAACCCTGCGGGCCAGCATAGCTGTCTCTGCTGAAAACTACATCCGGCAATATTGACGATGAGGTCCGCCAAACATAGGCCGGGCGTTCAATTGCCCGGCCCATTGGATCGGCAGATTGGTCGGCGAATCTTTTCCCAAAGACAGACGCGTCCGGCGCAAGTGTGCCTCGCCGAAGACGACGATGTGATCGAGGCATTCGCGGCGGATCGAGCTGATCAGCCGCTCCGTATGCCATTCTGCCAGGGTGAGCGTGGGGCCGTGGGGCGATCTCGAATGCCCATTGCGGAGAGCCGACGGGTCACGGCATGACCATAAGCGGCGCCTCGGTCCCGAACGAGATGGCCAGGTAACACGTCCCAGGGAAAGGCCTCGGTGATCTGTTGGGCGATCCATTGGGCCGTCGGATTGGTCGTCACCGCGAGCGATATCAGCCGCCAGCGCTGGCGCCTCAAAATGACCAAGACATAGCGCAGCTTGAAGCCGACCGCCGGCACGACCAGAAAGTCCCTGGCACCAATGCCTGCCGCACGGTTGTGTAGGGACGTCTTCCACGTCAGTGACCGCCCTCGCTCGCCCCTCGCCATCTACTTGGCGACCGTCGACTGAGCGACCTCAATCCCGCACTTCAGGAGTTCGCCGTGGATGCGTGGAGCGCCCCACAGCCGGTTGGAGACGCGCCAGCGCCTTCCGGAAGGCATTCAATGCCTTGCGCGAAGAACTGGTAAAGCAGCATCCGTTCTTCCCGACGCGCTACTGTATCGGCATTGATCCCCTCGACCCGCTGCGGCTGCCGACATCCCACCTAACGATGCGAACGATGCGCCATACCTGTGTCACGCTGAGCCACGACGCGGGCGTGCCCCGCGAGTTGATTTCGTCGATCACTGGCCATGAACCTGCCAATATTGACGCAGTCCTAGCCCACTACACCGTGCGCACTGCCGATCAGGCCACCACGGCACTCAACATGCGGGTCGCCCACGAAGCGAAGGATACGCAGGTGCCAAAAGTCGAACGTCTCTACGCGTTCGACCCGGGACGTTCGACTTCGTGTCCGCAATGTTCTCAATTATGGAAAACTGCAGATCGACATAAGACGCCAGCTCGCTTGCAATATTGCACGATGGTACCCCCGGTCGGACTCGAACCAACACTCCGTGAGGAACCTGATTTTGAGTCAGGCGCGTCTACCAATTCCGCCACGGGGGCACGCTGTCGTGCGGCGTGAATAAAGCCGATGGACGGAACCGGGTCAACGCTTGCGAGAGGCTGTTTCGTCCGGCTTTATGGCGCCGCTCCCAGGAAACGCCGCCGGAGGAAGTTTTAGCGTGCACCCGTACATTCATGCCCAGAAGAACCCGGACAAGCCGGCCTACATCATGGCCGGCAGCGGCGAAACCGTGACCTACCGACAGCTCGACGACCAGTCGAACCGCATCGCGCAGCTCTTCCGCAGCCTGGAGCTCAAGCCCGGCGACCATATCGCCCTCTTCCTCGAGAACCATCCGCGCTATTTCGAGATCTGCTGGGGTGCCCAACGCTCGGGCCTGATCTACACCGCCCTCAGTTCGCGCCTCACTCCGGCTGAGGTCGACTACATCGTGACCGACTGCGGCGCCCGGCTGTTCATCACCTCGAAGCATCTCGCCGACAAGGCCACCGCGCCGGCAGCCGGCATGACAGGTGTCGCGAACCGCTACATGATCGACGGCGTGGCGCCAGGCTATGAATCGTGGGAAGCCGCGGTCGCGCGCCAGCCCGCCACCCGCATCGCCGACGAGACCGCCGGCCACGACATGCTCTACTCATCGGGCACCACCGGCCGGCCGAAGGGCGTGTTGCCGGTCGTCGAGCGGCAGCCGATCGACTACGACAATCCCCTGCTGGCGATCAGCCGCAAGCTCTACGGCATCGACGGCGACACGATCTACCTGTCACCGGCGCCGCTCTATCACGCAGCTCCGCTGCGTTTCAACATGAGCGTCATGCGGCTGGGTGGCACCTCGGTGATCATGGAGCATTTCGACGCCGAGGAATTCCTCAAGCTCGTTCCGAAGTACAAGGCGACGCACACCCAGGTCGTGCCAACGATGTTTGTGCGCTTCCTCAAGCTGCCCGACGAGATACGCAGCAGGCCCGACATGTCGTCACTCAAATGCGCCATCCATGCCGCGGCGCCCTGCCCGATCCCGGTCAAGGAACAGATGATCGCCTGGTGGGGGCCGATCATCTGGGAATACTACGGCGGCACCGAAGGCAACGGCCTCACAATGTGCAATGCCGCGGAATGGATGGCACACAAGGGTACCGTCGGCCGCGCCATCGTGGGCAAGCTGAAGATCTGCGACGACGACGGCAACGAGCTGCCGGCCGGCGAGCCAGGCACCGTGTATTTCGCCGACGGACGGCCATTCGAGTATCACAACGATCCAAGGAAGACCGCCGAGTCGCGCCATCCCAAGGGATGGACCACGCTCGGCGATGTGGGCTACGTCGATGTCGACGGCTTTCTGCACCTGACCGATCGCAAGGCGTTCATGATCATCTCGGGCGGGGTGAACATCTATCCGCAGGAGTGCGAGAACCTGCTGATCAACCATCCCAAGGTGATGGATTGCGCAGTCTTCGGCGTCCCCAACGAGGAATTCGGCGAGGAAGTGAAAGCGGTCGTGCAACCCCGCGACATGGCCGATGCCGGCCCCGCCCTGGCCGAAGAACTTCTTGCCTACTGTCGCCAGCAGCTTTCCGCCATCAAGTGCCCGCGCTCGGTCGATTTCGAGGCCGAACTGCCACGCCATCCTACCGGCAAGCTCTACAAGCGCCTGCTGCGCGACCGCTACTGGCAGGGCCGGACGACAAAGATCTGACTCGACTCTCTTGAATAACCTCTTATATGGTTAGCCTGAAGACGGAGGCTAGCAATGACCGCAGAACTGCGCGCCCTCAACGCCAAGTTCATTCACAACTTCATCACCAACGACGTGCCCTCCCACGACGCCATCCTGCACAAGGATTTCATCTGCATCACGTCGGCGGGCGCGCGCGTCAGCCGGGCCGACTACCTGAAAGCCTGGGCGACCGGCTTCGACGCCGAACGCATCCCCTATTTCGACTACCGCGACGAGCTGATCCATGTGTTCGGCAGCACTGCGCTGCTGCGCTCGACCAACAAGAGCACAAGAATGGTCGATGGCGTCGAGACTACGGGCATGACGATGTACACTGACATCTACATCCGCGAAGAGGGCGCGTGGAAATGCATCCAGGCGCAGATCACACCGGTGGCGCCCGCAAATTACCCGTCCGACAAAACCATCGTAAAGAAATACCTCAAGGGCAAAGCCCAACGGTAAGGGACCGTGCTATTGGTTCTCCCTGTTCCAGGGAGATTCGTCATGAAGGCAGCAGTTGTCGGAGAAAAAGGTGTCGAGGTTCGAGAAGCCCCCAAGCCCTCGCCCCAACCCAATGAGATCCTGATCAAGGTGCGGGCGGCATCGCTCAATCGCGCCGACCTCGCGGTCGCAGCCGGCCTTTCGCATGGCCGGGCCGGTGGCGCCGGCACCATCGTCGGCCTGGAATGCGCCGGCGAGGTCGAGGCCGTCGGCAGCGCGGTCAAGGATTTCAAGCCAGGCGACCGCGTCATGAGTTCGGCGGCCGGCGGCTTCGCCGAATATGTCGTCACCGATTCGGGCCGCGCCCACAAGATTCCCGCCAACAACATGACCTATGAGCAGGCAGCTTGCATGCCGGTGGCGGTGCAGACCATGCACAATGCGCTGGTCGGCGCCGGCCGGCTGAAGAAGGCCGAGTCGGTGTTGATCCAGGGCGCAAGTTCGGGCGTCGGCCTGCTCGGCATGCAGATCGCCAAGTTCCTCGGTGCGTCCATTGTCATGGGTACCTCGACCAATGACGGCCGCCGCGCGCGACTGAAGGAGTTCGGTTGCGACCTGGCGCTCGATACGCGCGATCCGAAATGGCCCGAGAAGGTCAAGGAAGCGACCGGCGGCAAGGGCGTCGACCTGATCGTCGACCAGGTGTCCGGCGGCGTCATGAACCAGAACATGGAGGCCGCCGCCATCCTCGGCCGCATCGTCAATGTCGGCCGGCTGGGCGGCATGACGGGCGAGTTCAACTTCGATCTGCATGCGCTCAAGCGCATCGACTATATCGGCGTCACCTTCCGCACCCGAAGCCCCGAAGAAGTCCGCGCGATCGTCAAGGCGGCCCGCGCCGACCTGTGGCCGGCCATCGAAGCGGGCAAGCTCAGCCTGCCGATCGACAAGACCTTCCCGCTCGCCCAGGCTGCAGAGGCGCTTGCGCACATGAAGGCCAATGCCCATTTTGGCAAGATCGTCCTCGTCGTCTGACGCAAGAGGCAGGTCCGCATGAGCAAGTCGATCAATCATCTCACCACCGCAGACCGCCTGTTCTTCGGCAAGGGTGGGCTCGACCCGCGCAAGACCGCGAAGCTGGTCGACGAGGCACTGTCCGGCACCGACGACGGCGAGCTGTTCCTGGAATATGTGCAGAGCGAGAGCCTGTCATTCGACGACGGCAAACTGAAGAGCGCCTCGTTCGACACCTCCCAGGGCTTCGGACTGCGCGCCGTGGCGGGTGATTCGACGGGATTTGCACATGCCTCGGCGCTCGACGAACAGGCCCTGAAGCGCGCCGCAGCGACGGTCAAGGCGGTGCGTGCCGGCCGTTCGGCCAAGTCGGACGAATCGCCGCGCGGAACCAACCGGCTGCTTTATGCCGACGACAATCCGATCGACGGCGAGGCTTTCGCGCGGAAGGTGGCGCTTCTCGAGCAGATCGATGCCTATGTGCGGTCCAAGGAACCCAAGGCGCGCCAGGTTTCGATCTCGCTCGCGGGATCTTGGCAAGTGGTCGAAATCATTCGCGCCGGCGGTTGGCGCGCCGCCGACGTGCGGCCACTGGTCCGTCTCAATGTGAGTGTCGTCTGCGGCGATGGCACGCGCATGGAGGCCGGCAGCACCGGCAGCGGCCGCCGCGCCGCCTATGGCGACATCTTCAAGCCGGAATACTGGAAGCGCGAGGCCGACGAGGCGATCCGCCAGGCGCTGGTCAACCTCGAGTCGGTCGACGCGCCGGCGGGCGAGATGCCGGTGGTTCTGGGGGCTGGCTGGTCGGGCGTTCTGTGGCATGAGGCCGTCGGTCACGGCCTCGAAGGCGACTTCCACCGCAAGAAGACCTCGGTGTTCAGCCACATGATGGGCGACATGATCGCGTCCCCCGGCGTCACCGTGGTCGACGATGGCACGCTTGCCGATCTTCGTGGCTCGCTCACCATCGACGACGAAGGCACACCCACGCAGCGCAACGTGCTGATCGAGAACGGCCGCCTGGTCGGGTTGATGCAGGACCGCCAGAACGCCCGGCTGATGGGCGTGAAGCCGACCGGCAACGGTCGCCGCCAGAGCCACGCCTATGCGCCGATGCCGCGCATGACCAACACCATCATGCTGGGTGGCGACAAGGATCCCAAGGAGATCATCGCCTCGGTGAAGAAAGGCCTCTATGCCGCCAATTTCGGCGGCGGCCAGGTCGATATCGTGTCGGGCAAATTCGTCTTCAGTTGCACCGAAGCCTACATCATCGAGAACGGCAAGCTCGGCCGGCCGGTGAAGGGTGCCACGCTGATCGGCGCCGGCTCGGAGGCGCTGACGAAGGTCGGGATGGTCGGCAACGACATGTCGCTCGACCCCGGCATCGGCACCTGCGGCAAGGACGGCCAGGGCGTGCCCGTCGGTGTCGGCCAGCCGACGCTGCGTATCGACGCACTCACTGTCGGCGGTACGGCGACCTAGCCGCGGAGCGCCGTCAGTCGGCTTTGGCCGGCGCCTTCGTATAGTCGGCGTCGCTCACCGGCTCGAACCAGCTGGTGGCCCGGCCCTGGTCGTCAGTCTCCGACATGGCGAGGTGGCACATCATCGTGCCAGGCGCGGACCCGTGCCAGTGCCGCACGTTGGGCGGAATGACAACCGTGTCGCCCGCCATGATCTCCTGCACCGACTCGCCCTCGAGCTGGTAGCGGCCGACGCCCGACAGGACATAGAGGACCTGGCCGACCGCATGCTGATGCCAGTTGGTGCGTCCGCCCGGCATGAACGTCACGCGCGAGGCGCGCAGGCGGGAAGGTTGCTCGGGCGCATATACCGGATCCGACAGCACGGCGCCGACGAAATTGGCCGCCTCGGCCTTGGTGGTCGGACGGGACGCGGCCCGCATGATTCTTGGGCGCATGATGGCTCCTCCCTTTTCTTGCATGGGCGATTCAAGTCTATCAACCGGCCGGTGCCGCGCAAGCAACGGCCGTCATCTCGGATTACGAACGCGTCTCCGCCAGCCGCAGCGATTCGAGGAAGCGCGCCGCGGCGCTCATCGACTTCATGTCGCCCTTGGTCGTAACCAGCATCCGGTAGAGCCGGTCCTTCACGATGTAGGTGCGCATCATTACCCGGGAGCCGTTGGTGTCCTCAATGTCGAGCGCATAGCCGTCCCAGCCCTGCAGGGTGACCGGCTCGTCGCCGACATACTTGAAACGGGCACGCGGGAAGGCTTTCTCGGCCTCGCCGCGGCCGAGCTCGCGCGCCATCACCTTGGTGTCGCGGCTGGAGAACCAGCCGGCGTCATAGTCGACATAGTCGAAATCGAACAGTTCATCGTCGCGCTTGGATTGCCAGGCAACGCGCTCGCCGGCGTGGCCCTTCTCCCTCTCGGAGGCCGTGGTCTTGACGGCGGGCGCCGGCATTTCCAACCGGAAGCGCAGGTCGCTACCGACGACGGTCTGCCAGTCGGCGGGCTGTGCCCGCGCGGCAAACGGCACGACCAGCAAACCTAAAACGGCCAGACGACGCTTCATGCCGGCGGCACGAGGTTCTTGCGGCCCGACCAATCCCAGGCAAGGCCGGTGCGGGACACCCCCAACAGCAGCCCGTGCAATTCCTTGGGATGCACCCAGCCGCCATCGGGATCGGTGACCGGATCGGCGCCGCGCGGCGTGTAGCGGGCATTGGCATCGAGCAGTCGCTGGCGCACGGCTGGCCAGTCATGGACCTCGACGTAGCACATGTAGAGCGAGTCGCCGTGCTTGTGGGCATAGCGGCCCATGGCGTGCACGTTGTCTGTGACCTGGCTCAATTCGATACGGTCGAGCCGGTTGGGCGGATCGAACAGGGTGAGCGTACCGATATAGCCGAAGCGTTCGCTGCCGATTTCGCTGAAGCGCCCCGGATCGAGGCCGAACAGGCCAGCGTAGACGGCCGCGACACGGCGCCAGTCGCTGATCAGCGTATTGGTTGTCTCATAAAGAAAGGACACCGGCCCGACCCGCGGCCGGTAAGTACTTTCGGAAATCACGATCGGCAGGCCGAAGGTGGCACCGGATTCGAGATAAAGCTGTTCGGCGTCGCGATCGTAGGCGATGCCGAGCCCCTCCCAGCGCTTCGCCATGCTGTCGAGATCGGCAGTGCAGTAGCCCGCCGTCATCAGCCCCTCGCCGCGCCTGGCGAGAAAATCCTGCGTGAGGCCAGCACCGTCAGGCTCGCAGAGTTCGAACTCGCTTTCGCCGACCGCAAGGATCGTGCGTCTGGCTGCGAGGTGCCGGCAGTGGTCGCGGCGTGCGATCTCGCAACCCAGCAGCTGGCTGAAGCGCTGCGCTGCCTTGGCGGCGTCGTGGACGGCAATCTGGACGCGGTCGCAACGGTCAAGCATGGGACGAGCTTACCTCAGTAGGAATACTCGCGGAACAGCGGCGCAAAGGACCCCTGCCACTCGCCCTGCCATTTCGCGAGCAGTTCGTCGGCCGGTGCCAGGCCGCGGTCGACGGCGCGGTCGAGCGGAAAGAGATGGACCGCCTCGTCATTGCCGCGTTCGTCGAGACATTTGCGGGCTCGGAGGCCGGCATGCGCCAACCCCACGACCTCGCGTGCCAGATCGTTCAGGGACCTGCCGTGAAACTTCGTCGCAAGCCCTGTCCTTGGCGTCTCGGCGCGCAGGAAATCGTGATCCGCGACCGTCCAGTCCTTCACCAGGTCCCACGCCGCATCGAGCGCACCCTGGTCATAGAGCAGGCCGACCCACAGGGCCGGCAAGGCGTTCAATGCCGCCCACGGTCCTGAATCGGCGCCACGCATTTCGAGATAGCGCTTCAGCCGCACCTCGGGAAACGCCGTGGTGACGTGGTCGGCCCAGTCGTTGACTGTGGGCAGCTCGCCCGGCCGCGCCGGCAGCTTGCCCTTGAGAAAATCCCGGAAGCTCTGCCCCGACGCATCGATGTACTTGCCGTCGCGATAGACGAAGTACATCGGCACATCGAGCATGTAGTCGACATAGCGTTCGAAACCGAACCCGGCCTCGAACACGAACGGCAACACACCGCAACGATCGGAATCGGTATCGGTCCAGATGTGGCTGCGATAGCTCTTGAAGCCCACCGCCTTGCCCTCGACGAACGGCGAGTTGGCAAACAGCGCCGTCGCCAACGGCTGCAGTGCGAGCGACACCCGGAACTTCCTGGTCATGTCGGCTTCGGACTCGAAATCGACGTTGGTCTGCACGGTGCAGGTGCGCAGCATCATGTCGAGGCCGAGCTTGCCCTTTTTGGGCATGTACTCGCGCATGATCTTGTAGCGCCCCTTGGGCATCCAGTGCATGTCCGCGCGCGTCCACTCCGGCGCGAAGCCCAGCCCGATGAAGCCCGCGCCGATCTCGCCGGCGACTTCGCCGACCTCGCGCAGATGTCGGGAATTCTCCGCCGCCGTCTCGTGCACGGTCTCGAGCGGCGCGCCCGACAGTTCGAATTGGCCGCCCGGCTCCAGCGTGATGCTGGCCCTGTCGCGCAACAATGCGATCGGGTTGTTGCCTTCGATCACGGGCTCCCAGCCGAAACGGGTCAGGCCTTCAAGCAGGGCACGAATGCCTTTGGGCCCGTCATAGGCGAGCGGCTTCAGCGTTGCCTTGTGGTAGCCGAATTTCTCGTGCTCGGTGCCGACGCGCCAAGCGGCGCGGGGCTTGTTGCCGGCGACGAAATACTCAATCAGCTGCCGCCGATTCTCGATCGGCGCGCCGCCGCCCGACGGTGGTGCGGACATTCTCTGTCGACTCCCTGAGCGCCGGCGGCCTTCAGGGGGCCGGAGGCGGCGCGGCCGCATGAGCAATTCTCACGCGAGCACGCGTCTGGTTCATGATGTTCAGCTTCCCCTCTCCCACGCCAACGGCCCCCAAGGCAAGCGTCAGACAGCAGCCTTGGATGTGCGATAATCAGCGGACAGACGCGGTGTCGGCTGGCGCCAGTCCCCGACCAGGGCCTGCCAGCACGCCAGCGCCGCCAAGGCCGCGGTATCGGCCCTCAAGATGCGCGGCCCCAGCCCGATTGCCATTACATCCCTTATGCGACGCAAGGCGGAGAGCTCGGCTTCGGCAAAGCCGCCCTCGGGTCCGACCAGAATCGCCCATGGCGCCGCGCGGGCTGCCACATCGAGGCCGGCCAGAGCCTCGGCGATCGGCGGGCCGCCGCCGCTCTCGTCGCATATCAGCAGGCGCCTGTCGTCCGGCCATCCTGCAATCAGCCGAGCAAGGTCGATCGGTGGCCGCACCTCGGGCACGCTCAGCCGCTCCGTCTGCTCGGCGGCTTCGATCGCATTGGCGCGCAGCCGATCGACATTGACCCGCTCGACGGCGGTATGGCGGGTCAGCACCGGCTGCAGCGCTGAAGCGCCGAGTTCGGTCGCCTTCTCGGCGATATAATCGATGCGCGCCCGCTTCACCGGCGCAAAGCACAGCCAAACGTCGGGCTCCGGTGCTTGCACCCGGGTGCAGGCGCCGACCTCGGCCACCGCCGCCTTCTTGCCGCGGCCGGCAAACGTGGCTTGCCATTCGCCGTCGCGGCCGTTGAACAGCCGAAGCGCTGCACCGTCGGGACGTCGCATGACATGGCGCAGATAGTGGACCTGCGCCTCGCCCAGCGGCACCTCGATGCCGGCCGCAAGATCAGCTTCGACGAACAGACGCGACACGCTCATCGAGTTCCCTCATGGATCATTGTGCTGCATCGCTGCATGATGCCGCCATGACAGCCGACCGGACAACCGGCTTTACCGACATCGATCGCCAGCACTGGACCTTGCGCTACCTGCCACCGTGGACGCGTCCCTACGGCCGGCTGTCGCGCTGGGACCGGCCGATCGGGACCTGGCTGCTGCTGTTTCCCTGCTGGTGGTCGCTCACCCTGGGCGCGGCGCCGCAATGGGGCCGCCTCGCCGGCTGGATGGCGTTGTTCGCGTTGGGGGCACTTGCCATGCGCGGCGCCGGCTGCACCTGGAACGATATCGTCGACCGCAAGATCGACGCCCAGGTCGAACGCACGCGCAGCCGGCCGTTGCCGGCAGGCGAGGTCACGCTGCGCAATGCCCTGATCTGGACGGCCCTGCAGTCGCTGGTCGGCGTTGCCATTCTCTTCAAGCTGAACAAATTCGCCGGCGGCGTGGCGCTCGCCTCGCTGATCCTGGTCGCCATCTATCCGACGATGAAGCGCCTGACCTCGTGGCCGCAATTCGTGCTCGGCCTCGCCTTCAACTGGGGCGCCCTGGTCGGCTTCGCCACCGTGACCGGCGAACTCTCGTGGGCCGCGGTCGCGCTCTATGCCGGCGGCGTGGCCTGGACCATGGTCTACGACACCATCTACGCCATGCAGGACCAGCGCGACGACGCCGTGGTCGGCGTACGCTCGACGGCACGGCGCTTCGCGGCGGCACCGCGGCGCTGGCTCACGCTGTTTGCGGTGCTGGCGCTCGCGGCCTGGGCGCTGGCCGGTCATCTCGCCGCGCTCGGGCCCTTCTATATCGCGGGCCTGCTCGCCATCGCCCTGCACTTCGCCTGGCAGATCGCCCTGCTGCGGCCGGGCGATCCCGCCGACTGCCTGTTCAAGTTCAAGGCCAATGCGGCGATCGGCTGGTTACTGCTGGCCGCGATCGCCGCCGGCCATCTGTCCCTTTTCTGATGGCCCGCCTGCCGGTCGACCCCGAGGGATTCATCCGCACCAACACCGCCCTGGAAGCGCCAGCGATGGTGCCGGAATTCAGGCTGTGGCTCGCCACCGAATATGTGCCGATCTGGCAGGCCACCGAGGCCTGGCTGGACGAGCACAACATCGACCCGCCCTACTGGGCCTTCTGCTGGCCGGGCGGCCAGGCGATCGCGCGCTACCTGCTCGACAATCCGGGAATCGTGCGCGGCAAACACGTGATCGATTTTGCCGCCGGCTCCGGCGTTTCGGCGATGGCGGCGGCGCGCGCGGGCGCGGCCTCGGTTCTGGCCAACGACATCGACGCCATGTCCCTCGTCGCCGCGCGCCTCAACGCCGGAGCCAACGGACTTTCCATCGACGTCAATGCCGAGGATTGGCTGGCCGGTGCCGACGGCCACCCCACGGCCGACGTGGTCATTGCCGGCGACGTTTGTTACGAACAGGACATGTCGGTGCGGGCGCTGGCTTGGTTGCGCAGCCACGCAAGGCTCGGCCGCCTGGTGCTGTTGGGCGATCCCCGCCGTAACTACTTCAGCGCGCAAGGCCTCGAGGAATGCGCCCGCTACGACATTCCGACGTCCCTGCAGCTCGAGAACCGGGGCATGCGCGAGACCGTCGTGTGGCGGGTTCTGCCTCACTCCTAGGCAGCATTCAGAATTCCTTCACTGTTCTTTCACACTGGATTGGGCTACACGGCCGCAGCATGCCCAAGAGCACCATCAAGCCTGCCGACTTCGTCAGCCTCTACGACGGCTTCAACGCCGCCGTCTCGCGCTTCGACTGCGGCCGCAAGTGCGCGCCGCTGAACGACGGCGAACCGGTCTGCTGCTCGACCCAGAACGCGGTGCCGGTGGTGCACAAGGTCGAGTTCGACCTGCTGAAGACCCGTACCGACCTGTGGTCGAAGTTCAAGCCCTACGACTACGCCACCAAGCAGATCGTGGCCGAGCTGACCAGCGACTGCATGGCGATCCACTGCAAGGGCGCGCGGCACTGCGAGCGCGACAACCGCACCATCGCCTGCCGCGGCTTTCCCTTTTATCCCTACATCACGCGCGAGCGGCAGTTCGTGGGCGTCGGCACCTACTGGGTGTTCGAGGACCGCTGCTGGATGATGTCGAACCTCGAGATCGTCGACGCCAAGTTTGTCGGGGAGTTCGTCGCCACCTACGAGGCGCTGTTCCAGAAGGACCACAGCGAATTTACTACCTACGTCGATTTCTCCGCCTCGGCGCGGCGGGTCTACTCGCGCTGGAAGCGCGAGATCCCGCTGCTCGGCCGCAAGGGCGAGCTGCTGATCGTGGCACCGTCGACCGGCGAGATCCGGCCCGGGCGAAAGAAGGACTTCCCCAAGGCCGCCCCGTTCAGGTCCGAGAAGGAATATCGTGAAGCGGTGAAGGAAGCCGGCGGCGAAGTGCCGAAAACGGGCCTGCGCCCAAGCTGACGCCGACCCGGCCCATCAGGCGCGTCGTGCCGTCCTTCAACC
>CALDNT010000142.1 GCA_937915145.1 uncultured Reyranella sp.
GCGCGATTGGCCTGCTCGAAATAGAACGGCGGAACGAGACCGGGCGCCGTCAGCACGTACCAGACGGCAATCAGCAGGACCAGAACGAGGATCTGCAGCGTACGCAACCGCATGTCAGAGAACCTTTTGCGCTTCATAGGCCTTCAGAACTTCTTCGCGCATGGCTCCCCATATCTCGCGGTGCAGCGCCAGGAACGCCGGCGTCATGCGGATTTCCGAGACATCGCGCGGCCGCGGCAGATCGACCTTGAAATCGCCGATCGGCCGCGTCGCCGGCCCGGCCGACAGCACCACCACCCGATCGGACAATGCAATTGCCTCCTCGAGATCGTGGGTGATGAACAGCACCGATTTGCGGTCCACCGCCCACAGCGCCAGAAGCTCGTTCTCCATGAGCTGCCGGGTCTGCACATCGAGTGCCGAAAAAGGCTCGTCCATAAGCAGGATATCGGGACTGAGTATCAGGGTCTGGGCCAGCGCGAGGCGTTTCCTCATGCCACCCGACATCTGGTGCGGGTAGCGGTCGCCGAAACCGGCAAGCCCCACCCGGCGCAACCATTCCTCACCCTGGGCTATCGCTTCGGTGCGCGCCACGCCGCGGAACTCAAGACCGGCGATGACGTTATCGATCCCCGAGCGCCAAGGCATCAGCGCGTCTGCCTGGAACATGTAGCCGGCCCGCCGGTTCACGCCATCCGCGGCGACCAGCGGCTCGCCGAACACCTCGACGGTGCCGGATGAAGGCGCAAGAAGTCCGGCCGCAACATTAAGCAGAGTCGACTTGCCGCAACCGGTCGGCCCCACTACCGACACGAACTCGCCCTTGGCGATCTCAAGCGTTGTGTCGGCAACCGCCGTGTAAGCCCCGCCTCGCCCGTCACGTGCGACGAAGCGGCAAGTGATATCGGCCAGCGCGAGCGCCGGCACACCGTTTGCAGACACGCCGGGCTAGCTGCGCTTGCCGGCGCGCTGGGCGAACTCGTTGGTCCAAGTGTCGGCCAGCTTGATCTTGCCGACATCGGCCGCGATCTTGGGATCGCCCTCCACGAGGAACTTCAGGCTGTTCTCCATGGCACCCGGAGGCATGAGGCCGTCCGGCGAAATCGTCTCGCGCACACCGGCGAACGACTTCTCGTAAACCGACTTGTCACCCAGGAGATATCCTTCCGGAACCGACGCGGCGACCTCAGCCGGCGTCGCCGTCTGCAGCCACTGGTCGGCACGCACGATCGCCGTCGCCAGCGCCTGAGCCGTCCCGGGCGTCTTCTTCAGGAGATCGGGCTGGGCATAAAGACAGGCCGCCGGAAAGGCGCCGCCGAAAAGCTCCTGATTGCCCTTCATGGTGCGGGTGTCGAGCATGATCTTGATCAGCTTCTTTTCCGTCAGGATCGTGAGCGCCGGATCGGATTGCGAGACGCCGTCGACTTCGCCCTTCTCGATCGCCGCCACGACCGAGGCGCCGGAGCCGACGCCAATCGCCACGATGTCCGACGCCTTGAGTCCGCCCTTGGCGGCCCAGTAGTTGACCAGCATGTTGGTCTGCGAGCCAGGCGCGGTAACGCCGAACTTCATCCCCTTGATATCAGCCGGCCCCTTGACCTTGGCGGCGGCCTCATTTCGCAGGCCGATGGCAAGCTGCATGCCGCGGCCGATCAGGGCGAAGCCGACAATTGGCTGGCCGCGCTGCTGCATGCGGATCGTGTGCTCGTAGGCACCGGCAACGACATCGGCGCTGCCCCCCATCAGGGCCTGTAGCGACTTCGCGCCGCCCTGGAAGTCATTGATCTCGACGTCGAGGCCGGCGTCCTTGAAGAAGCCCTTTCGCTCGGCGATCGTGAGCGACAGGTAATAAAGCGCGGACTTGCCGCCGACGGCCAACACCATCTTGCTCTTCTCGGGCTTGCCTTGGGCGCGCGCCACGTAGGGGGCGGCCACCAGCATCGGAGCCACCGCCATTAACGTGCGGCGCCGCATCTGCAGCTTGATCATCGTTTCCTCCAGGGAACATTTATGGCGGCGGAGATTGCCGTAAGCGGTGCCCGGCATCAACCCGCGCCCGATCTATTGGAACGACCGTTCCTTCCACCAGGGGAAATAGGACGGCATGCCGTCGCTCACTTTCATGGGAAACCTGGCCGGCCGCTTCTCGAGAAAGGCCACTACGCCTTCCTTGACGTCAGCCGACTTGCCACGGGCATAGATGCCCTTGGAATCGACCTTGTGCGCCTCCATCGGATGGTCGGCACCCAGCATCTTCCAGATCATCTG
>CALDNT010000143.1 GCA_937915145.1 uncultured Reyranella sp.
CTTCTGGCCGATGCTCGGGCGCAGCTCCAGATAGAGGAGGCACTCCTCGCGCAGTACATGCTGATCGCGCCATTCGACGCCATGGTCGTCGACCGATCGAGGGAACTTGGCGCTGTCATCAAGGCCGGCGATCCCATTTTCACCCTGGTTGCCCCCGAAACCGTGTGGGTGCTCGCCTACATCGATGAATCCCGTGCCGGGCCGATTGTGGAAGGACAGCCCGCAATCGTCCGCCTGCGATCCCAGCCGCGGGAACGTTTCGACGCCAAGGTGGTCCGGATCGGCGTCGAGAGCGACCGCGCCAGCGAGGAGTGGCGCGTCTACGTCAAATGCGACCAGTGCGCGCCGCAATTCTATCTCGGCGAGCAGGCCGAGGTACTGGTCACCGTCGCCCATCTCGATCGAGCGCTGCTCGTGCCGGAGGCGGTAGTCCAGGGCTTCGATGGGTCCAAGGGGACAGTCTGGACGGTCGAGGATGGCCGGCTGGTACGCCGCGTCCTCACCTTCCGGTATCGCACGGAGAATGGGCGGCTCGAGGTCGTGGGCGGTCTGCCCGACAAGGCGCAGGTCGTCGCTGCAACCGGCCCGGGGTTTGTCGAAGGCCGCTCGGCCCGCATCGTCGGGGAGGCCGGGAGGTGAACCTTGCCTACCGCGACATCCGCCACAAGCTCGGCCGATTTCTCCTGACGTGTGCCGGACTCGGCCTGCTCCTTGGAGTGGTCCTGGCGATGATCGGCATCTACCGCGGCCTGGTGGTCGATGCGCTCACCATCGCGCGCGCGCCTGGGATCGATCTTTGGGTTGTGGAATCAGGCACTCGTGGCCCATTCGCCGAGGCATCCCGCATCCCCGGCGATACGCGCGAAGCGATCGCCCGCGTCGGTGGCGTCGCTGCGGCTGGCAGTATCACCTACCAGACGGTCGAGGCCGAGCATCAGGCCAAGAAGCTGCGGCTCTACGTGATCGGCTATGAGCCGGGCAGACCCGGTGGTCCGCCACGTCTCATTGCCGGACGTGGCATTGTCCGCAGCCATCATGAACTCGTGGCAGACCGCAGCACTGGGCTCGTGATCGGCGATCGCATTCCGCTTGGCCGCAATACGTTCAGCGTCGTCGGCCTGACGGAGCACCAGGTCAATTCCGGTGGCGACCCGGCGGCTTACATCACACTTCTCGATGCCCAGAAGCTGCAATTCGACCTCGCGCCACCTGCCTACCGGGTGCAGCTCGTGCGTGGGACGGGCGGAGCGATTCGGGACACTGTCAATGCGGTGGTGGCGCGCGTGCAGCAGAACGTCGCGCCCGATGACGTTGCCGAGTCAGTTCGACGCTGGAAGCATCTTGCGGCCATCACGCAGGAGGGGCAGGAAGCCATTCTGACGGGTTCGCTCGTCGATCGGGCCCGCCGCCAGATCGGCCTCTTCACGTCGCTGCTGCTTGTCGTGTCAGCGGTGATCATCGCGTTGATCATCTACACGATGACCATGGAGAAACTGAAACAGATCGCGACCCTGAAACTCATCGGGGCGCCGGATCGCACGATCATCGGGATGATTGTGCAGCAGGCGCTTGCGCTCGGCTTTATCGGCTTCGCGATTGGGGTAACGCTGATCCTGGGCATCAAGGATTACTTCCCCCGTCGCGTGGTGCTCGAACCGGATAACGTGCTCGTACTGGCGGGGATCGTTTTTGTGGTCTGCCTCCTGTCCAGCGGTCTCGGGGTACGCGCGGCTTTGCGCGTTGATCCCGCGACAGCGATCGGAGGCTAGCCATGACCGAGATCCAGGTGCATGAACCGCTGGTCAGGCTGCGCAATGTGTCGAAGCACTTCGGCGAAGGTGAAACGCGCATCGACGCGCTTAGAGAGGTGTCGCTGGAAGTCTTTCCCGGTCAGGTCGTTGCGCTCCTCGGACCATCGGGGTCGGGCAAGACGACCCTGCTCAATGCTATTGGCTGCATTCTCGAACCGTCAGGTGGCAGGATGGAACTCGACGGTGACGTCGTTTACGATGGACGGTGGCTCCGCTCCGACCTGCGGCGGCTGAGGCTCGACAAGATCGGCTTCATCTTCCAGTTCCACAATCTCCTGCCATTTCTTGACGCCACTGACAACGTAGCCGTCGTGCTCAATCTCGCCGGCCTAGGCAGTGGCGAAGCACGTCAACGGGCCGTCGATCTGCTGGACTATCTGGAGGTGGGCAACCGGAAAAACGCCTTCCCAGCCAAACTCTCGGGTGGCGAGGCGCAACGGGTCGCTATTGCACGCGCGCTCGCCAATCGGCCGCGTATCATCCTTGCCGACGAACCGACCGCGGCACTCGACTCGAAGCGCGCGGGCATCGTCATGGACCTGTTGCGGAGGCTCGCGGTCGATCAGGAGGCCGCCATCATCGCCGTCACGCATGATGAGAAGATATTCGATCGCTTCGACCGCATCTTTCAGCTGCGGGACGGCCGTCTCGATACGGATGGTACCCGGCCGCGATAAACCCGCACCTTTCCAGCCGGCGCTGTCACGTTACCGAACGACGACCGCGCGGCCAGTATATTGTCAGGCCGTGGCAACCACCGCCTGCCACGTGTCCATCGCCGCGGCGCGAAATTTTCGGTGCGCCACAAACAAACCAGGCGACCGTTGATCTTCAGATAGACCTCATCGAGATGCCAGATACTGTGCGGCCTGGGTCGTCGCCTGACTACCTGATCCGCGACCGCGACGGGGCCTACCCGGCGTCGCTGATCTTGTTCATTCTGGTGGCTACCACTCTGCCAGACGGACCGCTACACTTGCAGCACCGTGACAATGCCGTTCCCACCGTTCCGGGGGTTCATCTGGAGAATGTCGGAACAAAAGAGATGCGCGATGATCCCGGCTGAACGGTCCTAGTGCAGGAGAAGGAACTCCGCCTTGCCCTGGTGTGCTTCGGCGGTGTCTCGCTCGCCGTCTACATGCACGGCGTTACCAAGGAGATCCTGAAGCTCGTCCGCGCCTCGGGGGCGCTGCATGCCATCCGCGGCCCGGGACGCAGCACGGCCTCGTTCTTCGATGCCTACGACCGAGCCAATCCAGAGTACGATACCGAGGCGGTCTATTTCGATCTCCTGCGCGAGGTCGGCCGCACCCTCGACCTGCGCGTCATCGTCGACGTCATTGCCGGCGCCTCGGCCGGCGGCATCAACGCCACCATGCTGGCGCGTGCGCTCAGCCACGACCTGCCGATGGGCCCGCTCCGCGACCTCTGGCTCGACCGCGCCGACATCGACCAGCTTCTGGCGCCCGAGGCTCGGGCCGGCGCCTGGAGCAAATGGTTCCTTGATCCACTCATC
>CALDNT010000144.1 GCA_937915145.1 uncultured Reyranella sp.
CACCGTCGCGGTAAAGCCCTTCGCCGCCGGCCACAACATGCCCGACGGTCCCGACGGCAAGACCAACCCGCAGTGGTCGCCCTACACCTCGCAATTCAACATGACCCGCCACCCCGCCGCGACCGTGCCCTGCGGCCTCAGCCGCGACGGCCTGCCGGTCGGGCTGCAGATCGTGTCGGGTCACTACCGCGATGCTCTCGTGCTGCGCGCCGCCGCGCGTTACGCCGAAGCGCATCCTCTCGCCTTTCCCCTGCTTCCGGAGACCAAGCGATGACCGCCGATCTTGCCATGATGCCGGCCCACGAGCTGGTGAAACTCTACAAGTCCCGCAAGGCCTCGCCGGTCGAAGCCGCACGGGCGGCGTTTGCCCGCATCGATGCCTTCAACGGCCAGCTCAACGCCTTCCAGCATCTCGATCCCGACGCCGCGATGCGCCAGGCGCGGGCTTCGGAGAAGCGCTGGAAGAAGGGCGGCAAGCGGCTGAGCGACCTCGACGGCGTGCCCATCACCATCAAGGACATGGTGCTGACCAAGGGCATGCCGACCCGCATGGGCAGCCTCGCCACCGATCCCGACGGCCCGTGGAATGTCGATTCGCCCGTGGCGCAGAACCTGCGGGGCGCCGGCACCGTGCTGCTCGGCAAGACGACCTCGCCGGAATACGGCTGGAAGGGCGTCACCGATTCCGGCCTCTATGGCGCCACGCACAATCCGTGGAAGCTCGGCCGCACGCCGGGCGGCTCGTCCGGCGGCGGCGTTGCCGCCGAGGCCGTCGGTATGGGCAACCTCGCCGTCGGCACCGACGGCGCCGGCTCGGTGCGCATCCCCTGCGCCTTCACCGGCCTGTTCGGCCTGAAGCCGACGCAGGCACGCGTGCCGCTGTGGCCGCCCTCGGCACAGGGCACGCTGTCGCACATCGGGCCGATGACCCGCACCGTGCGCGACGCGGCGATGATGATGAACGTCATGGCGCGGCCCGACAGCCGCGACATCTACGGCCGGCCCGACGACGCCGAGGATTACCTCAAAGGCTTCGAGAAAGGCGTGAAGGGACTGCGCATCGCCTACTCGCCGGGCCTGGGCTTCGTCGAACGCGACCGGATAGACCGCGACGTGGCGGTGGCCGTCGACCATGCCGCCAAGGTGTTCAAGACGCTGGGCGCCAAGGTGGTCGAGGATTCGCCCGACCTGCAGGGACTCGATCCACGCCGCATCCTGAATGCCCATTGGCAATCCAACGTCGCCCTGCTGGTGAAAAGCTACAGCCCCGAGAAGCGCGCGCTGATGGATCCGGGCCTGCTGAAAGCTGCCGAAGTCGGCGCCAATCTCGGCCAGGAGGCGGTCGTGACCGCCATCCACCAGCGCCAGACGCTGGGCGTGATCATGAATCAGTTCATGGCCAAGTATGACCTGCTGCTGACGCCGACCATGCCGATGACGGCATTCGCCGTGAACGAGAACGCAGCCTGGGGCGGCGACGGCGTCGACATCGGCTGGACGCCTTTTACGCTCACCTTCAACCTGACGCGCCAGCCCGCCGCTACCATCCCCTGCGGCCTCGACCGCGAGGGCCTGCCGATCGGCCTGCAGATCGTGGCCGGCCACGCACGCGACGCGCTGGTGCTGCGCGCGGCAGCGGCCTACGAACGGGTCCGTCCGATCCCGGCGCCGCCGATGGCGCATCAGATCTGACGCGAATGACGCTCGGATAGCGGATAGAGAGCCGCTCCGGGAATTGCGATCTGGACCTCCCCAAAACGGAGGTTCCAGGCATGAATATCCTCGACGGCAAGGTCGCCATCGTCACCGGCGCGAGTTCCGGCATCGGTCGCGCGACCGCGAAATTGTTCGCGCGGGAAGGCGCCAAGGTGATCGTGGTCGCACGGCGACAGGCCGAGCTCGCCGCGTTGGTCGCCGAGATCGCGGCAGCAGGCGGCCAGGCCATCGCCGTCGCCGGTGACGTGCGGGACGAGGCCACGGCGAAGGATGCCGTCGGCGCTGCGATCGATCGCTTCGGCGGACTGGACATCGGCTTCAACAATGCCGGCACCACCGGCGAGATGGCGCCGGTCGCCGAGGTCTCGCTGGCGGGCTGGCACGAGGCGCTCGAAACCAACCTGACGAGCGCCTTCCTCGGCGCCAGGCATCAGGTGCCGGCGATGATCGCGCGCGGCGGCGGTTCGCTGATCTTCACCTCGACCTTCGTGGGCTACACCGCCGGCCTGCCCGGCATGGCCGCCTATGCCGCGAGCAAAGCGGGCGTGATCGGCCTCGCCAAGGTGCTGGCCGCCGAACTCGGCAAAAGCGGGATTCGCGCCAATGCCATCCTGCCCGGCGGCACCGACACACCGATGAGCATCACCAACGCCCCGGGAGCGACCGCCGAGGTTCTCGCCTTTGTCGAGGGCTTGCATGCGCTGAAGCGGCTGGCCCGGCCCGAGGAGGTGGCGCAATCGGTGCTGCATCTGGCCTCCGACGCCTCGAGCTTCATCACCGGCACCGCCATGCTGGTCGACGGCGGCGTTTCGATCTGCCGGACCTGAAAGCGCGTCGTTCCGGCTGTATAGTCGCGCGGCATCCAGGAGGAATGCGATGTCGCAGCGCGCCGAGGCGGGATGGCCCTGAGCCGGCAAATGCTCACCTATATGGCGTGGGTCGCGGCGCAGGTCGTCGCGCTGGGCGGCGTCGCCTGGTACGTCGACCGGCAGGTGACCCTGGGCTTCAGCGAAGAGGGCTGGCGGCCGTTCACCTGGCCATTCCCCGCGGATCGCGCGGCTCGGGGGCGCGCCTACAGCGGCGACGACCATGATGTCTATGTCTGGCTGACTCTGGGTCCTCCCGGCGACTGCCCGGAGGGCATCGAGACCGACGAGGCGCTGGAGCGGGCGATCGACGTGCGCATCCTCGACCCGCGGTTCGTGCCGGTCGGTCCGGGCGAACGCGTGCGCGTCACCGATGCCTTCGGTCGCGCCCGCCTCTACCGGCACAAACGGCACAACGGCGCATCGCGCTACGCCGAGGCGGTCGCGGTCGCCTACAATTGCGATGTGCTGACCGCCATCATCGACGGCAACGCCCGCGACCCGGCCAAGCGCACGATGGGGCGCGAGGCCCTCGAAGCGAATATCGTGCAGGTCTGGGTGGTCAAGGCACTCGAAGAACGGTGACGAAGGATCGCCGGCCATAGCAGGCCGGCGATCCCGTACCGCCAGGTGGCAGCGGTTACTGCGTCTTCGGCGCGCTTTCCTTCGACGCGCCTGCCGTCGACGGCATGGCGACTGCAGCGACGACGACGTCGTAGCGAATGCCGTCCTCGGCCTTCTTCATGGCGGCGTTGGCTTCGTAGTACTTGCCCTCGTCCATGAACTTCGCCGCCTGGTCCATATCGGCAATAGTCCGGTCGAGCGGCACCACCGCCATGGTGAAGGTCACGCTGACATCGGCGAGCTGAAGCCGCTCGATGGCTTCCTTACGCTGGCCCTTCTCGAGACGCTTGTTCGCGTCGGCGACCGCCGCGGCCTTGGCCGGGGTCGCCACGAAATCCTCGCTCAGGCCGAGCTGGCCGTCGATCGGCAGCCAGGCGATGGCCGGACCCGCCACGGCGGCCGGCGCCGACTTCATGCCCTGCGGCACCTTGAAATCGGCCTCGGCCTTGAGGAAGGCGGTCGAATCGGTCTTCGCCTTGGCGAGCGCCGCGCGCGAGTCGGCGACCAGCTTCTTCGCCGCCGCCGGATCGGCCTCGAAGATCGCGAGCCGGGCCTGATGCATGGCCCGGAAAGCGTTGGCACCGTCGGCCGACAGCTTCAGGAAATCGCGCTGGGTCTCGGCCTTCTGCTGTGTCTTGGCGGCGGGCGCCGCCGGCGTCTGCTGGGCATAGACGGCACCGGCGAGGACGGTGGTTCCCAACAATGCCGCAACGATACCTCGTGAAACCTTCATGGCTATTCTCCTCTGTCGAGCAGCCGGCCGTCCCTGCGGGGGGCCGCAAAGCGGGCCGGGCTCGTGTCGAAGAATTAGCAGGGCCGGCTTGCCGCCAGCCTTTCCCGGGGATTGAAGATTTTCAATCCGCCCCGGCTATTGCCCGATTTCATGGATGACCACGCCGGCCAGCGTGTCGACCGTACCTTGCCATGGCTTGCGGGCGAGAACTTCGCGGGCGTGATCGTGGCCGGCTTTCCAACGGCTCTCGATGCCGATGCGCGTGAAGTCGATGTCCTTGGTGTGGTCCTCGCCGTCGAGCCGGGGCGACAGCAGCCGCACCACATGCATCAGCGTCCCGCAGCCGTATTCCGCGAGGTCCTGCACGACCGGATCGCCACGCTGCTCCGCCGGCAGGCGCAGGGCGAGTTCGCGCACGACATGGCGCAGGCGATGGATCTGGGCCTGTCGGGCAACGTGACTCTTGCCGCGGCTGGCGAACTGGATGTCCTTCTGCCGTGCCATGACCTGCTGGATCGTCGTCGGGTGCTCGCCGGCGGGCTGCCAGACATTGACCGAGAAGATCAGCGAGTTGCGCCGCGGCACGTCGTCGAGCACGACCTCGATCGGCGTATTGGAATAGATGCCGCCGTCCCAGTAGGACTCGCCGTCGATGGTGACGGCGGGAAAGGCCGGCGGCAGCGCGCCCGAGGCCATGACATGCGACGGGGCAAGCGGCATGGTGGCCGAGTCGAAGTAGCGCATCTCGCTGGTCCGCACGTTCACCGCGCCGAC
>CALDNT010000145.1 GCA_937915145.1 uncultured Reyranella sp.
AGTATCCCGAGTGGGCGGGCCAGGTGCATTTCTGGACGACCTTCATCGGCGTGAACCTGACGTTCTTCCCGATGCATTTCAGCGGCCTCGCCGGCATGCCGCGCCACTACGTCGATTATCCCGACGCGATGGCGCAGTGGAACTACATCTCTTCGCTCGGCGCGTTCCTGTCGTTCGGTTCGACGATCTTCTGGCTGATCTTCGTCGTGTTCGGCACCCTGCTGTATGGCCGCAAGGTTGGCGCCAACTATTGGGGTGAAGGTGCCACGACGCTGGAATGGACCGTGGCTTCGCCGCCGCCGTTCCACACCTTCGAGGAACTGCCGCACATCTCTCCGACGGCACACCCCTAGGACCGGAGCGGAGGCGCCCCAAGAAGGCGCCTTCGCCTTGAAGACGATGAGCGATACGACGCACGGTACCCTGACGACGATTGGCGACGGCACGTTTGTGCCGGCGCGCGTGCGCGACTATGTCGACCTGCTGAAGCCACGGGTGATGTCGCTCGTGGTGTTTACCGGGCTGGTCGGTGTTCTGATCGCTCCCGCCCATCTGCATCCCTTCACGGCAGCGCTCGCGGTGCTGGCGATCGCGCTGGGCTCCGGCGCCGCCGGTGCCATCAACATGTGGTACGAACGTGACCTCGACGCCCTGATGGCGCGTACCCGCAACCGGCCGTTGCCGGCGGGCCGTGTCGCCCCCGACGATGCACTCGGACTGGGCGTGCTGCTGTCGATCTTCTCCGTCCTGCTGATGGCGGTCGCGACCAACTTCGTCGCGGCAGCGCTGCTGACGGCCGCGATCCTGTTCTATGTCTTCGTCTATACGATCTGGTTGAAGCGCCGCACGCCGCAGAACATTGTGATCGGCGGCGCCGCCGGCGCCTTTCCGCCGATGATCGGCTGGGCTGCCGCGACCGGCGATGTCTCGGCCGTCGGGTTGGCGTTGTTCCTGCTGATCTTTCTGTGGACGCCGCCGCACTTCTGGGCGCTGGCGCTGTATCGCAGCGACGATTATCGCCGCGCCGGCGTGCCGATGCTGCCGGTGGTTGCCGGGCCGCGCGAAACCAAGCGCCAGATGCTGATCTACACGCTGCTCCTCACGCCGGTCGCGCTGGCGCCAACCTTGCTTGGCGCGGTCGGCTGGCTGTATGGCGCCGTGGCACTGGCTATGAGTTTCGTCTTCATCGGCCATGCTGTTGCGGTGTGGCGTGCCGCCGATGATGCGACCGGCCATGGTCCGGCACGGCGAATGTTCCGCTTCTCGCTGCTTTACCTTGCCATCCTGTTCGCGGCGCTGCCGCTCGACCGGGCTTTCGTCGGATGATCGAGGCCATGGTTGAAGATCGTCGCCCCCGCGGTACCGACTTGAGCGGCGCCGACTTGCGCCGCCGGCAGCGCGGCAAGAATCTGGTCGTGGCGGCGTTTCTGCTTGTGATGGCTCTTGCGTTTTTTGCCCTCACCATCGTGCGGATGGGAGACAAGCTGTGAGCGCGGGTGATGCAACAAATACGCGGCTTGCCCGCCGGCTTGGGCTCGTGGTGGTCGGGATGATCGGCCTCGCCTATGCCTCGTCGCCGCTCTACGACCTGTTCTGCCGGACCACGGGATTCGGCGGCACACCGGTCGTGGCGCAGCAGGGCGAACGGACGGTACTCGACCGGACGGTGCGCGTGCGCTTCGACTCCAATGTCGACACCAATCTGCCGTGGCGCTTCGAACCGCTTGAGCGCGAGGTCAAGGTTCGCCTGGGCGAGGAGCGGCTGGTCCACTATCGCGTGACCAACGTGTCGCAGCGCCCGATCGTCGGGACCTCGGTTTACAACGTTACGCCCGAGCCTGCCGGCCCGTGGTTCAACAAGTTACAGTGCTTCTGCTTCACCGAGCAGTTGCTGCAACCCGGGCAGTCGCTTGATCTGCCCGTCGTATTTTTCGTCGATCCCGAGATGGACAAGGATCGGCGCTACGACAACGTCCGCACCATCACGCTCTCCTACACTTTCTTCGAGGCGAAGACCGAGCGGGCTAAGATATTGCTGGGCGGCATTCCCGCCAATGGAACCGGAAAGGGTGGATGAATATGGCCGAAGGCGCTCCGAAGCATCCCTATCATCTCGTCGATCCCAGCCCGTGGCCGGCATTGGGGGCTTTGGGCGGGTTGTTGCTCGCCCTCGGTGCGGCCCTCGGGATGCATCCCGACATGCTGGGCAAAGGCGTCGAGGAAGCCATCAAGCCGTTCAGTTGGTGGATCGTGGCGCCCGGCTTCGCGATCATCTTCGCGGTCATGTTTTGGTGGTGGCGCGACGTCATCGTCGAGTCGCGCACACACCACACGGCGGTCGTCCAACTCGGCCTGCGCTACGGTATGATCCTGTTCATCGCCTCGGAGGTGCTGTTCTTCGTGGCATTCTTCTGGGCGTTCTTCGACGCGTCGCTCTATCCCAACTCGCCGGAGATGCCGGTTCGCGCGGCGGCCGACGGCGGCGTCTGGCCGCCCAAGGGCATCAGCATCATCGCGCCGTTCGATTTGCCGCTCATGAACACGCTGATCCTGCTGCTCTCGGGCACCACGGTCACGTGGGCTCATCACGCCATTGTCGAGGGCAACAATCGCGACGCCGTGCGCGGTCTGCTGCTCACAGTGGTCCTCGGTGCCTGCTTCACCGGCGTTCAGCTCTACGAATATCTGAATGCGCCGTTCGGCTTCCGCGAGAATATCTATTCATCGACCTTCTTCATGGCGACGGGCTTTCACGGCTTTCATGTCTTCGTCGGCACGACTTTCCTGGTGGTGTGTCTGTTCCGCGCGATGGGAGGTCAGTTCAAGCCCAAGCAGCACTTCGGCTTCGAAGCCGCCGCCTGGTACTGGCACTTCGTCGACGTGGTGTGGCTGTTTTTGTTCTTCTGCATCTACTGGTGGGGCGCGGGCAAGGCGCCGATCGCGCTGCACTGACAGTCTGAAACGGACCATATCTGGAACCGCCGGGCGCTCCCCGGCGGTTCGCCTTTTGGGAGCATGAGATGGCCGAGTGGCCACGCCAATCGCCGCCCGATGTTGCCCTGCGCGGGGCCTGCCCGCGATGTGGTCGCGGCCGGCTGTTCCGCGGCCTGCTCACCGTCGTCGACCGCTGCTCGGTCTGCGACCTCGATCTGCGCGGCAACGATGCCGGCGATGGACCTGCTGTATTCGTGATTCTGGGCCTTGGCGCCATCATGATGATCCTCGTTTTCTGGGTCGAGTTCCGGTTCGAGCCGCCGTGGTGGCTCCACGTTCTCATCTGGACGCCGCTTGTCTTTGTGCTGGCGGTATGGCTTCTGCGCCTCCTGAAGGGTTTGCTGATCGCCCAGCAGTACACGCACCGCTCGACGGCATTGAACGACGAGTAGGGGAGTCAAAATGGTCAGGTTGCGGCCCGCCCTGTGGCCAACGCTCATTTCACTGCCGATCCTGGTGCTGTCGCTATCCCTGGGCATCTGGCAGATGGAACGGCGCGAGTGGAAGCTCGATATCCTCGATCGCCTGACGGCGAACCAGGCGGCAGCGCCCCTGACGCTCGACGAACTGCTGCGCGGCGACCCGCTGCGACATGAATACGGCCGCGTGAAGGTTGTGGGCACGTTCTTGCACGACAAGGAATTCCACCTTGCCGCACGTAGCCTCAAGAACAAGGTTGGCCTGCAAGTCGTAACACCGCTCAAGACCGACGACGGGCGGATCGTGCTGTTCGATCGCGGCTGGATTCCCTCGGAGAAGAAGGAGCCAGCGCAGCGCACCGAAGGCCAGGTCGCCGGCCGCGTTGAACTCACCGGCATTGTCCGGCGCTCGCAGATCAAGGGCCGGTTCGTGCCCGACAACGCACCGGACAAGAATGTCTGGTTCCAGGTCGACGTGCCGCTGATGCGCCAGCTGGCGGGCGCTTCGCCTGATCCCAGGCTCGATACCTTCTTCCTCGAAGCCGACGCCGCGCCCAATCCAGGCGGCGTGCCGATTGGCGGCCAGACCCGGCTCGATATCCCCAACGACCACCTGCAGTACGCCATCACCTGGTTTCTGATCGCGCTGGCGCTGGCCGGTGTCTATCTCGCCTATCACTGGGAGAACGGGCGGCTGGATATCGGTGGCAGGACGAAGCGGAAGCCGTGATCGCCAACAATCCCCCCAACGCCTCCTATGCAGAACTGGAACGCCGCTTTGCGCGGCTGAGCGCGGTCAATCGTGCAGGCGCCATCCTGAACTGGGATCGCTCGACCATGATGCCGGACGGTGCGAGCGAGGATCGCGCCGACCAGCTCGCAACCCTGAATGTGATCGCCCACGAGATCATGGTGGCGCCTGACATGCCCGACCTGCTGGCATGCGCGGAGGCGGCGAGTGCGACGCTCGATCCCTGGCGTGCCGCCAATCTGCGCGAGATGCGGCGATCCTGGGCGCATGAAAGTGCCTTACCGGCCGACCTGGTCGAGGCGCGCTCGCGCGCCACGTCTGCCTGCGAGATGGCGTGGCGAGAGGCCAGGAAGAACGCCGACTTCAAGGCTCTGCTGCCGACGCTGGGCGAGGTACTGGCGATCACGCGTCGGATCGGCGAGGCCAAGGCGGCTGCATTGGGCGTGTCGCTCTATGACGCCCTGCTCGACGAATTCGAGCCGGGCGGACGGGCCGTTCACATCGATGCGCTGTTCGACGAACTGCGCGGTTTCCTGCCGGATCTGCTCGGCCGCGTGCTGGACCACCAGCGCAGCAAGCCGGCACCGTTGGCACTCGACGGGCCGTTCCCGGTCGAGGCCCAGCGCCGCCTCGGCGAGGAGCTGATCCGCATTATCGGCTTCGACTTCCATCACGGCCGCCTCGACGTGTCGGCCCATCCGTTCACCGGTGGCACGGCCGACGATGTGCGCATCACCACGCGCTACGACGAGGCCGATTTTTCCCAGTCGCTGATGGGCGTGCTGCACGAGACCGGACATGGCCTCTACGAGGCGGGCCTGCCGCGCGACTGGCGGCGCCAGCCGGTCGGCAACGCGCGTGGTATGGTGCTGCACGAAAGCCAGTCGCTGCTGATGGAAATGCAGGCTTGCCGCGGCCGGACCTTCATCGACTTCGCCGCGCTGCGCATGCGCCAGGCTTTCGGCAAGGGCGGCCCGGCCTGGACGGCCGACAACATTCACGGCCTCTACACGCGCGTGGCGCCGGGCTTCATCCGGGTGGATGCTGACGAGGTGACCTACCCGCTGCACATCATGCTGCGCTACCGGTTGGAGCGCGCCATCTTGGCGGGAGACCTGGCGCTGGCGGATCTGCCGGGCGCCTGGAACGATGGCATGCGGGAGTTGCTGGGGGTGGTGCCGCCCGACGATGCACTGGGATGTCTGCAGGATATTCATTGGCCGGACGGGGGATGGGGCTATTTCCCGACCTACACCCTGGGCGCTCTGGCGGCGGCCCAACTCTTCGCTGCCGCCCGCGCGGCCAATCCAGGCCTGCTCGCGTCCATCGGGGCCGGCGATTTCGCTCCCCTGCTGGGCTGGTTGAGAGAGAATGTGCACGCCAAAGGCTCGGTTGCCAGCACCGACGAGATCCTGACGACGGCCACCGGCTCGGCGCTCGGCGTGGCCGCCTTCAAAGCGCATCTGGAAAGCCGGTACCTCCCGGCGTAAGAAAGAGCCATGCTCGACCTCCGGCCCAACTGCGAATGCTGCGACAAGGACCTGCCCAATGGCGCGTCCGATGCCATGATCTGCACCTACGAGTGCACTTTCTGCGCCGACTGTGCGCGAACCCGCTTGGACGGCATTTGTCCCAACTGCGGCGGCGATTTGGTCAAGCGCCCGACCCGTCCGGAGCGCATGCTGGCCAAGCATCCCGCTTCGACCAGACGTGTCCGCAAGGATCACGCGGCCTGCCGCCAGGTCGCCTAGCCGGAGCCTGATCTTGCGTTACATCAGCACCCGCCACGGCTCGCAAGGCAGTCCTGCACCGCTCGGCTTCGAGGACATCATGCTCGCGGGTCTGGCTCGCGACGGCGGCCTCTATCTGCCCGCCGAATGGCCGCAGTTTTCCAAAGCCGAGATCGCCGGGCTCAAGGGCCTGCCTTATGTCGAGCTGGCCTTCCGCATCATGCGGCCCTTCGTCGGCGATGCTTTCGACGAGGCGGCTTTCCGCCGCCTGATCGGCGAGGCCTATGCCTCCTTCGAGACTCCGGAGGTGGCCCCGCTCAAGCCGTTGGGCGACAGCGGCCTGCATCTGCTCGAACTGTTCCACGGTCCGACGCTCGCCTTCAAGGACGTGGCGCTGCAACTCCTCGGCCGGATGCTCGACCACACGCTGACCGCCAGGCGCCGGCACGCCACCATCGTCGGCGCGACGTCGGGCGATACTGGGTCGGCGGCCATCGAGGCGGTGCGCGACCGCAAGACGATCGACATCTTCATGCTGTTCCCCAAGGGGCGCGTGAGCGAAGTGCAGCGCCGACAGATGACGACGGTTCTGGCGCCCAACGTGCACAACATCGCCGTGCAGGGGACGTTCGACGACTGCCAGGACCTCGCCAAGGCTTGCTTCAACGATCTCGCCTTCCGTGACCGGCATGCGCTGACGGCGGTGAACTCGATCAACTTCGCCCGCGTGATGGCGCAGATCGTCTATTATTTCTGGGCCGCCCTGAAGCTCGGCGCGCCCGAGCGGCCCGTCGCCTTCACGGTGCCCAGCGGCAACTTCGGCAACGTCTATGCAGGCTATGCCGCCAGGCAGATGGGGTTGCCGATCTCGCATTTCGTGGTCGGCACCAACAGCAACGACATCCTGGCGCGCTTCTTCGAGAGCGGCACCATGACGATGACCGATGTCGTGCCGACCTTCAGTCCGAGCATGGATATCCAGATCTCGAGCAACTTCGAGCGTCTGCTGTTCGACCTCTACGACCGCAACGGCGTGACCCTGGCCGATGCCATGACCGCCTTTCGCAGCACCGGCACGCTCAAGGTCGGCGCCAATGCGCTGGCAGGCGTGCGCGCGCTTTTCGACGCCGGCCGCGTCGACGACCCCGGCACCTTGGCCGCCATCGCCGACTGCCGCCGCCGCTTCGGCGAGACCATCGATCCGCACACGGCGGTGGGTTATGTCGTGGCCCAGCAGCATCGCCGCGATCCGGCCATTCCCATGGTCGTGCTGGCGACGGCGCATCCCGCCAAGTTTCCCGACGCCGTCGAGAAAGCGACCGGCGTACGGCCGCCCCTGCCGGGGCGCCTCGGCGATCTCATGGACCGCGCCGAGCGCGTCGACGGGCTGCGCAACGATGTCGATGAGCTGAAATCCATGATCGACCAACGCCGGGCGATGGCTGTCGCACCCGCCACACGGAGCAAGGTGCGCACATGAGCAGCGTCAAGGTAACAACCCTCGGCAACGGCCTGCGCGTCGCCGTCGACGAGATGCCGGAGGTCGAATCGGCTTCCCTCGGGATCTGGGTCGCCTGCGGCACGCGGCACGAGAGCGCCGAACTGAACGGCATGGCCCACATGCTCGAACACATGGCGTTCAAGGGCACCAGGACCCGCTCCGCCCGCGCCATCGCCGAGGAGATCGAGAATGTCGGCGGCAGTCTCAACGCCTACACCGGCCGCGAGACCACCGTTTACCATGCCTCGGTGCTGAAGGAGGATGTGGCGCTGGGTGTCGAGATGATCTCGGACATTCTGCGCAATTCGGTGTTCGATCCCGACGAGTTGCAGCGCGAGCGCGGCGTCATCCTGCAGGAGATCGGCCAGGCCCTCGACACGCCCGACGACCTGATCTTTGACCAGTTCCAGGAGACCGCGCTGCCCGGCCAGCCGCTCGGCCGGCCGGTGCTGGGCACGGCCGAATCGGTCGAGGCAATCGGCCGCGACGATCTCTTCGCCTATCTCGCCCGCCATTACACGGCTTCCAACATGGTGCTGTCGGCGGCGGGGCGCGTCGAGCACGACCGCATCGTCGACCTCGCGGAAAAGCATTTCGGGTCGGTACCGCGTACCCCCGCCAATGCCGTCGCGCCGGCGCCACTCAGCTATGTCGGCGGTGATGGCCGCGTGACCCGCGTGCTCGAGCAGGCGCACATCGTGCTGGGTTGCCAGGGCATCGGCTATCGCGATCCCGACTATTTCGCGCTGGCCATCTATTCGACGCTGTTCGGCGGCGGCATGTCCTCGCGCCTGTTCCAGCGCATCCGCGAGGAGCGGGGACTGGTCTACGGCATCCACTGCTTCAATACCGCCTATGCCGACGGCGGCCTGTTCGGCATCTATGCCGGCACCGGCGAGGACGACCTCGGCGAATTGGTACCGGCGGTGTGCGAGGAATTCGTGAGTGTGGCCGACACACTCAACGAGGCCGAACTGGTGCGGGCGCGCAACCAGATCAAGGCCGGCACCCTGATGGCGCTGGAATCGAGCGGGGCGCGTTGCGAGCAGGCGGCGCGCCACCTCATCGTCCATGGACGGCCGATTCCCTACACCGAGATCGTGTCGCGCATCGAGGCGGTCGACCAGGACGCCGTTCGCCGCGTCGCGCGCCGGCTTCTGAAGGGTGAGCTGACGCTGGCCGCACTCGGCCCGATCGACGGCCTCGAACCGCTCGACCGGATCGCCGCACGCCTCGCGGCCTGAAGGATCGGCGCGGCGGGACTCAGCGCCGCTTCAGCCTGAAGCGCAGCAGATGCAGGTGGTTGGACCAGAAGCCCCAGCCGGAGAATTTCAAATAGCGTTCGTAACGTCGGGTCTGCTCGATGCCGACCAGAGCCACGGCCTCGGCGCGATGGGCGCGCAGGTTCTTCGCCCAGATATCGCAGGTCCGCGCATAGTCGACACGGTCGTTGCGTAGCCGCTCGACCTCGAACAGACCGTCGGTTGCCGCAAAAACGTCACCGACACGCGGCAGATCGGAGTCGGGGAAGATATCCCTCATGAACGGAATCGCTGCGGCATCCAGGTTAGGGTCGCCATAGGCGATCGTCTGCAGCGTCATGCGTCCGTCCGGCCTCAACCAATCGCGGCAACGCGAAAAGAAATCGCGATAGATGGCGATCTTGGTCGCCGAGTCGTCGTCCGGCTTGGTGAAATGCTCGAAGGCGCCGATCGACACGACGGCGCCGTAGGGCTCGGCCGGCTTGTGATCGACCCAGCTTTCCAACCGGATGTCGAACCGAGGTGGCGGGCTGCCGAAATTCGGCATGTCCCGGGCGATGGCATCGCGCGCGAGATCGGCCTGGGCATCGCTCAGGGTCAATCCGACACCGTGAACGAGGCGCGGCCCGCCCTCGGCCCGCGTCGCGGCGGCCGCGCGCAATATGCCGCCCCAGCCACAGCCGACGTCGAGGACGGTGTCGGTCCGGTCGGCCCCGGAATGATGCAGGTGCCAGGAAATCTTGCGCCGCTGGGCGTCGGCCAGCGAGCCGGTGTCGTGCTCGTCGCGCCACATCGCCGCCGAATAGGTCAGCGTCTCGTCGAGCCAAAGCCTGTAGAAGTTGTTGCCGACATCATAGTGCGCACGAATAGCCGCCGCGGATGCCCCGGGCTCGGATGCTTTGGTCTCGTCCAACGGGTGTCCAATCCTTACTCGTCCGTAGCACCGACCTTAGGCCGCCTTCGCGACCTCCGCAGCAGCAGCTTTGTCGCGCGGCGGCACGCCGATCGCGGCGCGTTCGATGACCTGCTTCACCTCGGCGCTTCGGCGTCCGATCTGGTAGCGCAGCCCGGTGTACAGACTGACCGGGAAGGGCATCGGGGCATTGAAGTCGATGATCAGCACGACGCGGGTCTGGTCGGTCTGGTTCTTCACCCAATGTTCACGCGTGTCGTCGAACACCAGGGGCTCGCCTTCGGTCCAGAAGAAATGGTGCCCGCCGATCTCGATCCAGCATTTCTCCGGCTCGGTCGGCACGATCAGCGGATAGTGGAAGCGCACCACGCCGGCCGCCGAGCCGCGATGGGGTTCGATCTCGGCGCGGCCCGCCAGGATGCTGAACAGCGCAGTATGGACGCCGGGGATCTTGTTGATTGCGGCGATCGTGTCGGGCACCACGGCGGTGTTTTCCGCGATGTCATGGCCCCACAGCTTGATCAGGAATGTCCGCCAGGCCCGGCCGGGAACATAGAGGTCGCGCGGATGTACTTCGTGCAGCGCCGGAATATCTTCGTGGTGACTCAACAGGTACTGCAGGTCGGCCTTGATCTTGTCGTGGCTCTTCTTGAGTTCGGCCAGCATCGGGAAGACCCTCATCGCATCGTCGCCGGCCAGCGGCAGCTTGGGCATGCTGCGCAGGATCATGTCGGACATCTTGAGATTGAAGTTCTCCAGCGGCTGCTGCGGCAGCCAGATGTTCTTGGTCAGATAGAAGCGACCCTTGTGCCCGACGCCTTGAGACTCACTTCGCATGATCGAGATCCTGGCAGGATGAAGTCCGGTACAAATTCATACTCCCGAATTGCCTTTTTAAGGCAGGGCAATTGCCGCGTCAGCCGCGACCGAGGGTCTCAATTTCCTACGCCAAACCTCGGAAAACATGTCACAATTCTAAACCTGCGTTACTATGGCGCCAAGATGTTCCGTTTTGCCGACGTCCCGTTGTCGCTGTCGGGGATGACCCGGATCGCCGGCCGGCGGGTGTTCCTGCGCGCGCCGTCGATGGACGATTGGGCCGAATGGGCCGAGTTGCGGGCTCGCAGCCGGGCCTTTCTCACACCATGGGAGCCGACCTGGCCCGAGGATGCGCTGGGCCGCGACCATTTCCGCCGCCGGCTGCGCCAGCAGGTGCGCGAGTGGCGGTCCGGCGAGGCCTATGGGCTGTTCGTCTTCACCAACGACGGCCGCCGGCTGGCCGGGGGCATCAACCTCAGCAACGTCCGGCGGGGCGTCGCCCAGGCCGCGGCGGTCGGCTACTGGATGGGCCAACCCTATGCCGGGCAGGGGCTCATGACCGATGCGCTGGGCGCCACCCTGCCATTCGTGTTCGACGATCTCAGGCTGCATCGCCTCGAGGCGGCCTGCCTGCCGCATAACGAGCCCTCGAAAGGGGTGCTCACCCGGGTCGGCTTCCACGAAGAGGGCCTCGCCCGCCAGTATCTGCGCATCAACGGCCAGTGGGCCGACCACCTGCTGTTCGCGCTGCTGCGTGCCGACTACGACCAGATTCAGAGGACGCCCCGCTAGGCGGGAAGGAGAAGGCATGCGCAATCTCACCCCGACCACCATCACCCAGGCTTTCGCCGACTATGCCCGCAATGCGCCCTCGGCGCGGGCCCGCTCGTTGCTCGTTGGTCTTGCCGGCCACCTCCACAGCTTCGTGCGCGAGCACAAGGTCACCCAGGCCGAATGGGGGGCAGCCATCGACGCCCTGACGCGCGCCACACAATTCACCGACGACAAGCGCAACGAATACATCCTGTTCTCCGACCTGCTCGGCGTGTCGTCGCTGGTCGACATGATCAATGCCGCGCCCTCGGGCACGCCGTCGTCGGTGCTGGGGCCGTTCCACATCGAGGGTGCCCCGGAGCTTGCCAACGGTGGCGACTTGTGGCGCGGCCAGGTGGGTGAACCGCTGGTGGTGAGCGGCCGGGTGATGGACGAAAAGGGCGCGCCGGCCAGGGGGCACGGTGTTGGCGCTGTGGCAGAACTCCGGCAACGGCCTCTATGCCCAGCAGGACAGAGACCAGGCGCCGACCAACTACCACGCCCGCCTCAAGGTGGCCGACGACGGCAGCTTCGCCTTCTCGACCGTGCGGCCGGTTTCCTACAAGGTGCCCGACGACGGTCCTGCCGGCGACATGCTGCGCGTACTCGGACGCGACGCCTGGCGGCCGGCGCACCTGCACATGATCATCCAGGCCCCCGGACACCGGCCGCTGATCACCGAGTTCTTCCCCGAGGACGATGAACATCTCGACGGCGATGCCGTGTTCGGCGTGCGCGCCGGCCTCGTCCTGCCGTTCTCCCGCGCCGTGGACCGTGCCGCTCTGCCGGCCGTGCTCGCGGCGCGCGACAGCCTGCCGATGCCGGTATGGTCGGCCACCCTCAACCTCGCCCTCGCGCCGGCTTGATGCGGCTGGTCGCAGCGCGCGGCGTCTCCAAGGTTTTTGCCAACGGAGTCCGCGCCCTCGACGGCGCCTCGCTCGATGTCGGGCAGGGCGAGTTCCTGAGCGTGCTGGGCCCGTCCGGCTGCGGAAAATCCACCCTGCTGCGCATCGTCGCCGGCCTCACGCCGCCGAGCGCCGGTGCCATCGAATGGCCCGCCGGCAAGACCGATCTCGGCTTCGTCTTCCAGGAACCGACGCTGATGCCGTGGGCGACGGCGCTCGGCAACGTGGCCCTGCCGCTCAGGCTGGGCGGCGTGGCGCGCGGCGAGCGCGAGGCGCGGGCGGCCGATGCACTCGGCCACGTCGGTCTCGCGGGCTTCGAACACACCTGGCCGCGCGAACTGTCGGGCGGCATGAAGATGCGGGTGTCGATCGCGCGCGCCCTGGTGACGGCGCCGCGCCTGCTGCTGATGGACGAACCTTTCGCCGCCCTCGACGAGATCACGCGCCATCGGCTCAACGCCGACCTGCTGGCGCTGTGGGAACGCACGGGCTTCACGGTCGTGTTCGTCACCCACTCGGTGTTCGAATCGGTCTTCCTGTCGCAGCGCATCGCCGTGATGGCCGCCCGGCCGGGCCGTGTGCTGTCGGAAATCGCGGTCGACGCGCCCTATCCGCGCACCGCGGCCTTCCGCACCTCGGCGGACTACGCCGCCCGCTGCCGGCTGGCTTCGGCGCAGCTGGCCGAGGCGATGGCGGCATGACCATGCGGAGCAACAAAAATGACCTCATGCTGAGGAGCCGTGCGGAGCGCGGCGTCTCGAAGCATGAGCTTCAGACACGGTGCGCGTGCCCATGCTTCGAGACGGCTGCTTCGCAGCCTCCTCAGCATGAGGGCGTGGTGATTGCGAGGGTGGCAGCATGAGCGCGAGGTTCGTCGCGCCAGTCGTCATGGGCCTGCTGATGCTCGGCCTGTGGGAGGGCATCGTGCGGATTGCGGAGGTACCGCCCTATGTGCTGCCCGGCCCTATCGTTGTGGCCGAGACCCTGGTGTCCGACTGGGGCACGCTCGCGCCGTCGCTGTGGATCACGCTTGAGATCACCCTTGAGGCGCTCGCCGCCGCAGTCGTGGTCGGCGTCCTGCTGGCGGTGCTGTTCTCGCTGTCGCGCTGGATCGAACTGTCGCTGTTTCCCTACGCCATCATCCTGCAGGTGACGCCGATCGTGGCGATCGCACCGCTGATCATCGCCTGGGCCAACGACGTCGAGCTGTCGCTGCTGATCTGCGCCTGGCTGGTGGCGTTCTTTCCCATCCTGTCGAACACCGTCCTCGGCCTGCGCTCGGTCGACCATAATCTGCTGGCGCTGTTCGAACTCTATGGCGCCGGCCGCTGGAAGACCCTGATTCACCTGCGCCTGCCGGCCGCTCTTCCATACTTCCTGGGGGGGCTCCGCATCTCGGGCGGCCTGGCGCTGATCGGCGCCGTCGTGGCCGAGTTCGTGGCCGGCACCGGCGGCAGCGCCTCGGGGCTGGCCTGGCGCATCCTCGAAGCCGGCTACCAACTCAGGATCCCGCGGATGTTCGCCGCCCTGGTGCTGATCTCGGCTGCCGGCATCGCGATCTATCTCGCGCTGTCGCTGCTGTCCTACCTGCTGCTGTGGCGCTGGCACGAAAGCGCGATCAGCCCGGAGGGGTGAGGCTGGCTTCGGTGAAAGCTGCTGCCGCCTGCCTCGCCAAGGAGGACGGCGTGTCGCTCAATCAATGGATATCGGTGGCCATTGCGCAGGAGATCGGCGTGGTCGAGACGGCGGCGGCCTTCCTCAAGCGGCGCTCCGGCAGCGCGCGGCGCTGCCGGCTGGCGACGAAAATCAGTCTCCGGTTCCGGTGGATCGTACTCGCATGCCATTACAGTCCACGTCATCGCCCCCGGTGATCTGGCGCCTCTGATGCGCGCGCGGTGGCGCGCCGAAGCGGCTGGCGTAGGCGCTGACGAAGTTCGAGACGTGGTTGTAGCCGACGCGGAAGGCGACCTCCTTGAGCGCCACCTCGCCCGACTGCAGCGCGATGCGCGCATGCTCCAGCCGCTCGCTGCGCAAGGCCTCGAAGGCGGTGGTGCCGAACAGGGCGCGGAAGCCGGCGTTCAGCCGCTTTTCGGTGAGCCCGACCTCGACCGCGATCTCGCCGAGCGACGGCGGATTGCGCATGTCGACCAGCAGCCGCTGGCGGGCGGCTTGCAGGGCGTCGCGTTCGGCGAGCGAGAAGCCGCGCCGCCGCCGCGGCAGCGGCCGCCGCTCTGCCGCCGTGATTTGCGCGGCCAGGAGCTGCAGCACCGCGCCCTCCATCGTCAGCAGGCGCAGCGGGCCGTTGAGGCCGCGCGCGAACAGGCTCCCGGCCAGTCGGCGCATCGACCGGTCGCCAGGCATGTCGACGATGCGGCATCGCGATGGATCCTGGACCAGCAGCGGCTGCAGCACGCGCGGCACATCGCCATCGAACAGGCGCACGACGCGTTCGAGGTCGAGCGTGTAGCCGGCCGACTTGAAGAGCTTGCCGGGTTCCAGGCGGTAGGTCGCCCGCCCCTCGGGGCTGCGGAACAGCAGGGCGTGCTCGGGCGAGGCATGAGTCCACACGTCGGTGGGGAACTCGATCTCGGCCTGGCCGACGATCGTCACCTGGCTCGCTATCCAGTGGTTGTCGCGGCGATCGCTGCGCGGCTCGATCGCAACCTCGCGGCGCGTCTCGACGTCGGTCAGAAACACCCGCATGGTGGGGGCGATATCTACCCGTTCGATGGTCGCCCGCCACTGCGCATCGTCGGCGACCATGCGCTCGCCTACGGTGAACCGCCGTTCGAGGCTCGCGTCACGCAACAACCAGCCGATGTCGGCCACGCGTACTCCTCCGCAGAGTGCAAATAGACAGTGCAGTTACTTAGCATGTGCGAAAAGGTCGCGCGCGCCCGATCTGGCGACCCTCGCGCATAATTGGCCGGCGCGCATAGGCCGGCGTCGTTGCAACCGTGGGACTTGACCTCGACAGTTACCGCACGGCCCGTGCGATCCGGTGGGCGGCGAGGAAGGCGATTTGCGGGCGATTGGTCAAGTTTGCGCTGTTCGGCGCCTGAGCTGGCGCGGCGGCCTGACGGCGATCCTGCTCGCCGGCACGGCGCTGTCGCCGGTCGCCGCCGGGGCGGCCGATTTCGCCGTGACCAACGGCAGCGACAGCGGCGCGGGCTCGCTGCGCCAGGCCATCTTCGACGCCAATACCTCCGGCGGCACCGGCAACACCATCACCGTCAACAGCGGCCTCACCATCGTGCTCAGACAGTCGTTGCCGATGATCACGGCCAACGTGACGGTGGTCGGCAACGACGCCACGCTTAACGCCGACAACGCCGGCCGGGCGTTCTTCGTCAACAGCGGGGCCAGCGTCAGCCTGACGAATGTCACGGTGGGCAGTGCCACGGCGACCGGCGGAACGGGCGGCAGTGTTTCCGGCGGCGGCCACGGTGACGCCGTTCGCGCGGCTGCAGACGGTGGCGGTGTCGCAGTACGGCTTCACCGAGAGCGGCGCCAACTCCTTGAACCTCGGCGTGGCGCAGCAGAACACCACCTCGGTGCGCAGTGTGCTGGGGGCCGACATCACCGTCGGCATCCCGCTGGCGGCCACGGGCACGCTCGACGTGGTGCTGCGTCTCGGCTGGGCGCACGAATATGCCGACACGACGCGGCCGATGACGGCGGCCTTCGCCGGCGCGCCGGCGACGGCCTTCACCGTCTACGGCGCCAGCCGCAATGTGACGCCGCGGTGATCGGGCTCGGCCTCAACGCGGAGGTTGCCGACACCACCTCGGTCTACCTGCGCTACGACGGCGAGATCACCGGCCGCGACGATGCCCACACTTTCTCCGCTGGATTGAGGATGACATGGTGAGGAAAACGATACTCGTGGCAGTGGCGCTGTTTGCGGCTGTGCCGGCGGTCGCCCAGCAGGGCGAGTGGCAGGGGCCGTTCACCGTCACCGCCAAGTGGGGTCCGTTCCTCGACGTCGAGGGCATGGTCGGGAACAAGCGCAGTATCGGCGAACTCGACCTGTTCGTGCCGCTGGGCCAGAGCGAACGGACGCTGCTGTTCGCCGATGCCCGTTTCAAGGCCGACAATCAGGAGTCGCTGGAAGGCAATTTCGGCCTGGGGCTGCGCCACATGTTGGCGGGCGGCTGGAACGCCGGCGCCTACGGCTACTTCGATCGTCGCCGCACCCCGACTTTCAACAGCTACAACCAGCTCACCTTCGGCGGCGAGATGCTGGGCACCAACTTCGACCTGCGCGGCAACACCTATTGGCCGATCGGCCAGACGTCGAACGTCGTCTCGAGTTCGGCCGGCGGGCCGGCCACGGCCGCGGTGTCGGGCACGTCGCTGCTGGTGACCTTCCCGGGCATGAGCACGAGCACCGAGTACGCCATGGCGGGCTTCGATGCCGAGGCCGGGGTGCGCGTGCCGATCTTCGACACGACCGGCCCCTACGACCTGCGCTTCTATGCCGGCGGCTACCGCTTCTCCGACGGCATCACGCCGGTGGTCGCCGGGCCGCGCCTGCGGCTGGAATTCACCAACTATCGCATTCCCGAACTGTGGGGTGGCACGCGGCTGATGACTGGCGTCGAATACCAGTACGACGACGTGCGCGGCAGTCAGGTCTTTGCCAGCCTGCGCCTGCGCGTGCCGCTGCAGGCCGAGCCGCGGCGCGGCACGCTCACCTACCAGGAACGCCGCATGACCGACCCGATCGTGCGTGACATCGACATCGTGGCCCAGGTTCAGACCGTGACGGCGCCGTCGGTGACCGAGGCGGCGACCGCGACGGCGGCTGGCAACACGCTGGCCGTCGTCAATGCGGCATCGACCAGCGGCGCCAACCTGCAGGCGGCGGTGACCGGCGCTGGGGCGAACTCCACCATCGTGCTCTCCGGCACCTTCAACACCACGACCACCACCACGCTGCAGGCTGGCCAGACGGTGGTCGGTTCGGCGCCCATTGCCGTGCGTACCGCCTCGGGTCGCAACGCCACCGTGACGCCGTCGGGCGGCGCCACCATTGCCAGCACGGTCGGCGGCTCCACCAATCCGGCCGTCGCGATGGCCAGCAACAGCACGCTCGCCGGCATGACGATCAGTCGCACGGCCGGTGGCGGCTTGGTCAATCCCGTCGGCGTCCACGCCGACGGCGTGAGCGGTGTCACCATCTCGGGAAACACGATCACGACCACCTCGACCGGCGCCGGTACGGCATTTGGCGTGCGAATTCTTAACGGTGCTTCGGGATCGGTGACCAACAACACCATCACCGCCACCAACACCTCGACCGGCATCGCGATCGCCGCGCAGGTGGCTGGCGGCGGGGCAAGCGCCACGGTGAGCGGCAACACGCTGAGTGGCACGGGGACTCCCGGCCGAACCGTCGACCTCGTCGGGCCCGTCAGCGTGAGCGGAACCGGCAACGTCGCGGCCAGCGGCACCTGCACCACCAGCGGCGCCATCACCGGCTCGATCGGCTTCACCAACGGCACGACCTGCCCGTAGAAATACTTGCAAGTTTAGCAATAATATGCTAAGAAATTTGGTAGGCTGGCGCTGGGTTCGCGCCGGCCATTTCTTTGGCCATGCCCCGCCCGGCGCGCCCGCCGGGTCAACTCCTACGAGGAGCAGG
>CALDNT010000146.1 GCA_937915145.1 uncultured Reyranella sp.
GACGTGGCCAGCCGCGCCCTCGGCCGCGACGACATGGTCTTCAGGGGCGAAGATGATGCAGCGGTAGCCCAGTCGCGCCGCGGCAAGGGCGGTCATGCGGCCCAACTGACCGCCGCCCAGGATGCCGATGGTCGATCCCGGCGGCAGGGATTTGGACAGGGGCATCAGCGGTGGGGTTTGGCGTCGTCGGACGGCATCTTGGCAACGGCTACAGTCTGGCGGGTCCGCCAGCGCTCAACCGCCGCCATTATCTTGACGTCAGCAAGACCAACGATGGATGCTGCCAGGAGTGCAGCATTTACGGCCCCGGCACGGCCGATGGCGAGGGTGCCGACAGGGACGCCGGCCGGCATCTGGACGATGGAAAGAAGACTGTCCTGACCTTTCAAGGCGGCACTTTCGACGGGAACGCCCAGCACCGGCAGCGGCGTCAGGGAGGCGGTCATGCCCGGCAGGTGGGCAGCTCCGCCGGCGCCGGCGACGATCACCTTCAATCCGCGGCCCTTGGCTGCGGCGGCATAGGACATCATGCGTTTGGGGGTGCGGTGGGCGGAGATGATGCGGGCCTCGAACGGCACGCCCAGCGCCTCCAGCGTCTCTGCGGCATGGCGCATGGTCGCCCAGTCCGACTGGCTGCCCATGATCAGGCCGACCGCCGGCTTGGGCGATGGGCGGCGGTTGGCGGGTTTCCTGGCCATGCGTCTCTCTGGGCGTGCCTGCGGGGCGTGTTCGTCAGGCAATGATATCGGGAATGAGCTGGCTTTCCAGCCTGAGGATCTGGTCCTTGAGTCCGAGCTTGCGCTTTTTCAGGCGCTGGAGCTGGAGCTGGTCGAAGGGCGGTGTCGCGAGCAGGCGATCGACCACCTCGTCGAGGTCGCGGTGCTCGCTCCTCAAGGCTTCCAGCTTGGCCTCGACGGCCCCGGCGTCCAGCGAATCCGACGTTGTGTCGTTCATACTCGGCGCACTCGTCCCCAGCGGGCTGGTCACATCGCTCTGCGCCGTGTACCCCTTCGCCCGCCCAAAGGGAAGCACCCAAGCTCCGCCGGAATGTCCGATTTTCTCCCCCATCCGTTCTGGAATTTCTCGCTGGAAATCTATGGCAGCGAGGGGGTGGCCGAGGCCTGCCTCGACCTCCAGGAGCGCCGCGGCTGCGACGTAAACATACTGCTGTTCTGCTGCTGGCTGGGCGCCTCGGGCCGCCCGACGCTGACGGCCGACCGGCTGCGCGCGATCCTGAAGGTAAGCAACGCCTGGCAGGCCGAGGTCGTCCGTCCATTGCGCGATGTCCGGCAACGGCTGAGGGACCAGCCCTGGCCCGAGGCCCTGCCCGAGACGCTCGATGCCGTGCGCCGTCGCGTCGCCGACGCCGAACTCGCTGCCGAACATGCCGAGCAGACCAAGCTCGCCAGGCTGCACGCGCCACAAGCCGACCGCGACCGGCCGGTCGAGAAGCGGCTGCGGGCGGCGATCGGCAATCTCGGTGTCTATGCCGTGTGCCTGGGAGTCGTGCCCGACGCCAAGGACCGCGCCGCCGTGGTGACGATGATGGCCGCGGCGTTCCCTGATCTGGCGAGATCGGAGATCGAACGCGCCGTCGGAGTCTGACTTATTTCGCCTAGTGTGGGGCCTGAAGCATCGCGAGGGCATCTTTCAGCTCATTGACGAACCGATCGGCGACCCCACGTTGGACGGCCGGTGAATTGTTGCTGAAATGCACAAGGACTCCACTGCCATCACGCCGACCCCGCTCGGCGTAAACGGCGCGAATGACAGCCTCGTCAAAAATGTCGCCTTCTTCCGGGCGAGGCGTCGGGGCCGTTTGGAGAGCCGCGAGAACCGTCTGAAAGATGCGGTTATTTGGCCCGTGCTGGACTGCGGTTGACCAGCAACAGTCATTCAGGGCGGAGGTGCGCGTCGTCACATCGAAGCCAGTTTGAGCCCTGACATTGTTTACCATGGGATCGTAGTGAGTTCGCTTGATGAAGTCGTGTTGGGCTGCGTGAAAGTCCGGCCCGTGTTCTGCTGCCAGCGCTCTCCACGCCGCCGTAAACTCTGGGCTGCCCGGCGCGAGGCCGGCGAATCGATCCTTGAAGGGGAACGCAGGGTCGGCGACGAAGCGCCCCACCGTGCCGCCTCCCCGGCTCGTCATTTGATAGCTGCCGTAGGAGACACCACCGGCGTCGCCACTGCCGGAAGATATGGTGCCCGGGCCTCTTCCCCCGGTTTCATAGCGGATCGATAGCTGCCCCAGGTTCGAATTGGATTTTGCCGCCGAAAGAGGACCATCGGCGTTGCCCTTGTTCGCTGGCTGCACAGGTGGCGCAGCAGGCGGCGGCGCTGCCGCAGCCGGCTGCACGGGCGGCGCAGCAGGAGGCGGCACTGTTGCGGTCGGCTTTGGAGCGGGACCGACGGCGGGCGCCTTGACCTTGGGAACTTCGAACTTCGCCAGCGTATCGACGACGGTCTGCAAGGCTTGTCCAAAGATCTGCATCCTGGCGGTCCCGATGGCATTCGCCATCGCGTCCGCGGCGGCATCGACGGGCCCCGCGGCCATCAGCAGATCGTCGAGGTCGGCGGCCGTTATCAGGTCGTTGACGACATCGACTGCATCAGAAATTTGCTGCTTCTCGGCCGGATCTGATGCTGCGTTATAGCGATCGAGCAGCGTCTTGCGGGCGCTAATCAGGCCGGGTTTGCCGGACTGGGCGAGTTCCTGCGGAGTCATCCACTTTCCTCCAACACCTTGTGGCGGCTAGCGGGGCGTGTTCAGGTTGGCGAAGGCCATTCGTGTGGCCAGTGCCGCAGCTTTTACCTCCGCAACCCGTTCTGTCAGAGCACCGAAGTTCGCGCTCGACGATTTCGCTTCGGCGGCACGAACCGCTTCGTCCCAAGCGTCGCTGGTCTGCCGCAGAAGCACGACGTAATTCGAAAGCACGACTCTGACCTTCGTAGAACGATCGAGCAACTGGGCCATCGCCTCGGCGGGCGCACCTGCGCTGTTTGCCCGCCGCTCGGCTTCGCCGGTCAATGTCACGAACATCTTGGGGGTCGCCGAAACCAGCGCAGTCACCAGGTTCTTGACCAGATGAGCCGCTTCCACTTGGGCGATGACGCGGCGGGCCTCGGTGCGCCCGAGATCCTTGGAGAGTTCGGTCAGCGCGGGTCTGAGCGTATCGAAGGCCGGCCCAACGGCGACGCCGACACCAATGACGTTCAGAAGGGCACCGGATTCCGTTGCCAGGCTGCCGATCGCGTCGACCTCGTCGGCTGAGTTCCTGCCCGTCGCCAGGGAGAGCAGGACATCCGAAAGCCGGTCGAGCACGTGGTGGCCACGGCGGAAAACGGTCGCGGCCGGCCCATCGCTTATGTCGGAGAAGTAGCGTGCTTGCGCAGGGTCGAAGGCGAGGATCGTTCTCGACCGGCGCTCCTGGTTTGTGACGATCGTCCGTTCCTGGCGCTTTTCAGTCGCGGAAACTTCGTCGAGAACGGGCGTGGCGGCTGCATTCGTGGCGACCACGCTCTCCCGAAAGAGCTTCAATTCGTTGACGGGAGCGTAGCTGCAGCCGGCGTTTGCGAGGCCCAGTACAAACAGAAGAAGGGCGGCACCGGAACGTGCCGCTAGCCAAAGACCCATAGCTCCCCCAGTCGACGCGAGCCTTCTCCAAAAGAGTAAAGGCTGGGAAAATCGCCTACAACCACGCGTCTTTAGGCAATGGTTGCAGCCTTCTGATATGTGGTCAACTACGGATTGAATTCGTGGCGGTAGTCGTCAGCTCCAGCGCCTTACCTTGCCGGTGTCGAGGTCGAACAAGTCGAGCGCGCGGCCGACGGTGTGGTCGATCACGTCGTCGAGCGTCTTCGGCCGGTTGTAGAAGGCCGGCACCGGCGGGGCGATGATGGCGCCCATTTCGGCCAGCGTGGTCATGTTGCGCAGATGAATTGCGTGCAGCGGTGTTTCGCGCACCAGCAGGACGAGCTTGCGACGCTCCTTCAGCACGACGTCGGCGGCGCGGGTGAGCAGGTTGGTGGTGATTCCGTTGGCGATCTCGCCCAGACTGCGCATCGAGCACGGCGCCACGATCATGCCGATGGTGCGGAAGGAACCGCTCGACACTGCCGCGGCGAGGTCGTCGACGCTGTGAGCGACGTCGGCCAGCTTGCGCACGTCGCCCACCTTCAATTTCGTCTCATGTGCAAGCGTCACTTCGGCGGTGCGGGTCATCACAAGGTGGCTTTCCACCGGCAACGGCTTCAGCGCCTCGAGCAGGCGCACGCCGTAGATGACGCCGGAGGCGCCGGAAACGCCGATGATCAGCCGTTTTGGTTCAGACATGCGAACCATCCTACATGGTTACGCACAAGGCGGGGAGGACACTTGATTCAGCGTGACTCGGTCCAATGTCGGAGTCAGAGTTCATCGTCCGAAACCGCCTTGGAGGTCGCCCATGAGCAGCGTGGACCACATCGAAGCGCTTAAGGCCAAGCACGCTTCCCTCGAAACCGCGATAGTGCGTGAAACCAAGCGACCGCTGCCCGACGACGATGTGGTTTGCAGCCTCAAGAAGCGAAAGCTTCAGATCAAGGACGAGATCAAGAGACTGGGCGGGACGCCGACCTCGCACTGAGGGCGGGTGTTCTCCGGAGCGTGTCGGCCGGCGTTGCGGTCAGCGCAGCTTGTGCAGGTTGACGGTCCAGGTTGTCGGGCCAAACGCGCCGCCGCGCGAACTGCCACTGCATTGCGCCACGTCGTCGGCACCGCGCTGGCAGACGAGCTGGTCGGCGTACCAGTGCGAGCCGTCGTTGCAGGTAGTGTCGGCGTCGCGCAGGCGCAGTACCGCTCCTTCGAAGTGTGCCTGGGCGCGGGTGCGGCAGGCGGTGCGGCCGCGCCGCCATTCGAGCTGGCCACCGCCGTTGGCATCGAAACAGTAGGACGACACGCCGGGCTGCGTCTGGCCGCGTTCATGCCGGAATGGGTCGGTACGCCAGCAGCCTTCGAGGAACGAATAGTTGTTGGTCGAGCCCTGCGGCAGCCGCAATCGATCGTCGCCTGGCCGCCGGGCTTGGGCTGGCGGCGCCGGCTTCGCGACGGGTGGCTTCGTGGTCGGCGGCGGCGCGGGCGGAGGGGCGACCGCGACCTGCGGCGGCTTGGCGGCTTCGGGCGGTTTGCACTCGGCGATGCGGCGGCGCAGTTCGGCTTCGACCAGCGTCCGTTCGATCTGCAGGGCCTTCGCGCGCGAAGCCTCGGAGGCGAGCGAGGCTTTCAGTACTGGTATCGGATCGGCGACTGCCGGCGGCGTCGGCAGCGCGGGCGGTCCTTCGCGGGTGACGAGCGTCAGGGCGGGATCGGCCGGCAGGCAGCCGCGCAGCAACCATGCGCCGCCGAGCACGAGGACGAGAAGCGGCAGGGCGGCCGCGAGCGAGCGCAGCCATGGGATGGCGGCGGTTGCCGGTCGGACCGCCGGCAGCGCTACGGGAGGCGGCGGCGCTGCCGGTGCCGGTTCGAGTACCGACCGGCGTCCGGGCGGCCGCGGCAGAGAGAAAGGCAGCAGGGTGTTGGCGGCCTCGGTTTCGTAGCCCCAGGCAACGATGACGGGCCGCTCGCCGACCAGGAAGATGAAGGCGGGCGATGGCGCCCGGGCGGCAAGCTTGAGCGAGAGACCGACCACGCCCATGTCCTCGCGCGGTCCGGCGGCGGCCAGAGCATCGCCCAGCCGGCGGATCTCGGCCAGGGTGCGTTCGATCCCGTCGAGAACTTCCTTGCGTTGTATTGGATCGAGGTCGGTCACTGGCCGCACCGCGCCAGGCCAGCCGGCATGCCAATCGATCGCCTTGCCGTCCTCGTGCGGCTGCGGATCGGCCAGAAGGTCGGCGGCGGCATCGCCCAGCCGCCGGCGCACGACACGTCGCAACTGCGGCGCGGTGTTGTGCAGCGGCTCGCCGCGCACGCCGAGGGGGCGCACGCCGCTTCGCGTGGTCACGACAAGGGTGGAATCGCCTGGCATCGAAGCGGCGAAAATAACGCGGAGATTATGGCGGCGCGATGGTGCCGGCCGGAGGACGCATCAGACCGCCTTGGCCCATTCGCGCAGCACGAATTTCTGCACCTTGCCGGTCGAGGTCATGGGCAGTTCGCGGAACACCACATGGCGCGGGCACTTGAAGCGGGCGAGGTTGGTGCGGCAATGCTCCATGATCTCCTCGGCGGTCGCGCTGGCGCCGGGTTTCAGCATTACGAAGGCGCAGGGCGTTTCACCCCACCTTTCGTCCGGCTTGGCCACGACGGCGACGTTGGCGACCGCCGGATGTTCGATGATCGCCCCCTCGACCTCGATGGTGGAGATATTCTCGCCGCCGGAGATGATGATGTCCTTGGAACGGTCGCGCAGCTCGATGTAGCCGTCCTCGTGCAGGACACCGAGATCGCCGGAATGGAACCAGCCGTTCTCGAAGGAATCCTTCGTCGCCGCGGGGTTCTTCAGGTAGCCCTTCATGACCAGATTGCCGCGGAACATCACCTCGCCCATGGTGGCGCCATCGCGCGGCACCTCTTTCATGGCAATCGGATCCATAACCGTGACGCCGTCTTCGGCGGTATAGCGCACGCCCTGACGGGCTTTCAGCCGTGCCCGCTCATGCGACGGCA
>CALDNT010000147.1 GCA_937915145.1 uncultured Reyranella sp.
AGGTCGTGCTGTGCATGATCGATCTGAAGCTCGCCCGGCTCGGTCACGATCCCAAATACCGCGACGGCCCCATCGACGTCATCGGCTATGCCGCGCTGCTGCACGAGGTGACGAAATGAAATGGGCACCACGGGGTTTTGGCGGCGAGCGCAGGCCGCCAGAGCACATCAAGCGCGAAGGCTGGCAGGCCCAGCGCGTGCTGGTGATCGAGGCCGACGACGAGCGGCTGACCTGGCCAGAGCGCGAGTTGGTCCGCCAGCTGGGCGAAAAACTGTACGGGCAGAAGCCGGGGAGACAGGAGAGCCGCCATGAATGACTGGACACCCGAGAGGGTCGAGGAGCGGCTGATCGAGGCAGCGTCGGTGCTGCGGCGGCTGCCGGCGCCCCGCAAGCAGGGCTACTTCAGCACCTGGCCAACGATGTTCGTCGAGTTCGGCGATCTGGTGGGGCAGACGCCGGAGCCGATGCGCCCGCCACCACCATCGGCCGCAGCGATCAGCCGGATGGAACAGACGCTCGGCTGGATGCCCTGGCTCGAGCCCGTCGACGCGAAGATCGCGTGGCTACGGGCCGGCGGGACGCGATGGAAAAAGATCTGCTGGGAAGTCGGCTTGGCACGCGCCGCGGCCCACGAGCACTGGCTCTACGCGCTCTGCGTCATTGCGTGGCGGCTGAACGGTAAGGAACGGCTGAAGCACATCGGCAGGCGGCGGCTGATTGCGCGGGTCCGCTTTGGCGCCGTCAGCGGCCCTCTAGCGTAGCAGGCTGGACTGACGCGATGTGCCAACAGCGGCCCCATGGGCAGGGCATGTGCGGAGGGTCTGATCGCGTACCAAACCGCGCGCACCTGCTCGGCGATATCTTCTTCGGGGACATCGATAGTCGGCGGGCATTGAGGCTAAACGGCGTAACAACCCAGTTAGCCGTATAAGGCCGGGAAACATTAGCTCGCAATTCCGGTTGGCGCCGCAGGGGTGTCAGCTTCTCCGGTTCGAGACCCTATGGGACCACCAGTGACAAGGCGATTCCGCCGGCGGAGAAAAAGTACTCGACGGTGGAGGCGCTAAGCGGTAGCCGCATGCATTCGCCGCAGCCTCGCTGCTTGCACCATCGCCTGAGCTACCGATAGGCTCGGACTATGCTCACGTTCCTCGGGGATGCCTATTCTGTGGCCTACGGCCTCGTTAACTCGATGGTGCTGCGCCTCATGTTTCCGGGCGCGGTTTGCCTAGCCTACCTGGTCTTTGAGATATTGTTGCCGCATAGCCGGAATTCGCTGAAGTCCTACGTCCGGTCCGCCATCTTCATGGCCACTTCAGTCGCACTCAACACTTTCGTGCTCGAAGCGGCATTGGCTGTGGTCGATACCAACAAGGTGGCACCTCTGGCCGTTCTCGACTTGTCGCCGCTCACCACGTCGGAAGCTTGGCCGCTCAAAATTGCCGGCTGGCTAGCGGCCGCGTTCGTCCTCTCGATGGCCAGCAATGGCTTTTACTACTGGCTGCATCGCGCTCAACATCGCATTGCTTGGCTATGGCGGTTCCACCGTGTGCACCATTCGATTACCGAGATGAGCGCGACCAGCAGCTATCATCATTTCGCTGAGGACCTGCTACAGTTCACGGCTGTCACCGTGCCGATGTCCTTTCTCCTCGGCGTCGAGTCGGGGCCGGTGCCGTGGATCGTTCTAACCGTTGCAAGCACCCATGCCTACTTCGTCCACTCCTCGGCGAACATCAACATTGGGCCTCTGCGCTACGTAATCGGCGATAACCGCTTCCATCGCATTCACCATTCGCTCGAGGAGCGGCACTTCAACCGCAACTTCGGCACTATAACGCCGCTGTGGGATGTGCTTTTCGGAACGGCGTGGTTCCCCAATGCAGGTGAGTGGCCCAAGGTCGGTTTGGCGGATGTCCCCGAGCCCAAGACTCTGCGCGAATATCTGCTCATGCCCTTCCAGCCTTGACGAAGGAAATCAGGTCATGCGTTGGTTCGGCCGTTGGTTGAAGGCTAGGTCGGCTTTGGGTCAAACGCCACCGATTCGGGCGCTTTGGGCATGTCCGGTTTACCCCCGGTAGCGACTGAACTGCGGACATCCCGGATCGGCACTCGTTTGGCGCAGCTCAGGAAACTTCACGTGCAGACACTTTTCGCGCAGACGGATTCGGCCGGACAGGGTAGATTTCTTGCTATG
>CALDNT010000148.1 GCA_937915145.1 uncultured Reyranella sp.
TCTGGAAGGGCCTCGTCGATCTCGGCGTGCCTGGGATCGGCATCCCCGAGGAATACGGCGGCTCGGGTCTGTCGCCGCTCGAAGTCTGCGTCGTGGCCGAGGAGATCGGCCGCGCCGCCGCACCGGTACCGTTCGACACGTCCGTCGTGCTGGCGACCGAGGCGCTGAAGCTCGCGGGCTCCGACGCGCAGAAGAAGAAATGGCTGCGCGAGCTGGCGTCGGGCAAGGCGATCGGCACGCTCGCCATCGCCGAGGGTGCGCAGCCGCCCAAGCCGCGCAATATCCGGACGATGTTCGGTGGCGGTCGCCTCAACGGCAGGAAGGTGCCGGTGACCGACGGCGAGGCCGCGACCTTCGCCATCGCGTTGGCCAATACCGGTGGAACGGGTGACCGCGCCGTGTCGCTGGTACTGGTCGACCTGAAACAGGCGGCCGTCGCCAGGAAGCGCGTCGACACCATCGATCCCACCCGCAAGCACGCCGAGCTCACGTTCAAGGACGCCACGGCCGAGCTCCTGGGCGATGAAGGCGAGGGCTGGCGGCTGCTCGAGCGGCTCTACGATGCGGCGGCGGTCTACTTTGCCTTCGCCCAGGTCGGCGGCGCCGAGGCGGCGATGTGGATGGCGCGCGACTACGCGCTGCAGCGCCAGGCCTTCGGCCGCGCCATCGGCTCCTACCAGGCGATCAAGCACAAGCTGGCCGACTGTTACGTCAAGCTCGAGATCGCCCGCTCCAACGCCTACTACGGCGCCATGATGCTGAGCGAAGGCGGCGCCGATCTCGCCGTTGCGGCCGCGGCGGCGCGGATCGCCGCCACCGAGGCCTATGATTTCGCCGCCAAGGAAAACATCCAGACCCACGGCGGCATCGGCTTCACCTGGGAGGCCGACACCCAGTTCCACTATCGCCGGTCCCGTCTGATGGCGCTGTCGATCGGCGGGCCGATGGCGTGGAAGGACAAGCTGGTGAGCCGTCTCGAACAGAAGAACGCGGCGTAGGAGGGCAGAACCATGGATTTCAACGACACCGCCGAAGAAGCCGCCTTCCGCAAGGAAGTCCGCACCTGGCTCGAAGCCAACGCCACCCGCAAGAGCGACGACAAGCAGAGCTTTCGTGCCCGCAACGACGATCCCGAACTCCTGAAGAAAGCCAAGGAGTGGCAGGACAAGAAGGCCAAGGCGGGCTATGCGCGCATTACCTGGCCGAAAGAATTCGGTGGCCGTGGCGCTTCGCCGATCCTGCAGGTGATCTACCAGCAGGAAGAAGCGAACTACCTCGTGCCGCTCGGTTTCTTCGACATCGGCCTTGGCATGTGCATTCCCACCATGATGGCCTATGCCAAGCCGGAGCAACTCACCCGCTACGTGAAGCCCGCGCTGCACGGCCAGGAAGTGTGGTGCCAGCTGTTCTCCGAACCGGCCGCCGGTTCGGACGTGGCCGGCATCCGCACCCGTGCCGAGCGCGACGGCGAGGATTGGGTCATCAACGGCCAGAAGGTCTGGACTTCGGGTGCGCATTATTGCGACTACGGCATCGTCATCACCCGCACCGATCCCAACGTGCCGAAGCATTCGGGCCTCACCATGTTCTTCCTCGACATGAAGACGCCGGGGGTGGAAGTGCGGCCGATCAAGCAGATGTCGGGCGGCGCCAATTTCAACGAGGTGTTCTTCACCGACGTACGCATTCCCGACAGCCAGCGGCTGGGCAAGGTGGGCGAAGGCTGGAAGGCCGCGCTTACCACACTGATGAACGAACGTCTCGCCGTCGGCCTGCCGTCGGGCGGTCTCGACATCGACGAGCTGATGGAACTGGCGCGCGATACCGATCTCGACGACGGCCCCGCCATTCGCAACCAGCAGGTCCGCGGCAAGATCGCCGATTGGTACGTCCAGCAGCAGGGGCTGAAGCTCACGCGCTACCGCACCCTGACGGCGCTTTCCAAGGGCCAGACGCCGGGGCCGGAATCCTCGATCATCAAGATCGTGGCGGCACCCAAGATGCAGGACATGGGCGCCTTCGCCATGGAGCTGATGGGCCACGCCGGCATCATGAAGGAAGACGTGCCGCACGCTGCCGGCTTCCAGGCGCAATGGATCGCCGGTGCCGGCTTCCGCATCGCCGGCGGTACCGACGAGATCCTGCGCAACATCGTGGCCGAGCGCGTTCTGGGCCTTCCCGCCGACATCCGCGTCGACAAGGATATCGCCTTCAACAAGCTCGGGAAGGCGTCATGAACCGGCTCGACGGCAAGGTCGCGTTCCTATCCGGTGCCGCGCGCGGCATCGGTGGCGAAAGCGCCAAGCTGATGGCGGCTGCCGGCGCCAAGGTGGCGATCGGCGACGTGCTCGAGGAACGCGGCCGCCAGACCGTGCGCGAGATCGAGGCTTCAGGCGGGCAGGCGCTGTTCGTGGCCCTCGACGTCACGACGGAAGCGAGCTGGGCTGCCGCGATAGATGCCACGGTGAAGAAATTCGGCGGCCTCGACATCCTGGTGAACAACGCCGGCATCTTCGTCGGCAAGGGGGTCGAGGATGCCTCGCTCGACGACTGGCACCGCCTGGTGGCGGTGAACCTGACCGGCGTCGTGCTGGGCACGCGGGCTGCGCTGCCGCATCTCAAGGCGAGTGGGCAGAAAAGCCCGCACGGCTCGGCCATCGTCAACCTCGCCTCGGTCGCAGGTCTCGTCGGCTCGCAACTCGATCCGCTCTATTCGCTGACCAAGGGCGGCGTCACCTTGTTTACCAAATCGACGGCGCTGGAGTTCGGCCGCAAGGGCTACCGCATCCGCGTGAACTCGATCCATCCCGGCGTGATCGATACCGACATGGGCCAGCAGACTTTCGCCATGCGCGCCAAGGCGCTGGGCACCAACGACACTGAGGCCACCCGCAAGACCTCGGTCGGGATGCATCCCATCGGCCGGCTGGGCGTCGCCGAGGACATCGCCAAGGGCATCGTCTTTCTGGCATCCGACGATGCCGGTTTCATGACCGGCGCTGGACTCGTGGTCGACGGCGGCTACACCGCCCAATAGCCGAATTGGCCCGTCAGAAGATTCCGGCGGCAAGGCCGGCGGCCATCGCTGCGCCCAACTCCTCGCATTGCTCGGCGAAGGCCGGCTGCCAGGTGCCCCTGCAGATCAGCGGCTCCTGTACGGCGCGCCAGCGCAGGCCGGTCGTGATCGTCTCGACGCCGCGGCGCGTGCCGGTGCCGTCACTGCCGGCGCGGATATAGAGCGCGTAGGGCAGGCCCTGGGTCTTCTCGAGGCAGGGATTGTAGCTGCGGTCGAAGAAATCCTTTAGCGCCCCACTCATGTAGCCGAGGTTCTCGGTTGTCCCCAGGATGATGGCCTGGGCGGCCAGCACGTCGTCGGGCCCGGCCTGCAGCGGCGCCAGCACCCGAACATCGAGGCCGGTTTCGCTCCGCGCTCCGCGTTCGACGGCGGAGCGCAGGGAGAGGGTGTTCTCCGACGGCGTGTGGGCCACAATCAGCAGGCATTTCGACATAAATGGCTTTTACCTCGATACTCGGTGCCATGCTCAAAAAACTCCTGATCGCCAATCGCGGCGAAATCGCCATCCGCATCGCCCAGGCCGCCGCCGAACTCGGCGTCGCCACGGTCGGCATCCACTCCGAGGACGACGCCACGTCGCTGCACATCAGGCGGGTCGACGAGGCAAGGGCGTTGAAGGGGAAGGGGGCTGCGGCGTATCTCGACATCAAGGGCGTGATCGACGCGGCCAAGGCAGCAGGTTGCGACTCGGTTCATCCCGGTTACGGCTTCCTGTCCGAGAATGCTGTCTTTGCCCGCGCCTGTGCCGAAGCGGGGTTGATCTTTGTCGGACCGACACCCGAACAGCTCGACCTGTTCGGCGACAAGGCGCGTGCGCGGAGCCATGCCGAAAAATGCAAGGTCCCAGTGCTGCCCGGCACCGGCGTAGTCGATGTGGCGGGTGCGGCGGCATTCTTCCGCAAGCACGCCAGGTCAGGCATCGCGCTGAAGGCCATTGCCGGCGGTGGCGGTCGCGGCATGCGGCTGGTCGACGGCGAAGCCGAACTTGCCGAGGCTTTCGCGCGGGCCTCGGCCGAGGCGAAGTCGGCGTTCGGCAACGGCGATCTCTATGCCGAGCGGCTGGTCAGGGTGGCACGGCATATCGAGATCCAGATCGTGGGAGACGGCAAGGGTGGCATCGTGGCGCTTGGCGAGCGCGAATGTTCCCTGCAACGGCGCAACCAGAAAATCGTCGAACTGGCGCCCAGCCCCGGTCTCAAACCGGGCCTGCGCAAGAAGATCGCCGATGCCGCCGTGACGATGGCCAAGAGTGCCGGGTATCGCAGCCTTGGCACTTTCGAATTCCTGGTCGATGAAGCGGCGTTCTTCTTCATCGAGGCCAATCCCCGCCTGCAGGTCGAACATACGGTAACCGAGCTGGTGTGGGGCGTCGATCTCGTGAAGACGCAACTCCTCATGGCCGGTGGCACGTCGCTCGCCAAAGCCGGCCTCGACGGCGCCAGTCCGCGCGGTTGCGCGATCCAGCTGCGCGTCAACATGGAGACCATGACCGCCGATGGCTCGGCCAAGCCGGGCGGCGGAACGCTGACGGCCTTCGAGCCGCCATCGGGCCCGGGCGTGCGCGTCGATACCTATGGCTATGCCGGCTATCGCACCAACCCCAACTTCGATTCGCTACTCGCCAAGGTGATCGTGCTGGGGCCGTCCTTCGGCGATGCCGTGACGCGGGCCGAGCGGGCGCTGGCGGCATTCCGGCTCGAGGGCGCGCCCTCCAACATCGCGTTCCTGCGGGCACTGCTTGCCCACAAGAACGTCCGTGCCGACAAGGTGCATACCCGCTTCGTCGACGAACAGGCCGGCAAGCTGATCGAGGCTGCGGCGAAGCTGCAGTCCGGCCTTTACTTCCCGGCGGCAGCATCGCCCTCCGGCGGGCGGCAGGCCGGCGCGCGGGTCGATGCGGTCGATCCTCTGGCGGTTCTGGCGTTCGGCAAGACCAGGGCCGAAGGCTCCGACCTCGCGGTCGCGGGCGATGCGCCCGAGGGAACGGTTGCGGTGCCGGCGCCGATGCAGGGCACGATTGTCAGTCTGGCGGTGAAGGAAGGCGATGCCGTCGCCGCCGGCCAGCCGTTGCTGGTCATGGATGCCATGAAGATGCAGCACGAGATCCGCAGTCCGGCTCGCGGTTATGTGCGGCGGATCGCGGTCGAGGCTGGCGAGACGATATACGAAGGCCACGCGCTGCTGTTCGTCGAGGAGGCCGATGTCGAAGTGAAGGGTATGGTGGCCGAGGAAAAGATCGACCTCGACCACATCCGGCCGGACCTCGCCGAATATCTCGAACGCCGGGCACTCACGCTCGACGAGAAGCGCCCGGACGCCGTGGCGCGGCGACGCAAGACCAACCAGCGTACGGCGCGCCAGAACCTCGACGACCTGGTCGATCCCGGCAGCTTCGTCGAGTATGGCGCCTTTGCCATCGCCAGCCAGCGCACGCGCCGCACCATCGAGGATCTGATCGAAAAGACCCCGGCCGACGGACTCATCACCGGCATAGGCCGGGTCAACGGGTCGCTGTTCGGCCCCGAGCGCAGCCGCGTCGCGGTGGCGCATTACGACTACACGGTGCTGGCCGGCACCCAGGGCAAGAACAACCATCACAAGAAGGACCGGCTGTTCGAGATCGTCGAGGAGCAGCGCATTCCCCTGGTGTTCTTCACCGAGGGCGGTGGCGGTCGGCCGGGCGATATCGACGTCCAGTCGGTGGCCGGCCTCAACACCATGGCCTTTCATATTTTCGGACGGCTGAGCGGCGTGGCACCGCTGGTGGGCATCAACTCGGGCCGCTGCTTCGCCGGCAATGCCGCGATTCTCGGCTGCTGCGATGTGGTGATCGCCACGAAGAATTCATCCATCGGCATGGGCGGCCCGGCGATGATCGAAGGCGGCAATCTCGGCGTCTTCTCGCCCGAGGAAGTCGGACCAATGAGCGTCCAGGTGCCCAATGGCGTCGTCGACATTGCGGTCGAGGACGAGGCCGAGGCGGTGGCCGTTGCCAAGAAATACCTGTCCTACTTTCAGGGCGCGCTGCCGGAGTGGCGGGCGGCCGACCAGCGGCTGCTGCGCCGCGTCATTCCGGAGAACCGGCTGCGCGTCTACGACGTGCGCGACGTGATCGCCACGCTTTGCGATGAGGACTCGGTGCTCGAGCTGCGCCGTGCCTTCGGGCCCGGCATGGTGACGTCGCTCGCTCGAATCGAAGGCAAGCCGCTCGGCATCGTCGCCAACAATCCGACGCACCTCGCCGGCGCCATCGACTCCGACGGATCGGACAAGGCAGCGCGCTTCCTGCAGCTCTGCGATGCTTTCGACATCCCGATCCTGTTCCTGTGCGATACGCCGGGCATGATGGTGGGGCCGGAGGTCGAGAAGACTGCCCTGGTCCGCCATTGTTCGCGGCTGTTCGTGACCGGCGCCAACCTCACCGTGCCGTTCGGCACCATCGTGCTGCGCAAGGCCTATGGGCTCGGTGCCCAGGCGATGGCCGGCGGCTCCTTCCACGCACCGACCTTTGCGCTCAGCTGGCCGACCGGCGAGTTCGGTGGCATGGGTCTGGAGGGCGCGGTGAAGCTCGGCTACCGCAAGGAACTGGAGGCGATCGTCGATCCGGCGGAACGTCGGGCGCTGTTCGACAAGATGGTCGCGGCCGCCTACGCGCGCGGCAAGGCGCTCAGCACCGCAACCTATTTCGAGGTCGACGAAGTCATCGACCCCGCCGATTCGCGGCGCTGGATATCGACGGCACTGCTCGACGCCAGGCCGCGATCGGCCGACGGCCGCAAGAAACGACCCAACATCGATACCTGGTGAGGAAGCGCGAGATGGATCTGCAAGGCATCATTCCACCGATGACGACGCCGTTCCGGGCCGACGGCGACATCGAGCTGAAGCTGGTGCGCGGCCAGGTCGACTGGCTGATCGGCGAGGGCGCCCACGGCCTCGCCGCCGGCGGCAGCACCGGCGAGGGCCACGCGCTGGAAAGTGGCGAGTACCGCGACCTGATGGCGGCGACCTGCGATGCCGCGGCCGGCCGTGTTCCGGTTGTCGCCGGCATCATCGTCGACAGCACCCGGGCTGCGATCCAGCGCGGCAAGGCCGTGCGGGACCTCAAGATCGCCGCGCTCCAGGTGACGCCGGTGCACTACCTCTTTCGGCCCGACGACGACGCGATGGTCGAGCATTTCCGCGCCGTTGCCGGTGAAACCGGCCTGCCGATCATCATCTACAATGTCGTGCCCTGGACCTATCTTTCGCCCGAGCTGCTGGTGCGCATCATGCGCGAAGTGCCGGGCGTTGCCGGGGTCAAGCAGAGCGCGGGCGACCTCAAGCTGTTTGCTGACCTCATGATCACCGCCGACCCGCGCAGCCGCATCTTCAGCGCCGTCGACGCGTTGCTTTACTCGTCCTTTGCGCTGGGCGCCCATGGCGCGATCGCCGCCATCCTGACCGCGGCGCCGCGTGCGGTGCGGGCACTGTGGGATGCCGTCCAGCGTGGCGACCATGCCCGTGGCCGCGCACTGCACGAGAAGCTCCTGCCGCTGTGGAACGCGGCGGTCGGCGACAATCTGCCGGCCTGCACCCGCCACGCCCAGAAACTGCAGGGCGTGGACGTCGGCCTGCCGCGCGCCCCCATGCCGCCGGCATCGGAGGCGCAACGAAAGGCCATCGAGCCGGCTCTGAAAGCGGTCCTCGCCGAACTCTGAGAGGCTACTGGGCGATCCAGAACGTGTCGGGCTGATAGAGCCCGATGTATCCACCCGGATCCCAGGCGTAATAGCCTTCCTTCGGGACGTTGCGGATATTGGGACCGACCACGATCGGCTGACGGATGCCGTTCACCGTCCCGATCGAGAATACCTCGTCGGCATTGGTCGTGAGGATCTTGTCCCATGCCTTGCGGCGCGAGTCAGGGTCGCTCGATGTCTCCCATTCCTTCACGTAGTCGAGCAGCTTGCAGGCCGACTCCATGTCGCATTTCTCGCCCTTGGTGCCCTTGGACTCGATGAACATGCCCCAGCGCGACCATTGAAGTCCGCCCTGCATGGTCGGCGCGAACTCCTTGGGACTGGTATTGATCGAAGGCACGGCGGTCACGGCACCGGCGTAGGCCGTCATGATCGCGTCGCCCGAGAACGCCCTGAGCCGGAAATTCTCGAGCGTCTGGGGCTTGGTCAGCATCTTGATGCCGACGTTCTTCCAGAAGTCGGCGATGAGGTGCAGCGCGTCGCTGTCTTCGGTCTCCTCGCTCTGGCTCTCGACCACGATGGTTGCCGGCCGGCCGCTGGGCAGCAGCCGGATGCCGTCGGGCCCGCGCTTGGCAAGGCCTGCCTCGTCGAGCAGCTTGTTGGCGAGCTTGGGATCGTGCTTCGCCCACTTGGTGGCGTACTCAGGCTTGAACAACTCGGATCGTTCCATGACCGTATTGTTGGAGGGCTTGGCCAGGCCCAGGTAGACGACCTGGTTCAGTTCGTCGCGATCGATCGCCAGCGACAGGGCACGACGGAAGCGGACGTCGCGCATCAGCTTGCGCCACTCCTCGTCGGTCGTCGTCAGATTGGGATAGAGCGCGATCTGGGAGCCGGAGCCGGATTCCCACAGGCGAACATCGACGCCCGACGATTTGGCGCTCTTCTGCAGGAAGGTGTAGTCGCGCATGTTGAGATATCGCGGCTGCAGGTCGGCCTCGCCGAGGCCCGCCTTGGCCGGCACCAGATTGGTCGCGGTCACGGTGAAGATCACGCGGTCGATGTAGGGCAGTTGTTGGCCCTTCTCGTCGATGCGGTGGTAGTAGGGGTTGCGCACGAAGACATAGCGCTGCGCCGGCGACGGCGTGGAGAGAACCCACGGGTTCAGCGTCGGCAGGTCGATGTTGCTGTTGCCGTACATGACGTCGTGACGGCGGTAGACGTTCGACCAGCGGGTGCCTTTATGGACCTTCAGGATCTCCTCTTCCGGCGTGTACTTGCCGTGGAGCTTTTTCAGGTAATGCGCCGGGCGGAACAGGAAGAGCGGCGCCGCGCGTGCCTGGCTCTCGATGAAGTAGGGATTGGGCTTGTCCCAAGTGTAACGGATCGTCCGTTCGTCGATGATGTCGACCTTGGGCGGCTTGCCGTCGACCGTCAGCTCGACCGGCGGACCGGCCGGCGACAGATCCTTGTTGTTGGCGATGTCTTCCCAGAAGTAGCGGAAATCCTCGGTGGTGAAGGGATGGCCGTCCGACCATTTGTGGCCGGCGCGCAGCTTCAGCGTGAATTCGCGGCCTTCCTTGACTTCGTAGCTTTCCAGAATATCGGGATGCAGTGTGAATTTGTCGTCGTAGATGATCAGGCGGGTGTAGCTGTAGATCGTCATCAGGCGGGTATCGCGCACACCGGCGACCAGCATGTTCATCTGCCCGCCAGGCTTGCCCGGGCCATCAGCTCCGGCGAAGCGCTTCACGACCCAGGGCTGTTCGGGAAGGCGCTTGCCGATTGGAGGCAGTGCGCCCGATTTGACCTCATCGGCCAGCATCGGGGTTTCCTGCAGGGTCGGCAGCGGGTCGGCGGCGAATGCCGGCGTCCACATCAATCCGAATATCAGCGTCTTGGTCAGAATGCGTCTTTTCATCACCGTCCTCACCTGGTTGCCGAGCTTCTGCGCCTTTAATGGTGCGAGTTTCGCCGGGCAGTCGTCCTTGATTGCGATCAAATCGTTGAAACCCGTCATCGTCAATGCCGGGAGCCGATCGTGCGCCATTACCAAGCCAAAGACGGTGTCAATATTGTGACGCCACATTGACGCGCCCCGGCGGACGCGCAAGAAACACTGAGCGATGGGAACGGCCGGGGGGACTATGGCGAGCGGGCTCGAGACGGAATTTGTGACACTTCATGAGATCGTCAAGGCGGCGAGGACCCATCTCAATCCGAACATCTGGGACTATCTGATCGGCGGCACCGAGACCGAGACGACGTTGCGGCGCAACCGGCTCGCCCTCGATTCCATCGCGTTCAAGCCCCGCGTGCTGCGCGACGTGTCGAAGATCGACCCCTCGTCGGAGATCTTCGGCCGCAGGATCAGGCTGCCGGTCATGCTGGCGCCGGTGGGCTCGCTCGAGTCGTTCGAACCGGGCGGCGGCATCACTGTGGCCCGGGGCGCGGATGCCGCCAACGTTCCGATGCTGATCAGCTCGGTGACGACGCTCAAGCTCGAGGACATCGTCAAGGGCGGTGCCGCACCCAAGATCTATCAGCTCTATGTGCGTGGCGACGACGCCTGGGTCGCCGACCGGGTCAGGCAGGCGATGGATGCGGGCTATGACGCCTTCTGCATCACCGTCGACACCCAGGTCTACTCGAGGCGCGAGCGCGACATCGCCAAGCGCTTCGTGAAATCGTGGCGCACCGCGGCGGTCGGCCAGGATCACCAGGCCGCCTTTTCGTGGTCCAACCTGGCCGCGCTGCGCGAGAAATTCCCCGACGTGAAGTTCCTGCTGAAGGGCATCGGCACCGCCGAGGATGCCGAGATCGCCTGCCAGCACGGCATGTGGGCGGTCTATTGCTCCAATCACGGCGGCCGCCAGCTCGACCATGGCCGCGGCTCGGCCCAGGTTCTGCCCGAGGTCATCGAGGCGGTGGCCGGCCGCGCCAAGGTCATCGTCGACGGCAGTTTCAGCCGCGGCAGCGACATCGTGAAGGCGATCGCCATGGGCGCTGACTGGGTCGGCCTCGGCCGGCTCTACTGCTACGGCCTTGCCGCCGCCGGTGCGGCCGGCATCGAGCGTGTGATCGAACTGCTCGAGGAAGAGATGAAGGAGGCGATGGGCCTGCTCGGCGTCACCAGCCTGCAGCAGCTCGACAAGAGCTACGTCGCCGCCAGCACGCCGACCAATCTGCCCGGCGTGCACAGCGCGTTTCCTCTGCTCAACCTCGACGACAAGGGATACTGAGAGCGATCCATCCGACCCGACGGTGGGACGCAGAGCCGGATGGATGCCCGGGTGGCAGAGCCGCGCAGACGGTCGGCGCAGGCGCCATCCTGTCCCACACGACAGAGTGGCGCCCTCGCCAAAACCTCCGACAACAAGCGCTGCCGGCGTCGGCTGCGCGTTCCGCCGGAAGAAGACTAGGCACTTTCGGCTCGCTTGCCGAAGTCGTAGGGTTCCCAAAATGAGCCAACTTGCTCCCCAAAATGAGCCAGTAAGCGTGCCGCGCGGTGCCTATCCGATGATACGGATCACATCGGAATTCTTCCTGCGCGGCATCGACCTGATGACGCGGGTGCAGAACGATAAACTGATCTCCGGCCTGATCTTCATGGCGCTCTGGCACGACCGGATGGGCGCAACGGAAGACGGGCCGGTCGGTGTCCGCGAACTGGCCCGCAAGCTCCGCCTGCCGTACGAGACCGTGCGCCGCCACGCCGCCGCACTGGTTGCGGCCGGCCAGTGTGTCGCCACGCCGGACGGAATAGCGGTTCGAGCCTCGGTTTTGCGACGCCAGGCCAACGTCGACATTCTGCACAGGATCTATCTCGATGCCGAGCGCATGCTGGTCGAGCTGACGCGCGCCGGGCTCGCGAAGTTCCAGCCGCCGCGTGCCCGCGCACAGGGCCGGGCGCCATTGACGCGCGAGCAGACGGTGATCGCCACCGCCGCCACCGGCCAGCTTCTTGCCGGTGCCAGGCTGGTCGGCGATCTGTGGAATGGCGACCTTCTGCGCGGACTGGTCTACACCGCGATCTGGACCGCCAACGTCAAGCACGTCACCAACACGACGCCCGCCATCCCCCAGGCCGTGCTGGCCGACGAGCAGCGTCTGCCGGTCAGCATCCTGGCGATCTCGAGTTCGCTCCGCCTGCCGTATGAAACTGTCCGCCGCCACGCCAACGGCCTGCTGAAGGACGGCATCTGCATTCGTGCCGCCAGGGGCGGCCTGGTGGTGCCGGCGAGTACGCATCTCAAGCTGACCGGCAGCACGATCGAGGTCCACCGGATCGTCACCGGCGTGCTCGCCGAACTGAGGCGTGCGGGCGTCAGGGTCTGACGCCCGCCGCGGCCCTCAGCCGCGTCCGACGAACGGCATCTTGGTTGCCATCACCGTCATGAACTGGACGTTGGCGTCGAGCGGCAGGCTGTCCATGTAGACGATGGCCTGGGCCACGGCTTCGACGTCCATGCGCGGCTCGACGATGGTGCTGCCGTTGGGCTGCAGCACGCCCTTGGTCATGCGTTCCGTCATCGGCGTGGCGGCGTTGCCGATGTCGATCTGGCCGCAGGCGATGTCGTATTGCCGGCAATCGAGCGAGGTCGATTTGGTGAGGCCGGTGATGGCGTGCTTGGTCGAGGTGTAGGCGACCGAGAACGGCCGGGGCGCGTGTGCCGAGATCGAGCCGTTGTTGATGATGCGCCCGCCGCGCGGCTTCTGGTCCTTCATGATCTTGATCGCTTCCTGGGTGCACAGGAACGGGCCGGTGAGGTTGGCCGCCACCACCGTCTGCCAGGTCTCAAACGGCAGTTCCTCCAGTGGCACCGGCGGCGCGCCGCCGCCGGCATTGTTGAACACCAGGTCGAGCCGGCCGAAGGCTTCCTTGGTGCGCGCGAACAGCGCCTGGATCGACTCGCGGCTGGTGACGTCGGTCGGCACGGCCAGCGCGTTGGGCGCATTGTTGCCGGCCATCTTCGCCGTTTCGTCCAGGGTCTCTTTGCGCCGGGCGGCCAGTACGACCTTGTAGCCGTTCTTGAGCAGCGCCAGTGCCGAGGCGCGGCCGATGCCGCTGCCCGCGCCGGTGATGATTGCGATCTTCGCCATGGATTCGTTCCTCCTCGAAAGGGGCGGACCCTATCAGACCGTCAGGCTTTTTACATAGGCCCGCCAGCCGCCGAAAGCGGTGATGTCGCGTGCGCCGGCAAGGGCATGGCTCTCGCAGAGGAAGCCCGGCACCGCCGAGCCGTCGGCCAGCGTCACAGTGCCAAGGCCGAGCGGTGACGGAATTTGGCGCAGGAAGGCGCCGACCTTCTCGGCGGGCAGGCTCCACACTTCGAGATCGATGGCGCCGCCGCCTTCGCTCACGCGGATCATGCCGGGGCGATGCGGTGGGCCGCCAGGCAGTGCATAGAAGCGGTAGACCGGCGCGGTCCGGCCGGTGCTTTCCAGCCGGCCGCCGAGGCCGGTGAGTTGGCCGTTGAGCGGCAGGCCGCTCATGTGGGCGCCGACCACGGCGATCGGCACGCGATCCTCGGCCACGACTGGATCGTTCTCGGGCGGCGGCAGCACACTGGTGGTCTTGCCGAGCGGCAACGGCACCGCGCGTTGCCAGCGCGCGCCGAACGACAGCAGCGCCCGCTCGGCGTGCGTCCGGCCGATCAGGGTGATGCCGAACGGCAGGCCGTCGGGCCGGAATCCCGCCGGCAGTGCCAGTGCCGCCAGGCCGAAGAAATTCACGAAGTTGGTGTAGTGGCCGAGATGCGAATTGTAGAGCACCGGCTCGCGCTCGAGGTCGGCCACCGTGTAGATCGTGCAGGCGGTCGGCAGGGCAAGAAAGTCGAGGCCGTGCATTTCCGCCGCTGCCCGTGTCTTCAGTTCGGCCAGTCTGTACTGGCCTTCGAAGGCGTCGACGGCGCTGTACTTGCGCCCACCCGCCACGATCTGCCGCGTCGTCGGCCACACACCCGCATTGTCGGCCGCGCTTTCGATGAAGGCGCCGACCGCCGCGGTGCGCTCGGCCACCCAGGGTCCGCTGTAGAGGAGCTGCGCGGCGTCGCGGAAGGACGCGTAGTCGAACTCGACCGCCGTGCCGCCCAGCGCCTTCAGTTTCTCGACCGCCTGCGCATAAAGCGCTGCGTAGGCATCGTCGCCGAAGAATTCGAGCGGCCTCGGCACGCCGAAGCGGAACGTCGCGCCGATCGCCGGTGTCGCGGGCGGCGCACCGACGACACCCATCACGGCGTCGGCATCGGCGCAGGACAGCGCGAACACCGACACGCAGTCGAGCGAGCGGCAGGCCGGCACCACGCCCTCGGTACTGAACAGGCCCGGCGTCGGCTTCAGCCCGACGATATTGTTGAAGCCGGCCGGCACGCGGCCCGAGCCCGCGGTATCGGTGCCGAGCGCGAAGCTCACCAAGCCCGACGACACGGCAACCGCCGAACCTGAACTCGAGCCGCCCGGCACGAACGACGGATCGAACGGATTGCGCGGCACGCCGTAGGGCGAGCGCACACCGACCAGTCCAGTGGCGAACTGGTCGAGGTTGGTCTTGCCGACCACGATGGCCCCGGCGTCGGTGAGAAGCTTCACGACGGCGGCCGATTCGCGGGCTTGGTAGGCGAAGCCGGGACAGGCGGCCGTCGTGGTCATACCGGCGACGTCGATATTGTCCTTCACCGCGAAGGGAATGCCGTAGAGCGGCAGCCGGTCGATCTCGCCGCGTCTTGCATCGAGCGCGGCGGCCTCGGTCCGCAGTGCCGCGTCGGAGGCACGCGAGATCCACACCTTGTCGTCGCCGGCTTCGGCGAGGCGCCTCAACACTTCATCGATGGTCTGTCGAACATCGAGTGTGCCGCCACGATAGGCACGGCGCAGGGCGAGGAGGCCAAGATCGAGAAGCGCTGTCATGGGACATTTGTAGACAACGGCCACGGCGAATGCAGCCGCGCACATGCGCGCGGAGATTGGCACGGTCCTTGCCTTCAGGATTCGAGCCGTGCTGGGAGCTCGGAACCGGGAACAAGGGAAACAGGGGTTAACAATGAAGCGTCGTACATTCTTCAAGTCGACTGCCGCGGCAGGTGCCGCCATCACCGCGGCGCCGGCCGTCTGGTCCGAGGCCAAGGCGCAGGCGCGCAACGAGACGCTTCTGCTGATTACCGAGAGCCCGCCCAATTCCATGGATATCCAGGGCGTCGGCACCAACCGGCCGTCCTACGAGGTGTCGTGGAACACCTACGACCGGCTGATCACCTACGGCGTCAAGAAGGATGCCAACGGCAACGACCATTACGACTACACCAAGCTCGAACCCGAGCTGGCGACCGAGTGGAACGTCACGCCGACGTCGGCGACCTTCAAGCTGCGCAAGGGCGCCAAGTTCCACGACGGCACGCCGATCACCGCCAAGGACGTAAAGTGGTCGTTCGACCGCGCCGTGTCGGTGGGCGGCTTCCCGACCTTCCAGATGAAGGCGGGCTCGCTGGAGAAGCCCGAGCAGTTCGTCGCCGTCGACGACAATACCTTCCGCGTCGACTTCGTGCGTGCCGACAAGCTCACCATGCCGGACATCGGCGTGCCGGTGCCCGTCATCATGAACTCCGAACTGTGCAAGAAGCATGCGACCGCGGCCGATCCGTGGGCCATGGAGTGGCTGAAGAACAACCTCGCCGCCGGCGGCGCCTACAAGATCGAACGCTGGCAGCCCGGCCAGGAAGTCGTGTTCATGCGCAACGACGACTGGCAGAACGGCCCGCTGCCCAAGATCAAGCGCGTCATCCGCCGCATCATTCCGTCGGCCGGCAACCGTCGTGCGCTGCTCGAGCGTGGCGATGCCGACATCTCGTTCGACCTGCCGCCGAAGGACTTCGCCGAACTCGCCACGTCGCCCAAGCTCACCGTGATCGGCACGGCGATCGAGAATGCGATGGTCTATCTCGGCATGAACGTGAACGAAAAGCCGTTCAACGACGTCAAGGTCCGCCAGGCTGTCGCCTGGGCGCTGCCGTACCAGCAGATCATGGACTCAGTGATGTTCGGCCGGGCGCTGCCGCTGTTCGGTGGCGCCGACAACCTGTCCAAGGGCAGCTACTGGCCGCAGAAGGACGGCTACAAGACCGACATCGCCAAGGCCAAGGCGCTGATGGCGGAAGCGGGCTACGCCGACGGTTTCGAGACCACCCTGTCGTTCGACCTCGGCATGGCCAGCACCAGCGAGCCGCTCACCATCCTGGTCCAGGAAAGCCTGAAGCAGATCGGCATCAAGGCCACGATCAACAAGATCCCGGGCGCCAACTGGCGCGGCGAACTGCTGAAGAAGAACCTGCCGATGATCGCCAATGCCTTCGGCGGCTGGCTGAACTACCCGGAGTACTTCTTCTTCTGGTGCTATCATGGCCAGAACGCCGTCTTCAACGCCATGGGCTACAAGAACCCGGCCATGGATGCGTTGATCGACAAGGCGCGGTTCACGTCCGGCGCCGAGTACGACAAGCTGGTCAAGGGCTTCATCGATATCGCCTTCGAGGAAGTGCCGCGGGTGCCGATCTACCAGCCGCTGCTCGATGTGGCGATGCAGAAGAACGTCACCGGCTATCGCTACTGGTTCCACCGCCAGCTCGACTATCGCCAGCTCGTGAAGAGCTGATGCTGAACCTGCTGCTGTCCCGCCTGGCGACGGCGATCCCGAGCATCGTCGGGGTCGTCGTCGTCACCTTCATGCTGACCCGCCTGCTGCCCGGCGACCCCGCGGCCTATTTCGCGGGGCTTGCCGCCAGCCCGCAGGCGATCGCCGAGATCAGGACCAAGCTCGGCCTCGACAAGTCTCTGCCCGAGCAGTTCGTGGCCTATGTCGGCGACCTGGTGCAGGGCAATCTCGGCAATTCGCTCAGCACCGGCCAGCCGGTGGTGACCGAAATCGCCACGCGCCTGCCGGCCTCGGCCGAGCTCACGCTGTTTGCCCTGATCGTCGCCGTCGCCATCGCCATTCCGCTCGGCGTGCTGGCGGCGGTGAAGCAGGGCACCTGGGTCGACCATCTCTGCCGCATCGTGACCACCGCCGGCGTGTCGCTGCCGGTGTTCTTCACCGGCCTGCTGCTCGCCTACGTCTTCTATTACCTGCTGCAATGGGCGCCGGCGCCGACCGGCCGGCTCGACATCTTCCTGTCGCCGCCGCCCGACATCACCGGCTTCTACCTGATCGACTCGATGCTGAGCGGCAACCTCGAGACGTTCTGGAGCGCGCTGCGCCAACTCGCCCTGCCGGCGATCTCGATGGCGATCTTCTCGCTGGCGCCGCTTGCCCGCATGACACGCGGTTCGATGCTGGCGGTGCTGGGCAGCGACTTCATCAGGACCGCGCGGGCCAGCGGACTTTCGCCGCGCACCGTCGTCTTCACCTATGCCTTCCGCAACGCCGTGCTGCCGGTCATCACCACGCTGGGCATGGTGTTCTCCTTCCTGCTGGGCGCCAACGTGCTGGTCGAGACGGTGTTCGCCTGGCCGGGCATCGGCCTTTATGCCGTGAACGCGCTGATCACCTCGGATTACGCGCCGGTCCAGGGTTTCGTGCTCACCATGGCGGTGCTGTACGTGACCCTCAACCTCACCATCGATTTCGTCTACGGCCTCGTCGATCCCCGCGTGCGGCTGGAGTCCTGACGATGCTGCCGCTGCTGCGCCACGCCCGCTACGTGCTGTCGGAAAATCCGGTGACCGGCCTCGCCTTCGGCTTGTTCGCGCTCTTTCTGGCCGCGGCGCTGTTCGGCCCGTGGCTGGCGCCCTACGATCCCCTGCAGAGCAATGCCACGATGGCGCTGAAGCCGCCGTCGGCGGCGCACTGGTTCGGCACCGACCAGCTCGGACGCGACATCTTCAGCCGCGTCCTGGTGGCGACCAGGCTCGATCTCACCATCGCCTTCGCCTCGGTGATCCTGGCCTTCATGCTGGGCGCGCTGTCCGGCGTGGCGGCGGGATATTTCGGCGGCTGGACCGACCAGATCGTCGGCCGGCTCGCCGACACCATCATGGCCTTTCCGCTGTTTGTGCTGGCCATGGGCATCGTGGCCGCGCTCGGCAATGAGGTGATCAACATCGTGATCGCCACCGCCATCATCAACTTTCCGCTCTACGCCCGCGTCGCCCGCGCCGAGGCCAACGTGCGTCGCGAGGCGGGCTTCGTCGAGGCCGCGCGGCTCTCGGGCAACGGCGAGACCCGCGTGCTGCTGGGTCACATCCTGCCCAACATCATGCCGATCATGATGGTGCAGATGTCGCTCACCATGGGCTATGCCATCCTGAACGCCGCCGGCCTGTCGTTCATCGGTCTCGGCGTGCGTCCGCCCGACGCCGAATGGGGCATCATGGTCGCCGAGGGCGCCAACTTCATCCAGTCCGGCGAATGGTGGATCGCGCTCTTCCCCGGCGCCGCGCTGATGCTGGCGGTGTTCTGCTTCAATCTTCTGGGCGACGGGTTGCGCGACATCATCGATCCGCGGATGCGGACATGACCGCGGCGCCGCTCGACAAGCACGCGCCTCACCCTGAGGAGGCCCGCAGGGCCGTCTCGAAGGGTGGGCAGGAGCACCATGCCTGCTGCCCATGCTTCGAGATGCTCGCTGCGCGCGCTCCTCAGCATGAGGTGGTCGGATGACCGCGATACCGGCACTTGCGGTCGAGGATCTCTCGGTCGAATTCCGCACCCGCTCCGGCGTCGTCAAGGTGCTGGAGCATGTCGGCTTCAGCGTCGACAAGGGCGAGACCGTGGCGCTGGTGGGAGAAAGCGGTTCGGGCAAGTCGGTGACTGCCTTTGCCGTCATGGGCATCCTCGATGCCGCCGGCAAGGTGACCTCCGGCCGCGCGATGTTCGGCGGGTCCGACCTGCTGGCGCTCAGCGAGCGCGATCTGGCCGAACAGCGCGGCCGCGAACTCTCGATGATCTTCCAGAACCCGCGCACCGCGCTCAATCCGATCCGCCGCGTCGGCCGCCAGATCGCCGACGTGCTGGTGCGCCACGGCGGCGCCACCCGCAACGATGCGCCGCGGGCGGCGATCGAGATGCTGAAGAAGGTCCGCATCCCCGATCCCGAGCGCCGCGCCGAGGCCTATCCCTTCGAGCTGTCGGGCGGCATGTGCCAGCGCATCATGATCGCCATCGCGCTCGCCTGCCGGCCGGCGCTGCTGATCGCCGACGAGCCGACCACCGGCCTCGACGTCACCACCCAGGCGGTGATCATGGACCTGATCGGCGAACTGGCTGGCGAGTCCGGCATGGCCACCATTTTCATCACCCATGACCTGGCGCTGGCTGCCGAATACTGCGATCGCATCGTCGTCATGCATGCCGGCCACATTGTCGAGGCGGCACCCGGCCGTGCACTGTTCGACCACGCCCGCCATCCTTATTCCGCCAAGCTGCTGGCGGCGACCCCGGGCGAGACCGTGTCGCTGGACGCGCTGGCGTCGATCCCGGGGGGCCTGCCCGACCTGCGCCGGCCCGACCTGCCGCCCTGCCGCTACAGCGGCCGCTGCGAGCGCCGCAGCGAGGCTTGCGACCAGCCGCTGCCGCAGCGGACCGTGGGCGAGCACCACGTCGTCGCCTGCTGGAATCCGCTATGAGCGAGCCGCTGTCGGTCTCCACGCCCGGGCCGCTGCTCGACATCGCCGAGCTGGCCAAGCGCTTCACCGTCGGCGGCAAGCAGGGGCTGCTGGCCCGCGTCACCTCGTTCCGCAAGCCCGTGGCACCGCTGCCGCAGCTCCACGCCGTCGACGAGGTGAGCTTCACCATCGCGCGCGGCGAGACGGTCGGTTTGGTGGGCGAATCGGGCTGCGGCAAGTCCACCCTGGTGCGGCTGATCAACCGGCTGCTCGATCCGACCTCGGGCAGCATTCGCCTCGCCGGAACCGAACTCGCCGACTTCAAGGCCCGGGCCTTTGCCGCCAATCCGCATCGCGCCCGCATCCAGATGGTGTTCCAGGACGCCGGTGATTCGCTCAACCCGCGCTACACGGCGGCCGACGCCATCGCCGATCCGATCCGGCGGCTGAAGAAGATGCCGGGCGCCAAACTTGCCGCGCGCGTCGAGGCGCTGGCCGACATGACCGGCCTGCCGCGCGAACTTCTTTCGCGGTTTCCGCATCAGCTCTCGGGCGGCCAGAAGGCCCGCGTCGGCATCGCCCGCGCCATCGCCGTCGAACCCGAATTGCTGATCCTCGACGAGCCGACCGCGGCGCTCGACGTCTCGGTGCAGGTGGTGATCCTGCAGCTCCTGCAACAGCTCAAGCGCGAACTCGGCATGAGCTACCTGTTCGTCAGCCACGATCTCAATGTCGTGCGCCTGCTGTGCGACCGCGTGCTGGTGATGTATCTCGGCAAGATCGTCGAGCAGGGGCCGGCGGCAGAGGTCTTCGCCGACCCCAGGCATCCCTATACCAAGGCGTTGATCTCGGCGATCCCGCAGGCCGATCCGGCGCAGCGCGCCGACCGCCTGCGTCTCGGCGGCGAGCCGCGCAGCCCGATCGACCCCGACCCGACGGTCTGCCGCTTCTACGGCCGCTGTCCCAAGGGCACGCCGCGTTGCGCCGAGGAAATGCCGCTCTTGCATCCGGCCGGGTCGGCGCGGCAGGTTGCCTGCCACTTCGCGTGAGGGGAGGGGAAAGCATGACTGACGAGAAGCCTGACGTTGGGCGCCTGGTCGACGAGGCGGCAAAGGCCATCGGCCTGCCGATCGCGGCGGAATACCGCGCCAACGTGATCCTGAACGTCGAGCGGTCGCTGATGATCGCGCGGCCGCTGCTCGAGGTCGAACTCGACGAAGAACTCACGCCCGGAACGGTGTTCCGGCCATGAGCGATCCGCAAACGGCCGATCCCCTGTCGAAGGCCGCGACCGCGACCGAGATCGCCGCCGCGGTGATGACCGGAAAGACCAGGGCCGCCGCCGTGGTCGACGCCACGCTGAAGCGTATCGCCGCTGCCGAGCCCGCGATCAATGCCTTCACCGATATCCTGGCCGACCGTGCGCGCAAGCGCGCGGCGGAGATCGATGCCGGGCTTCATCGCGGGCCGATGCTGGGCGTGCCCTTTGCGGTCAAGAACCTGTTCGACATCGCCGGCCTGCCGACGCGCGCCGGCTCGAAGATCAATCTCGACGGGCCCGCGGCGACCCGCGACGGCGCGCTGGTACGCAAGCTCGAAGCCGCAGGTGCCATCCTGGTCGGTGGCCTCAACATGGGCGAATACGCCTACGACTTCACCGGCGAGAACGCCCACTACGGGCCGTCGCGCAATCCGCGCGACACGACGCGCATGTCCGGCGGCTCGTCGGGCGGCTCGGGCGCCGCGGTCGCGGCGGGCGAAGTGCCGCTGGCCCTCGGCTCCGACACCAACGGTTCTATCCGCGTGCCGTCCTCGCTATGCGGCCTGTTCGGCCTCAAGCCGACCTATGGCCGGTTGAGCCGCGCCGGCTCGTTCCCCTTCGTTGATGCCTTCGACCATCTCGGGCCGATCGCGCGCTCGACCGCGGACCTGGCGCTATCCTTCGATGCCATGCAGGGCTGGGATCCCGACGATCCGGTGTGCACGGATCGTCCCGCCGATCCGACGCTGCCGCGCCTGATCGAGGGTATCGACGGGCTGCGCATCGCCATTGCCGGCGACTATTTCGCGCGCGGCGGCGAGCCCGAGGCCTTCGAGGCGGTGGCAACGGTGGCCAAGGCGCTGGGGGCCACCAAGACGGTGGTGCTGCCGCAGGCGGCGGCGGCGCGGGCGGCGGCCTATGTCATCACCGCCATCGAAGGCGCCGAACTCCATCTGCCGCGGCTCAGGACCCGGCCGCAGGATTTCGACCCCGACACCCGCGAGCGGTTCATGGCCGGCGCCCTGCTGCCGGGCTCGTGGTACGTCAAGGCGCAGCGCTTCCGCCGCCACTACCGCACCAACGTCCTGAAGATCTTCGACGAGGCCGATATCGTGCTGGCGCCGGCGACACCCTGCACCGCGCCCAAACTCGGCCAGACCATGATGAAACTGGGCGGCGTCGAATTGCCGGTGCGGGCCAACCTCGGCCTGTTCACCCAGCCGATCTCGTTCATCGGTCTGCCAGTCGTGGTGGCGCCGCTGCAAAGGCCGGGCGCCCTGCCGATCGGCGTGCAGATCATCGCCAAACCCTACAACGAACAGGCGGCCCTTCGCGTCGCCGCTTTCCTGGAAAAGCAGGGCGTGGCCGCCGCGCCACCGGCCTGAGGAGGAAGAATGGAGATCAACATTCCCGAGGTCGTGGGAGAAGTGACCGCCGCCTTCAATCGCTACGAGAATGCGCTCAACACCAACGACGTCATCGCGCTCGACTCGCTGTTCTGGAAAAGCCCGCACACGCTGCGCTACGGCATCGGCGAGCAGCTCTACGGCCACGACCAGATCGCTGCCTTCCGCGCCGGCCGCGACCCCGGCTTCGTCCTCAACCGCGACCTGCTGAAACTCTGGATCGTCACCTACGGCCGCGACTTCGGCACCGCCAACTGCGAATTCAAGCGGCATGGCGGCAACAAGGTCGGCCGGCAGAGCCACACCTGGATGCGCACCCCGGACGGCTGGCGCATCGTGGCCGCGCACGTCTCGCTGCTCGGCGAGGCGACGCCGATGAAGACGCCGTAGAACGGTATCGCCTCGCCCTCTCGCCAACTTCTTGCGGACGCTGGCCGGGTCCGATGCGGTCGCGGTGCCGGAGGAACTGTTCACGAAAGTACGCGGCTGATCGATGGGCCACGACGACAGCCTGCCCAGCGGAGGACTGGACAGGGGCGGCTTCACCGGAAACCGGCGGAATGCTAGTGTTCCTACCGTTCCAAGGGTTCGTCCCGGGGACGTCGGTTAGGACTGCAGCACGGCGGCGCAAGTCGCGGCCGGATGATGCGCGGGGCAACTGAGGCCACATTGAACCGACTTGAGGGCCCCACATGAGCACTATCGAATCGCGCTATCCGGCGACCATCTCCGCGGCGCATGCCGTGCGGTTGGGCGGCAGGGGCGCGATGGCCATCCGGGTCACAGTCACGAGTATCCCCTGATGCCCCCGGATTCCTTCAGCATTTACGAATACCTTGCCATCTTCGCCGCGGTGGGATTTGCGAGCGGTTTCGTGTCCGGGTTCTTCGGGATTGGCGGCGGCTTCGTGCGGGTGCCGCTGTTTCTGCTCCTGTTCCCGTACCTGGTGGTGCACGGCGAACTGGTGATGCACGTGGCAGTGGCGACCTCCCTCGCACTTGGCATTCCGTCGGGGATCATTTCGCTGCGGCGTCGAATGGCCTCGGGCACGTTCGATGGAGAATACTTCCGCGGCTGGGCCGTCGGGTTGTGCGTCGGCACGCTCATTGGCACGGCACTCTTCCCGTATATGCCCTCGCTTGCGATGAAGGTGCTCTACGTCATCGTTCTCCTGATGTTTGCCGTGTACTTTGGCCTGGTCCCCGACAACCTCGTCATCAGCCGCGAGTTGCCGCGTGGATTGGTTCGCTTCTTCATCAGCGGTGGCATCAGCTCGTACGTGGTCATGACCGGCGTCGGCGGCGGCAGTGCGAACACATTCGCGATGAAGGCCAGCTCGATGCCGCTGCAGCAGGCTATGACCATCGGGACGGCGTCCGCCCTGATCATCAATGTCGTGGGCTCGGTCGGCTGCATGTTGTCGGGCTGGAACCAGCCCGACCTGCCATGGTGGAACTTCGGCTTCGTCGACGGGATGGTCTTCTTGGCCATGGTGCCGGGAATCGTGCTGGCCTCCGCCTGGGGGACGCAAATGTCGCTGGGCATGGACAAGAAGATCTTCAAGAAGGCCTATGCGGGGTTTCTGGCAATCATCACGGCGTACATGATCTATAACCTGGTGGGTTAGTTGATCGCGCACGCCTCCCTGATTGAGTTTACCAGCCATATGACCTCGAGCGGAAAATACCTGACTATGGTCTCTTCCGAGTCGGAGGAGACCAATTGAAGTTGCTTCTCACCCACGTGCCGCTGGCCAGGCGGCAGTACTATGGCGCGCGCGCACTTGCGCGCCTGCAGGGGCTGGTCGACGTGACGCTGCATGAAGGCGATGCACCGCTCGATCCGGCCGGCGTGATCGCCGCGGCACGCGGTGCCGACTTCATCATCGCCGACCGCTCCACTGCGGTGCCGGGCCAAATCTTCGCCGGGTTGCCCGGGCTAAAGGTCGTGATGCGGAGCGCCACCGACATCCGCAACATCGATGTCGAAGCGGCCTCGCGGGCCGGCGTGCTGGTGACCCACGCCGAGGCGGGCTTCGTTCAGTCGGTCGTGGAACTTGCGCTCGGCCTGCTGGTCGATCTTTCACGCGGCGTCTCGCGCGCCGTGGCCGACTATCACGCCGGCCGGCGACCGGAGATCCGCGTCGGCCGCCAGCTCGGCGGCAGCACGGTCGGCATCGTCGGCTATGGCCGCATCTCGCGCGCCCTGGCACCGCTGCTGGCCGGGCTCGGCATGACCGTGCTGGTGTCGGATCCCTACGCCCAGATCGATGATCGTCGCTTCACCAAGCTGCCGCTCGACGATCTTCTGGCGCGTGCCGACTATGTGATCTGCCTCGCCATCGCCAACGAGGAGACCGAGAACCTGCTGGGCGAGGCGGCCTTCGCGCGCATGAAGCCCGATGCCTTCTTCGTCAACATGTCGCGCGGCAACCTCGTCGACGAGGCGGCACTCGCCCGGGCGCTGACCGAAGGTCGTATCGCCGGTGCCGCCATGGATGTCGGCCGGGCGCCGGACCAGATGCCGTCGCCCGAACTCGCCCGCCTGCCCAACGTCATCGCCACGCCGCACATCGGTGGCCTGACGCCGCCGGCCAGCGAAAGCCAGGCGATGGACACGGTCCGCCAGGTCGAGGCGCTGGTGAAGGGCGAGGTACCGCCCGGCGCCGTCAATGCCGCGCAATGGACGCGGCGGGCTTGACAGGCCGAAAGACGATCCCTATCCTATCATCCGTGTCTTGACCACCGGTCTGTTGCCGGACGGGAAGGGAAGAGGAACGCCGAAATGTCCCACTTCGCTTCCCATTCGCATCGGGAATAGGCAGCCGGAATCAAGGCCTTGAGGCCGGAAAGGCCGCGCAGGATAGGAAGGCTTCCGACGTGTCAGTTGCCCGGGCCGCGCTCCATCGAATAGGGCTGCCAGCGGTCGAGCTTGGATTTCTCCAGCACCGCCGGATTGACGCAGGCGCGCGGCCACTTGCCGCCCAGCACCAGCGCCATCTCCGCACCAACCCGGCGCTTGCGCGCGAGGTCGAAGCGGCTGGAAGCAGAGGCGACGTGGGCGGTCAGGATGACGTTGTCCATGCCGAGCAGCGGGCTGTTGTGGCCGACCGGCTCGGTTTCGAGCACGTCGAGCCCGGCGCCGGCGATCCAGCCTTCCTGCAGCGCCTTGATCAGCGCCGACTCGTCGACGGTGGAGCCGCGGCCGGTGTTCACGAACAGCGCCGTCTTCTTCATCTTCTTGAAGTGCGGTTCCTTCATCAGGTGATGGGCGTCCTTGGTACCGGGCGCATGCATCGAGATGATGTCGGAGCGCTGCAGAAGTTCGTCGATTCCGACCGGCTGGACGCCGTAGTCGGACATCACCAGCTCCTCGATGTAGGGGTCGTAGGCCAGCATCTGGAAGCCGAAGGGGGCGGCCCGCTTGGCGACGGCGCGGGCGACATGGCCAAACGAGATGAAGCCCAGCGTCATGCCCATCAGGCGCGGGAACTGGTAGAGCATCGGCCGCGCCTTGGCCCACTCGCCCTTGCGCACGAGCTGGTCCTGCACGACCAGACGCCGCCAGCTCGACAGGATCAGCGTCATGGCATGGTCGGCCACCTCCTCGATGAAGGTGTCGGGCACGTTGGTGACCGGAATGCCGAGCCTGGTGGCAGCCTCGACATCGACCGAGTCGACGCCGACGCTGGGCAGCGACACGACCTTCAGCTTCTTGCCCGCTTCGATCACCTTGGCGGTGATGCGCGGCCGGCCCTTGCCGTAGATCGCATCGGCATCGACCACGGCCTTCATCAGCTCGTCGTCGCCGCCCGAGACCTCGACGATCTCGGCGCCGAGGGCGCCGAGGGTTTCCATTTCGAGGGAATGGTCGGTGCCGCCCGGTCCCGTCGTCACGATCTTGAAACGTGCCACTTGTTGTCTCCTCCGCTCATTTGAGCGCACTCTAGCCGATAATCGCGCGCGTCCAACCACGGGGAATTGCATGCCTGCCACCAAGAACGTGTTGTTGATCGTGGTCGACCAGTGGCGCGGGCTGATGCTGCCCAAGCTCGGCGCGGACTATCTCAAGCTGCCCAATCTCGACCGGCTGTGCGCCGAGGGCGTGACCTTCCGCAACCATTTCACCCAGGCGGTGCCGTGCGGTCCGGCGCGGGCGAGCCTGCTGACCGGCCAGTACATGATGAACCATCGCGCGGTGCAGAACACCATTCCCCTGGACGCGCGCTTCACCAACCTTGCCCACGAGCTGCGGCGCGGCGGCTACGATCCGGCGCTGGTCGGTTACACCACGACGACGCCCGATCCGCGCACGACGTCGCCGCAGGATCCGCGCTTCTTCGTGCTGGGCGACATCATGGACGGCTTCCATCCGGTTGGTGCCTTCGAGAACCGCGACGCCTATTTCGGCTGGGTGGCGAGCCAGGGTTTTGAGCTGCCGTCGGTCCGTGAGGAGATCTGGTTGCCGCAGGGCGGCGCCGGATCAGGGGCGACGTCTCGAGCGGCGTGCATCCCGAAAGAGCTGTCCGACACCGCGTGGTTCACGGAGAACGGGCTCGCCTATCTGCGCGGCCACGCCGGCCGGCCGTGGTTCCTGCATCTCGGCTACTACCGGCCGCATCCGCCCTTCATCGCCCCGGCGCCCTACAACGCCATGTACCGGCCCGAAGACATGCCCCGGCCGGTGCGCGCCGCCTCGCCGGCCGAGGAAGCGAAGCAGAATGCGCTGCTCGGCTACTATGTGAACAACGTCAAGCAGGCGAGCTTCTTCCAGGATGGCCAGGGCCTGGGTTCCGCCATGAGCGAGGACGAGGTGGCGCAGTTGCGCGCGACCTATTGCGGGTTGATGAGCGAGATCGACGACCATCTCGGCCGCGTGTTCGACTATCTGAAGGCCACCGGCCAGTGGGACGACACGCTGATCGTCTTCACCTGCGATCACGGCGAGCAGCTCGGCGATCATCATCTGCTGGGCAAGATCGGCTACTTCGACGAGTCCTACCGCATCCCGATGATCGTCCGCGATCCCAGGCCCGAGGCGAACACCACGCGCGGCACCATCGTCGAGCGCTTCACCGAGACCATCGACACCATGCCGACCATCCTCGACTGGCTCGGCCTGCCGGTGCCGCGCCAGTGCGACGGCCGCTCGCTGCTGCCGTTCTTCGCCGGCGACACGCCGGCCGATTGGCGCCGCGAGGTGCATTACGAGTTCGACTTCCGCGACCTCCATTACAGCCAGCCCGAATCGGCGCTGGGCGTGGCGATGGACAAATGCGGGCTCGCCGTCGTGCAGGACGAGGCCTTCAAGTACGTGCACTTCGCCGCCCTGCCGCCGCTGTTCTTCGATCTCAGGAACGATCCAGGGCAGTTCGTGAACCGGGCCGGCGATCCGGCCTATGCCGCGCGCATGGGCGAGTATGCCGCCCGGATGCTCGACTGGCGCCTCGGCCATGCCGAACGGGCCCTGACCGGCTATCGCGCCACGCCGCAGGGGCTGGAGGTGCGGGCCGCCTAGGGTAGAATGACCGATGGCCCACGATCTTTACCGCCGGACCCCACCCGGCCAGCATCCGCCCAACCGCTTCGATGGCTACAAGTCGACGGCCAGCCGCTCGCCGACCAGGCCGGCGGTGGTGCTGCCGCAGACGCTGTCGGAGATCACCGGCCCGCTGCGGCGCGACGAACGGCTGGGCGCGCAGGAGAACGATCTGACGCGCCAGCGCATGGGTGAGCCGCTCGGCGAGCGCATCGTCGTCCACGGCCGCGTGGTCGACGAGGCCGGACGGCCGGTGCCCAACGCCCTGGTCGAGATCTGGCAGTGCAACGCCGCTGGCCGTTACCACCATCCCGGCGACCAGCACGATGCGCCGCTCGATCCCAACTTCTATGGCGGTGGCCGCGCCCGCGCCGACGACAACGGCGCCTATCGGTTCGTCACCATCAAGCCCGGCGCCTATCCGTGGGGCAACCACAAGAACGCCTGGCGGCCGGCGCATATCCACTTCTCGCTGTTCGGACCCGCCTTTGCCACACGCCTGATCACCCAGATGTACTTTCCCAACGACCCGCTGCTGGCCTACGACCCGATCTACAATTCGGTGCCCGAGCGCGCGCGTCACCGCCTGCAGGCGGCCTTTGACATGGACGGCACCCAGCCGGAGTGGGCGCTGGCCTACGAATTCGACATCGTGCTGCGCGGTCGCAACGCGACACCGATGGAGAACGGGCATGGCTGACGGCCTGACGCCCTCGCAGACGATCGGCCCGTTCTATTGGGGCTCGCTGGTCAGCGGCTATCGCGCCGACCTTGCGCCGGCGGGTGTTGCCGGCGAGCGCATCGAGTTGGCGCTCACACTTTACGATGCCGACGGCGCGGTCGTTCCCGACGGCCTGATCGAGATCTGGCAGGCCAACAGCCACGGCCGCTACAATCACCCTGAGGATCGCCGCAACCTGCCGCTGGACACGGGTTTCGAAGGCTTCGGCCGGGCCTCGGCCGACACCAGCGGGACCGCGCGGTTCGCCACCGTTCGGCCGGGCCGGGTGCCGTGGCCTGAAGGTGGCCTGCAGGCGCCGCACATCAACATCTCCATCTTCGCGCGCGGTGTGCTGAACCGGCTGGCGACCCGGCTCTATTTTGAGGGCGATCCGGCGCTGGCCACCGATCCGGTGCTGAAGCTGGTCGATCCGGCGCGGCGGTCGACGCTGTTGGCCACATGCGATGCGGCTGGTGTGTGGTGTCTGCCGATCCATCTCGGCGGCGACCGCGAGACCGTCTTCTTCGACTGCTGATCCCATGGCCGGCACTCTGGTGACAGCCCTCGGCTCGTCGGCGCTTGCTGCCGAAGCCTTCTCCGATCTCGCCACCTTGCGCCATATGCTGCGCTTCGAGGCCGGCCTCGCATTGGCCGCCGCCGAAGCCGGGCTGATACCGGCGCGGGTGGCGCCGGTCATCGCCAAGGCGTGCGATCCCGCGCTCTACGATCCGCCCTCGCTGGCCGCAGCGGCACGCCGCGCAGCCACGCTTACCGTGCCGCTGGTCAAGGCGCTCACCGCCGAGGTCGCCAAGCGCGATGCCGCGGCCGCGGCCTTTGTCCATTGGGGCGCCACCAGCCAGGACGTGCTCGACACCGCGATGGTGCTGCAGATCGGCGAGGCGATGCCGCCGCTGCTGAAGGAGCTTGACGGAATCGTCGAGGCCTTTGCAGTATTGGCGAGGGAGCATCGTGCAACGCCGATGCTCGGCCGGACGCTCCTGCAGCCCGCAACGCCGCTGGCACTCGGCCAGAAGATTGCCGGCTGGGCCTCGGATATCGACCGCGCCGCGCGCCGACTGAAGGCAAGCTTCGCGGAAACCCAGATCGTCCAGTTCGGAGGCGCCTCGGGCAGCCTCTCGGCATTGGGTCCCAAGGCCGAGCAGGTGATGGTCCTGCTGGCCGGACACGTGGGCCTCGGCCTGCCGCCGGCGCCGTGGTTCACCCAGCGGGTACGGGTTGCCGCCCTTGCCCAGGACGCGGCGCTGGTGGTGGGCGCGCTGGCCAAGGCCGCGCGCGACATCTCGCTGATGATGCAGGTCGAAGTGGGAGAGGCCTCAGAGCCTTCAGGCCCCGGCCGCGGCGGTTCCTCGACCATGCCGCACAAGCGCAATCCGGTAGGCGCCGCGCTGATCCTGGCGGCGGCGCAGCGCGCGCCGATGCTGGCCGCCACCATCGTGTCGGCAATGCCGCAGGAGCACGAACGGGCGCTGGGCGGCTGGCAGGCCGAGTGGCCGACGCTTGCCGCCCTGATCGAGACACTGGGCTCGGCGGTCCAGGCGATGGCCGAGGTGGCGCCAGGCCTCGCCATCGATGCCGATGCGATGCAGGCCAACATGGATGCGACCGACGGCGCGGTGCTGGCCGAGCGGGCGACCTTCCTGCTGGCGGCAACCATGGGCAAGCAGAAGGCCGGCGCCCTGGTTGAGAAGGCGCTGGCACAATCGGCCGTCGGGGGCGGCTCGTTCGTCGAAGCCCTAGGCCAACTCAAGGCCGAACTGTCGGACGAAGCGGCGCTGCTCGGCTACTCGCCGCAGTTCGTCGATCGGCTGCTGGCGGATATCAAACGTAAATGACCTTCACGATCTCGAGTTCCTCGACGCCGACCGGCGTGCGCAGCCTGACGACATCGCCTTCGTGGGCACGCATCAGGGCCTTGGCGATTGGCGATATCCAGCTGACATGGCCCTTGGCGAGATCGACCTCGTCGACGCCGACGATCCGGACCGTGCGTTCCTCGTCCTTGGCATTGGCCGTGGTGACCGTGGCGCCGAAGAACACCTGATCGGTCTTGGCGCGCCTGGCCGGATCGACCACCTCGGCGTTGGCCAGCCGCTTGCTGAGATAGCGGACGCGCCGATCGATCTCGCGTAGCCGCTTCTTGCCGTAGATGTAGTCGCCGTTTTCGGACCGGTCGCCGTTGCCGGCCGCCCACGTCACCACCTTCACGACCTCGGGACGTTCCTTGCGCAAGAGCCGGTTGAGCTCCTCGCGCAGGCGTTCGAAGCCCTCGGGGGTCATGTAGTTCTTGGCGGTCGCTGGCAATCCGCCCATGTCCTCGGGCAGATCGTCCTCGTCGTCGCCGTCGCTTTCCTTGGTGAAGGCCTTGCTCATTTCAGTCCTTAATCTATCAAGACGGGGCCGATGAACACCAGTTTCCCCCGCCTGCAGCGCGCCTCCGGCGAAAGCCGCGTCGCATTCGCCGTGCGCGACGGCGAGACGCGGCTGGCTGACCTCTATCAGCGCGATCCCTGCCGGGTCCTGTTTCCCGACCCCGAACCGGGCGAGCCGCCCCAGGCGGTTCTGCTGACGACGTCAGGCGGCGTCGCCGGCGGCGATTGTCTCAGGATGACGGTCGAGGTCGGTCCGGGCGGCCATGCCGTAGCAGCCACCCAGGCGGCGGAGAAGATCTATCGCGCAGCACCTGGCAACGATCCATGCCGGATCGACGTCGCGATCGCCGTGGCTGCGGGCGCAACACTCGACTGGCTGCCGCAGGAAACCATCGTCTTTCAGGGCTCGCGTCTGAAGCGGCGGACCATTGCCGACGTGGCCCCGGCAGCGGCACTGCTCGGCTGCGAGATGGTGGTGCTGGGCCGCGCCGCCTCGGGGGAGCGGTTCGCATCCGGCCTGCTTCTCGATTCGTGGACAGTCCGCCGCGCCGGCCGGCTCCTCTGGACCGATACACTGCGCATTGAAGGCGAAACCCATGGCGGGGCAGGCTTCGGTGCGGCCAACGCGCTCGCCACCATCATCGGTGTCTGGGACGCGCCACAGCCGCTTTTCGACAAGGCTCGTGCGCTTCTCACCGACACGGGCGACGTGCGGGCGGGCGTCACTGTAGTGAACGGCGTGATGGTGGCACGGTTGCTGGGCGAGGCGACAGCCGTGCGCGCCGCGACCATTCGATTTCTTACTGCTTTTCGCGCGCGGCGACTGCCGCGCGTTTGGCATGTTTGATGCTGCAAGCAGCGCGGTATAGTCGGCGCCGAAGG
>CALDNT010000149.1 GCA_937915145.1 uncultured Reyranella sp.
CCAGGACCCCCAATCCGCGATGCACCGTGCTGTTGACCTCGCCCCACATCGCGCCCGTGCCAGGGTTGGCATCGAGATCCTGGATGACCGCAATGGTCGGGCCCGCACCGCTTACGACATATTCGTACCAGCCGACGCGCCGGGCCTTCTTTTCCGCGGCTGAACCGATCGCCGGCTGGGCGGCCCGGATGACGCCGGTACGGGCGAAGCCGACCATCGGCGGCGCGTCGGGCTCGGTGGGATGCATGTGCTGGGTGGTAAAGCCGGTGGCAGTACGGACACCGCGGGCTTCTTCCAGGGCATTGCAGATGGTGGGGGTGTCGACCGCCCGCAGCGTAGCGAAGAGTTTGTCCTGGGTCTTCTTGTCCATTGTCCGCCGTCTCCTCAATTCAGTGCGAAAGGAAAGTACTTCTCGTTGATCTTCTTGTATGTGCCGTCGCTCAACATCGCACCCAATGCCTTGTTGAAGGCATCACGCAGCTTTGCATCCTCCTTGCGCATGCCGGCGGCCACGCCGATGCCCAGCGTCTGGTTGTCCTTGATGTCTTGGCCGACCAACTCGCAACACTTGCCTTCCTGCTTCTGACTCCACAGCCAGAGTTCCACCTTGTCGCCGAACACCGCGTCGACCTCGTCGGCGGCGAGCGCGGTGAGCGCCTCGGCAACCGTGCCGTAGCGCTTGAGCTGGGCGGAGCGGCGGAAACTCTTGTCGGCCCAGTCGGCGTGCATCGAATCCTTCTGGACGCCGATCCGCTTGTTGCGCAGCAGCGACGGCGGCCCATCGAACGGCGCGCCCTTCTGCGCGATGAACGCGCCGGGCGACAAGTAATAGCGGCGCGACAAACCGAGCCGCTTGCGCCGCTCGCTGGTTACATCCAGCGATGACATGATGATGTCGAATTTCTTGTCGAGCAGGCCGGGGATCAGTTCGTCCCACTTGAAGGCGGCAAACTCGCATTCGGCTTTCATGCGCTGGCAGGCTTCCTGCGCCAGTTCCATTTCGAAGCCTGCCGGCATGCCCTTGCGATCGAGATAGTTGAAGGGCGGGAAGGCGGCTTCCGTGGCGATCGTGATCTTGAAGGCGGGTGGCGTGAAGGGCGACTTGGGCGCGGGCTTTGCCGGCGCTGGCGCGGGTTTGGCTGCCGGCCGGTGCTGGGCCAACGCCGGGCCTGCGGCTGTCAGCAGCATCGCTAAAAGCACCAGCCATCTCATGCGATCAACCGCTCCAGCAGGGCGTTGAGGCGCTGGCGGCCGGCAGGCGTGGCGGCCAGACGGTCGGGCCGGACTTCGAGAAAACCGGCCGCGACCAGCGGCGCGAGCCTGGCCTCGCCGAGCGCGGCGACAGGATCGGCGCCGGTGACGGACGCGAACGTGGCGCGGTCGATGCCGTCGGCCAGTCGCAGTCCCATCATCAACGCCTCCTCCACCAGATCTTGCCCGGCAACGACGGAGCTTTCCGCCGTGCCCTGTCCGGTCCGTTCGACCGCGTCCAGCCAAGCCTCAGGCCCACTCGCCCGCCGTGTTGCCCGCTTGCCAAGGCCTTGGGGCGTGCCCTCGGTGAAGCGGCCGTGCGCGCCCGGGCCGATACCGACGTAATCCTGATACCGCCAATAGATCAAATTATGGCGGCAGGCAGCCCCCGGCCGCGCGTGATTGGAAATCTCGTAAGCTGGCAAACCGGCCGCCGTGAGGCGCGTCTGGGTCGCCTCGAACATCGCGGCGCCGGCATCTTCGTCGGGCAGGGCGAAGGCGCCACGGGCATGGTCGGTGAAAAAGCGCGTGCCACGTTCGATCGTCAATTGATAGAGCGAGAGGTGTTCGCCTGCGAGTGCTAGCGCCCGCTCCAGTTCCTCGGCCCAGGCCTCGGGGGTCTGGCCCGGAAGGGCATAGATCAGGTCGAACGAGAAGCGGGGGAAGTGGCGGCGCGCGATATCGAGGGCGGCCAGCGCCTCATCCGTCGAATGCTCGCGGCCGAGGAATTTCAACGACGCGGCATCCAACGCCTGCACGCCCAGCGACAGGCGATTGACGCCGGCCGCTGCCAGTGCCGCGAACCGGCCAGCCTCGACCGAGGTCGGATTGGCCTCCAGGGTGATCTCGATCTCGGCGGCGCAGTCCCACTGCGCCTTGATGCGTTCGATTACGGCGGCGACCGTTTCGGGCGGCATCAGCGACGGCGTGCCTCCGCCAAAGAAAATCGTCTCGACGCGGCGGCCTGGCGCTTCGTGCGCGGCCTGCCCCAGTTCCTTCAGCAGGGCCTCGCGCCAACGCGCCTGGTCGACGCCGTCGCGCACATGGCTGTTGAAATCGCAATAAGGGCACTTCGATTTGCAGAAGGGCCAATGGACGTAGACGCCCAGCGGCGGCGCACTCATCCGAAGCACGCCTCGACCATCATCCGGAAGGCTCGCCCGCGATGGCTGATGGTGTTCTTCTCGGCGTCCGACATCTCCGCCGTTGTCCGGCTGTCGTCTTTCGGCTGGAAGCAGGGGTCGTAGCCATGACCGCCGGTCCCGCGCGGCGGCCAGACGATGCTGCCGTCGAGCGTGCCGTGAAACAGCTCCAGATGCCCATCGGGCCAGGCAAGCGCCAGCACGCAATGAAAGGTCGCGGCGCGGGCGGCGTTCGTGTGTGGCACGCCGCGCTTGCCGAGTTCGTCCTGGATGCGACGCATGCCGACCATGGCGTCACGGGTCGGGCCTTCCCAATCGGCGGTGTAGAGCCCGGGCTGGCCATCGAGCGCCTGAACACTAAGGCCGGAATCGTCCGCCAGTGCCGGCAGGCCGCTGGCACGGGTCGCCGCCAGTGCCTTGATCGTGGCGTTCTCCTCGAAGGTCGTGCCGGTTTCATCCGGTGCGGCGAGGCCCAGTTCGCCGGCCGAGACGATCGCGACGCCGAAGGGCGCGAGGAGCGTGGCAATTTCGCCTGCCTTGCCGCGGTTGTGGGTGGCCACGACCAGCTTAGGCAGGGCGAAGCGGCGCGCCACTAGGCCCGGCCGATCGCCAGTCGCTGCAGATGGGCCAGTTCGCCGACGCCCTTCTTGGCCAGTTCGAGGAGTTCCATGAATTGCGCTTCGCTGAACGGCTTGTCTTCCGCAGTACCCTGGACCTCGACGATGCCGCCGTCGCCGGTCAACACGAAGTTGGCATCGGCCTGGGCCTTGGAATCCTCGGGATAGTCGAGGTCGAGCACGGCTGCGCCCTCGAACAGGCCACACGAGACCGCCGCCACCTGGCCGGTGATCGGGTTGGCCGCAAGCTTGCCGTCCTTGATCAGGCGCTCGAAGGCGAAATGCAGCGCCACCCACGCCCCGGTGATGCTGGCGGTGCGGGTGCCGCCGTCGGCCTGGAGCACGTCACAATCGATATTTATCTGCCGCTCGCCCATCGCCGGCAGGTCGACCACGGCGCGCAGCGCCCGGCCGATCAGGCGCTGGATCTCCTGGGTGCGGCCGGACTGCTTGCCCCGGGCAGCCTCACGATCGGTGCGGGTATGGGTCGAGCGCGGCAGCATGCCGTACTCGGCGGTAACCCAGCCGCGGCCCGAATTGCGCAGGAACGGCGGGACTTTCTCGTCCACCGAGGCGGTACACAGGACATGGGTCTCGCCGAACTTCACCAGGCACGAGCCTTCGGCGTAGCGGGAGAAGCCGGCCTCAAGGGAAACCGGGCGTAACTGGTCGGGTGTGCGGCCGGAAGGGCGCATGGGCTTCTCCTGGGCTGATATCGCCCTCGTGGCGGGCGGCCGGTGTAGCGCCCGCGCGGCCCTAAATCCAGCCATCCGATCGGCAGTTCCCGGGCGGCGTTCATTGACCCGCCCTCTTGTACTACCTACATTTTTTCCATGGCGATCCACCGTATCGGTTCTTCCGGAGGGGTTCTCACCGACAGTCCCCCCGGCCAACGACACACGGCTTCGGTTGCCGAATTGAACGACCGCGCGCGCGAGGTTCTGCGCCTGGTGGTTGAAGCCTATGTCGAGACCGGCGAGCCGGTGGGGTCGCGGGCGCTGACGCGCAAGCTGACGGAGACCCTCTCGCCGGCCACCATCCGCAACATCATGGCCGACCTGCAGGATGTCGGGCTGCTCTATGCGCCGCACACTTCGGCGGGCCGCCTGCCGACCGACGCCGGGCTCAAACTCTTCGTCAACGGCCTGCTCGAGGTCGGCAACATTTCGGAAGAGGAGCGGGCCAGCATCGAGGCGCGGTGTGCCACGGTCGGCCGCAGCGTCACCGAGGCGCTGGAGCAGGCGACCACGCTGCTGTCGGGCCTGTCGCGTTGCGCCGGCCTCGTCATGGCGCCGAAGACCGAACAGCCGCTGAAGCACATCGAGTTCGTCAATCTCGGCCCCGGCCGGGCCCTGGTCGTGACGGTCACGCAGTCGGGCCATGTCGAGAATCGCGTGATCGACACGCCGCTCGGCCTGCCGCCGTCGGCACTGGTCGAAGCCACCAACTATCTGAATGCGCGCCTGATGGGCCGCACTTTCGAGGACGCGCGCCGCCTCATCCTTGAGGATCTGAAACTGCAGCGCGCCGAACTGAGCGATCTCACGACGCGGGTGATCGAATCGGGGCTGGCGACCTGGGCCGGCGAACCCGGCAGCGCGTTGATCGTCCGCGGTCAGGCGCGGCTGCTCGAGGACATCACCGCCATCGCGGATCTCGAGCGCGTGCGCATCCTGTTCGATGCGCTTGAGCGCGGCGAGGGCTTCGTGCGCCTGCTCGAGCTCGCCAATGGTGCATCGGGCGTGCAGATCTTCATCGGCACCGACAATCCGTTGTTTGCCAACACCGGCTGCTCGATGGTGGTTGCGCCGTTCCGCGATTCGCAGGAACGGATCCTCGGCGCCATCGGCGTGATCGGCCCGACGCGGCTCAATTATGCCCGCATCATCCCGCTGGTCGACTACACCGCCCGTGCCATTGGCCGCGTGGTGGGATAAGCCGGCGCTACCAGTCCTTTTCGTCGAAATCCTCGATCAGCTTCATTTCGGCGTTCTGCGCCGTAGCTGCCTCGGCGGCGGGATGGGCCAGTACCCTGAGGCGGGTCGCGGGGCCGATCAGAGTAACCAGTTCCAGGAGATCGGCCTGGGAAAAAGCCACGCAGCCTTTGGTCGCGGCGTAATCCTCGCGCGCGATGTGGAGGAAGATGGCGCTGCCCCATTCGCCCTCGGGCGGATCGTCATTGTAGCCGACCACGACCACGAGATCGTAGAGCCCGTCCTCGCGCCACATCCTTTCGGCGCTCCAGTCGTTGGGCACATGGACCAGCCGGTTGTAGGTGGGCGACTGTGGATCGTCACACCAGCCGTCGTGTTCGGAGATCGGCCGGGCCGGCAGGCGGACCCTGGGCAGCACCAGCCGGTCGTTGCGGAAAAAGAGGCGACGCAGAGGATATTCCCCGGCTGGTGTCGCGGCGTCGCCCTCGACCTTGTCCTCGCGGATGCCGCCTTCGCCGACCGTGCAACGCCAGCGCCGGGGGCCGAGCGTTGCCCAGCCAAGCGAGGTTTCGGCTGAATCGGCCTGAACGATCAAAACGTCTTCGTCGATACCGGGTGAGGACATTGCCTGTAGCTCCTGTGCTCGCCATAAAGGCACGCTTCCGAGGGAGAAAGCGATGGCTTATGTCGTAACGCCGCCGGCCACTGTCGGCGTGCCGGTCAATGGAACCGGCGATCTGTTTCCGGTCCGCCGCATTTTCTGCGTCGGCCGCAACTATGCCGCCCACGCCCGCGAGATGGGCCACGACCCCGACCGCGAACCGCCGTTCTTCTTCACCAAGCCGGCCGATGCCATCGTCGTCTGCGCCGACCCGAAGAATCCGACCAAGGTTGCCTATCCGCCTGCCACCAAGAACCTGCACCATGAGATGGAACTGGTGGTGGCCATGAAGTCGGGCGGGGCCAACATCCCGGTCGACAAGGCGCTCGAGCACGTCTTCGGCTATGGCGTCGGCCTCGACATGACCCGCCGCGACCTGCAGAACCAAGCCAAAGACATGGGCCGCCCCTGGGACATGGGCAAGGGTTTCGATCAGTCCGCGCCGATCGGCGAGATCTTTCCCGCGTCGAAGATCGGCCACCCGTCGAAGGGCACCATCCAGCTCGATGTGAACGGCAAGACCCGGCAGAAGTCCGACCTCAACGCGCTGATCTGGAGCGTGCCGGAGACGATCTCCTACCTCTCCGGGCTGGTGACGCTGGCCGCCGGCGACCTGATCTACAGCGGCACGCCGGACGGTGTCGCCGCGGTGGTCAAGGGCGACACGCTGTCGGGCTTCGTCGATGGCTGTGGCACGGTGACCTGCACGCTGGTGTGAATTGGCGCACGCTGTGCGCCCAACCGATCACATCCCGCCGGTCACATCTCATACTCCGGCAGTTCGAGATCATCCCGCAAGTCGCCGCCGATCAGAAGGTCGGCGACCATCGGAATCGTCATCAGCTTGGTCGCCTGGTTGCGCACCCAAAGACCGAGTGTCGATCGCGGCGCGAACGAAGCAGCGAAGTTGCGGGCGGCCTTTTGCTTGCTTTCGATGAGCGGTCGCAGGCGATGCTCGTATCGGCGGAGCGCTTGCCCATAGTCATTGCCTGACCGCTTCAGCTCGCCAGCCAGGACATAGGCTTCCGTCAAGGCAAGTCCCGTCCCTTCACCAGCCAGCAAGGAAACGCAGGCTGCGGCATCGCCGATCAGCCCGACCCGACCTTTCGACCATGCGTCCATCGTGATCTGGCTGACACGGTCGAAGTAGACGTCTTCACTCCCGTCCATGGCTTCAAGTATTTGCGGGCACTCCCAGCCCGCGCCATCGAAGATGCGATGCAGGCTTGCCTTGCGTTCGTCCAGGCTGCGTGGATCCGGGCCGGCTATAAGCTCGGCTGCGAATACGAGCAGGAACATCGTGCGATCGTCGCGCAGGGCGACACGAGCAACCTGACGTCCGGGCACGGCGTAACTCACATAGGCAAGTTCGTCCCGCGGGCGGTAGCCTGCGGTATCGAACGCGGCCACAAAGTATCCGATGTGTCTCTCGAATTGGCGCTGCGGACCGAAGGTGAGATGGCGTACCCTTGAATGCAGGCCGTCGGCGCCGACCACCAAGTCGAAGTCGCGCTCCCCGCCTTTCGCGAAGACCACTCGTACGCCTTGGCCATGCTCCTGGAGGGCTGAAATGCTGTCGTCCAGTATAGTTTCGGTACGGCCGTCGATGGACCGATATACCTCCGCTGCCAGGTCTCCCCGTGGCAGGCTGACGAACCGGTTTCCCAGCATCCGCCGAAAGACATCGGTGGAAAATCCCCCCACCTTGCGGCCGCGCTTGTCCAGCAAGCGCACTTCCTGAATGGCGTATCCGCGCTCGTGCACGGCGGGCAGAATGCCCATCCGTTCGGCGATGGTGTAGCCCACTCCCCAAAAGTCGATCATGTAGCCCCCGGTACGCAGGTGGGGGGCCTGCTCGATCAGGGTTGGCTCATGGCCGGCGCGAAGAAGCCAATAGGCGAGCGCCGGACCGGCAACACCAGCGCCACTGATGGCGATTTTCATACTCAACCTCCTGCCGCCCTGCCTAGAGTTGCTGCGCCCTGAAGGTATCGCACTTGCCGGGATTGCCGCTGTCGAGGCCGATCCGGAACCAGCGCGAACGCTGGGCACTGCTGCCGTGCGTGAAACTGTCGGGCATGACGCGGCCCTGGGCCTGACGCTGCAACCGGTCGTCGCCGATTGCCGCGGCTGCGGCCAGGGCCTGGTCGACATCGCGGTCGTCGATCATCCGGCCGCCGCGCTGGCGGTCGGCGCGATTGGCCCAGACGCCGGCGAAGCAATCGGCCTGCAGCTCGGTGCGCACGGAGAGCGCATTGCCGTCACGCTTGCTCATGCTCTGGCGCATCTGCTGCACCTTGCCCGAGATGCCAAGCAGGTTCTGCACGTGGTGCCCGATCTCGTGGGCAATGACGTAGGCCTGAGGGAACTGGCCGGGCGCGCGAAAGCGCCGGGCGAGCTCGTCGAAGAAGCCGAGATCGAGATAGACCTTCTGGTCGGCCGGGCAATAGAACGGCCCCATCTCGGCCTGACCGGTGCCGCAGGCAGTCCGCGTGGCATCGCGGAACAGCACCAGCTTCGGCTCGCGATACTGCCGGCCCATGTCGCGGAACAGCTCGGACCACACCTCCTCCGTGCTCTTCAGCACGCGCGACACGAACTGGGTCTCGGGCGTCGTGGCCGGCCGGGTCGTGCGACTGGGCGCCGGGCCGGGGGCGTAGCTGGCAGGCGCCTCGTTACCGTCGATTCCCCCCAGCAATGCGCCGGGATCGGCGCCCAGGACCAGCGCGATGACGACAAAGGCGACCAACCCGAAGCCGCCCTTGAACAGGCCGCCGCCACCGCCGATCGGAATGCCGGGGCCGCCGAAGCCGCCACCAAAACCGCCACCGCCGTTGTCGCGGCGATCCTCGATGTTGCTGCTCTCGTCGCCATCCATCTGCATGGGAGGTCTCCGGGATCGAGTTCGTCTATAGTGGCAGGCAATGAGTCTCACCATTGCCACCTGGAATATCAATTCGGTCCGGCTGCGGATCGCCAATGTCGAGCGTTATCTGCATCTGCGCAAACCGGACGTGCTTTGCCTGCAGGAAACCAAGTGCCCGGATGAATTCTTTCCACATCTCGTGTTCGAGGCGCTGGGATACAAGCACCGCCTCGTCCAGGGCATGAAATCCTACAACGGCGTGGCGATCATCTCGAAGGTGCCGTTCGCCGCCACCAGCATCCACCATCGTTGCGGCAAGGAGGATTGCCGCCATATCGAGGCGGCGCTCGACCTCGGCGGCGATCCGATCCTGCTCGACAATCTCTACATTCCGGCCGGCGGCGACATTCCCGACCCCACAGAGAACGTGAAGTTCGCGCACAAGCTCGACTTCTACCGCGAGATGGCCAGGTGGTACGCCGAGCGCAAGCCCCGACCGCGGGCCCGCAAGGGCCTGCGCCGCATCGTCGTCGGCGATCTCAACGTAGCGCCGCTCGAACACGACGTGTGGAACCACAAACAGCTCCTCAAGATCGTCTCGCACACGCCGGTCGAGGTCGACCTGTTCGGCCAGATGCAGGCGTCACTCGACTGGATCGACGTGCCGCGACGCTTCGTGCCGGCCGGCGAGAAACTCTATTCGTGGTGGAGCTACCGCAACAACGACTGGCGGGCGTCCAACCGCGGCCGGCGGCTCGACCATATCCTGGCGACACCGGCGCTGTCGGCGGCGATCAGCGGTTACCGCATCGATGCCGACCTGCGCGACTGGGAGAAGGCGTCGGATCATGTGCCGGTGCTGGCGACGTTCGATGTCTAGGGAGAAGAGCTCATGAGCATTATCGGTGTTCTCGTCATCGGCCTGATCGTGGGCCTGCTCGCACGCTTCATTACGCCTGGTCCCAATCCGCGTGGCATCATCGTCACCATCGTGATCGGCGTCGTGGGTGCGGTGATCGCAACCTACGGCGGTCAGGCGCTTGGCCTGTATCAGATCGGTCAGGCCGCAGGGTTTGTCGGCTCGGTGGTCGGCGCCGTCGTGCTGCTGGTGCTGCTGCGGCTGATCGGCCGCTAGCCGGCGCGATAGAGAAAATAGCGGTCCCGGGGCACACCCGGGGGCTCGGGCAGGCGCTGCCAGCGCGGCACGTCGAGTTTCTGGTTGGCGAGCACATAGCCTTCGCGGACCACCAGCGCGTCGAGCGCCGGAGCGAGCCACGCGCTCATCGCCATGTTGGCTTCGTGATCGCCGGTGCCGAGATCGGTGTGGATCAGTGCCGCTGTGGCGCCGAGCTGTCGGGCTGCCGCCACGATCGACTGGCGCGCCTCGCCGAGAAACAGCCGGTCGTCGGGCGGAATGCAATCGGGATGGGCCGCTACCTTGCGTTCGAAGACATAGATATCGCGGCCGGAAAAGAGTTCGCGCAGATGGTCGTAGGTGCGGCCGTTGCCCAGTCCGACCTCGAGGATCGGACCTTTGAGCCTGTCGACGGCGGGCTTCAGGAAATTCAGGCAATCCCGCTGCGCCTGCATGCGGGCGATGAAACTGTCGAGGCGACTCATGCTCTTGGACTAGTTCGGCTTCGTGGTCGCCTGCAACTTCTGATTGGTATCCACCAGGCGATGCGCCAGCTCGCGCATGATCTCGATCGACAGCTGCGGAAATTCCTCCACCAGGCGGTAGAACATATCCTTGGTGATCTTGAGAGTGCTCAGCGATTCGCGTGCCTTGATGGTGGCGGTACGTGGCACGTCGCACAGAATGGCGATCTCGCCGAAAAAGCTGTTCTTCTTCATCTCGGCCACCGCGATCTGGCCGTCCGTACCCGCCTTGTCGATCAGCACGTCGGCCACGCCACCCAGGATCACGTACATCGTATCGCCCGGATCGCCCTGGTGACAGACTTCCTGGCCAGCGGCGAAATTCACCCGCTCGCTGGTGAAGGCCAGAAGCTTCAGCTTGGCCTGCTCCATCTTTGCGAAAATCGGCACTCGCTTGAGCAACTCGACTTCTTCATTGAGGTTCATCGTGTCCTCCTTCCTGAACTACACCGACGCCATGAGCTCGGCGTAGAGGCCACCCTTTGCCGCCAGATCGGACGGCGTTCCCTGCGCGGTGATACGACCGCCCTGCATGACGACAATCTGCTCGAACGGTTCGGCCTGCGCCGGCCTGTTCGCGATCCACACCACCCCGCCGTGCCCGGCCGCCAGGATATTGTCGCGGATGCGGTCCTGGGTGCGGCCGTCGAACATGGCGAGCGCCTCGTTGACGATCAGGAGTTGCGGCCGCTTGATCAGCGCCCGCGCGATGCCGAGCTTCTGGCGCTGGGTCGCCGGCAGACGGCGGCCGGCGACGCCGACATTGTACTCTAGGCCGACCTCGATCACCGAATCGCGCAGGTCAAGTTCGGCCAGTACCTCGGCGATCAGCGTGCCGATGCGGGCCTCCGCCTGGGCCTGGCCATACACCAGGCGCCCGAACAGGATGTTGTCCTGCAGGGTGGCGGCGCTGTTGAAGCGCCCGAAGTCGTAGAACTCGACATTTCCGCGCAATTCGGCCGGTAAGCCCTCGGCGAAGGCGTGCCGGGCGCTCAGGATGCGCGTTTCCATCGCCTCGTCGATCAGTCCGAGACGATGGCGCGCCTCGATGTAGCGGAAGGGCAGCGTCATCAGGCGCGGCCGGTCGGCATCGGGCACGGCCTCGATGCCCTTGCCGCCCAGTCGCTGCAGCAGCAGCCGCACGTTGGGCAACTCGTCGGCCGAAATGAAGCTGTACTGTTCGAACAACGGATTGTCGGGCGACAGGCCCGAGAACAGCTCGACCATGGTCTCGGCAATGCTGAGGCCCATGCGCTGCAGGTCGAGATCGAGCCCGGTCGCGCCCAGCACTGCCCGCACGTAGGGATCGGCCGCGATATTGTCGCCGTCGAACTGCTTTCCGAGCGGCGTGCCGAAGAGCAGGTTTTCGGCTACCGACAGGTTCTTGTTGTAGAGGTCGCCGTTGAACGGTTCGACCAGGCCGGCGTAGGCGTCATTCTGCAGGCGACCATGCAGGGTATGGCGCGCCTTCAGGATCCGCTCGGCAAGATCGGGTCGCAGCGCGGCATCGATGGTGCCGCGCAGTCCCAGCGCATAGATATCCTCGTCGATCTCGACCGCCCGCAGCGCGGCGACGATCCGCGGCAGCAGGTCGGCGGGTCCGGTTGCGCCCGCCAGTTCGTAGTCGATCCAATCGGCGTTGGGGTCGAACGGAGGGTTGCCGGCGCGACGCGACTCCTTCCAGAACACTTCACGTACGGTGCGTGTAGAGTCGTCGTAGACGGCCGGGTTGACCGGCCTGAACTTCAGGCCGAACAGCAGGTTCTCACGCACCGACAGCGGAAAGAGATAGGTGTCCTGCCCGACATAGGAAGTGCGCGCGCCCAGCACGTACTCGGGGATCTGGAAGTAGTCCTGGCCGTCGAGCCGTATCGAGCCGCCCGTCGGCAGCACCAGGCGGGCCAGCACCTGGCCAAGTACATCCTTGCCCGAGCTTGCGCCGCCGATCACCGCCAGCCGGGTCGAAGTCGGCACGACGATCGAAACGGTGTCGAGCAGCTTCACCCTTCCGTCCTCGGAGAAGGTCACTCCGGAGAGGGCGAGTTCCTTGCCGAGGGGCGGCGGCGGGCCGTCGGGGATCGCTTGCAGCTCCGGCTGCATCATCCCCTCGGGCTGAAACTGGTCGATCACCTGCTCGTACTTGATTTGCACGTCCTGGCGCTGCTGGTCCCAGTCGAGCAGCTCCTTGATCGGCGACGGCAGGTCCTTGTAGGCCAGCAACACGCCGACCACGGCGCCCACGTCCATCCTGCCGGTGATCGCGAAGTAGCCGCCGATCAGATAGATCGCAAACGGCGTGGCCTGGGAAAGAAAGGTGTTCCAGAATTTGGCGACGAACTTTTTCTGGTAGAGATCGAAGCGGATCTTGAAGATGCGGCCCAGCCGCTCGGAAATGTCGGCACGCTCATAATTGGCTGCACCATGGACGTGGATTTCGTGAACGCCGTCGGCGGTCTCGGCGATGCGTCCGGCGAGCAGCCGCGCCGTGAGCTGCCGCTCGCGGCCAAGAATCAGCACCGGGCGGCGCAGCCTCGGCACGATCGCCATCTGCACCCCCAGCAGGATGACGACGACGAAGCCGAGCAGCCAGTTCTGCAGCATGATGAAGATGATGGCCGTCAGCGCTTGGCCGCCCAGGAACATCGGCGCGACAAAGGCGTCGCCGATGAAGCCGCCCAGCGGTTCGACCTCGTCCTTGACCATGGTGGCCAGTTCGGCCTGCTTGACCTTGCGAAAGTGGGCGGCCGGGAAACGCAGGATGCGGTCGTAGAGTTCGTAGCGCAGGCGGCGCAGCATGCGCTCGCCCATGCGGCCTTTCTGGGTGTTGATCGTCTTCTTGAACAGGCCGTTCACCGCCACGGCGCCAAGGAAAACGAAACTCATGACGACGAGGTATTGCAGCTGGTCGACTTGGAAGCCGTCGAAGAAGTGGATCACCTTGCCGGGCATGATGGCCGTCAGGTCGAGTTCCCAGACCAGGAAGGGGATGGTCTTGCTGTCCTTGAAGGCGTTGCCCTGGATGCCGTTGTTGATGACAGCCTTCGGCACGGTAAGCGACAGGAAGTAGAAGACCTGCGCCAGCACCACGAGCGCCAGGATCACAACCTGCTCGGGCCTGCTGTGTCGCCAGATGTAGGTGAACAGATTGCGTTGCATCGAAACCCGTGTCGTGCCGGCCTTTGTCCGGTATAGGCGATCAGCCCATTGATTACATTCGATTTTTTTGCGCCAGCCGGGTGGGGGTTCGCGCCGCAGCCCGTCTGTGGCATAGTTGGCCAACAGTCACCGGCCGGGGCAGGAGGCGCTTCGGATAAGGGGGAGACGCTTCGTATGCCCACCAGCAGCCGGTCCAAGCGTGTGCTGATCTATAGCCACGACTCGTTCGGCCTCGGCCATGTCAGCCGTTGCCGGACCATCGCCAACGCCCTCGTCGACGCCGACCAGTCGGTTTCGGTCCTGATCTTGTCGGGCTCGCCGATGATCGGGTCCTACGAATTCCGTTCCGGCATCGACTTCGTGCGCGTGCCCGGCGTCGTCAAGAACGTCACCGGTGACTACGATTCGGCCAATCTTCGTGTCGGGGTCGAGCACACGCTGGAGATGCGGACCCGCATTATCCGGGACACCGCCGACATCTACCGGCCCGACCTTTTCATCGTCGACAAGGAACCGCTCGGACTGCGCGGCGAGGTCGGCCCGGCGCTCAGGCTGCTCAAGGATCGTGGTACGCCGCTGGTGCTCGGTCTGCGCGATGTCATGGACGACCCGGCGGCGCTGGCTCAGGAATGGGAACGCAAGAATGTCGTGCCGGCACTGCGCGACCTTTACGACGAGATTTGGATTTACGGCCTGCCGCAGATCAACAAGCCGATGACCGGCATCGAATTGCCGCCGTCGGTGCGGCACAAGATGGTCTACACCGGTTACCTGCGCCGCGACCTGCCGTTGCATGCCGACATCCCGCACGAAGTCGGCGACATCGACGGGCCGTTCATCCTGGTCACTGCCGGCGGCGGCGGCGACGGCGAAGATCTGATCGACTGGGTGCTGGCGGCCTACGAAGCCGATCCGCATATTCCCTACGGCGCGGTGATCGTATTTGGTCCGTTCATGTCGGCCACGGCGCGCGACTCGTTCCGCGATCGTGCCGAGAAATTCGCCAACATCCGCACGCTTACCTTCACCAACAATCTCGGCGCCTTGATGAAACGCGCAGCCGGTGTCGTTGCCATGGGCGGCTACAACACGTTTTGCGAGATCCTGTCGTTCGACAAGAAGGCGATCATCGTGCCGCGCACGCGGCCGCGACTGGAGCAGTTCATCCGTGCCCGCGCGGCCCGCAATATAGGCCTGATCGAGATGCTCGACGCCGAGAAGGGCCGGGATCCCCAGGCGATGGCCACGGCGCTGCGGCAATTGCCGCAGCAGGGTGTGCCGAGCGATGTCGTGGTGCCCGGCTTGCTCGACGGCCTCGGCAATGTCTGGCGTCTGGTCGCCAAGCAGCTCATGCATCCGCACCGCGGCCCGGCATCGCTCGGCGCAGTGGCGAGTGCCACCGACCCGATAGCCGCTGCCGATCCTGTGCTCGGTTCGCCGGCGCGCGCCAGGACCTGACCGCTGGTTCATTGATGTCGAGTTCCATGAGTGCAGCGGGTGCGCGTGTTGCGGTCGTGCTGAAAGGCTGGCCTCGCCTTTCCGAGACCTTCATCGCCCAGGAGATCGCCGGCCTCGAGGCTCGCGGTGTCGCACTTGAGATCTGGTCGTTGCGCCGACCGACCGACAAGACGCTCCATCCCGTCCATGAACGCGTGGTCGCCCGCACGGTTTATCTGCCGGAATACCTCAAGGACGATCCGCGCCGGGTGTTCGCGGGCTGGCGGGCATCACGTCGCCTGCCGGGCTACGCCGCCGCGCGGAAAAAATTTCTCGCTGACCTGCGGAGAGACCCGACGGCCAACCGTATCCGGCGCTGGGGTCAGGCGCTGGTTCTGGCCGCCGAGCTGCCGCAGTCGGTCGACCGACTCTATGCGCACTTTCTGCACACCCCGGCGTCGGTAACGCGATATGCCGCCGCCCTGCGTGGCTTGCCGTGGAGCGTGTCGGCGCATGCCAAGGACATCTGGACCAGCGAGCCGTGGGAGGTGAGGGACAAGCTTGCGGATTGCGCCTGGCTGGTTACCTGCACCAATGTCGGCCTGCAGCGGTTGAAGGAACTGGCGCCGCAACCCAAAAAGCTGCGCCTCGTTTATCACGGGCTCGATCTTGCCCACCTGCCGTCGCCGCCGCCAATGCGGCCGCGCCGCGATGGCTCGGATCCGCATGATCCCGTCGTCGTGCTCTCGGTCGGTCGCAAGGTCGAGAAGAAGGGCTACGACGATCTCCTCGATGCGCTGGCGGCGCTTCCGCGCGCGCTCAACTGGCGCTTCGAGCATATCGGCGCCGGTGGTCTCTCTGACCAGTTGAAGGCGCGTGCGGCATCACTCGGCATTGCCGATCGCTGCGTCTGGCTTGGCGGACAGCCGCAGCAAGCGGTGTTCGCAGCCCTCGCGCGCGCCGATCTGTTCGTGCTCGCCAGCAAGCGGGCGGCCGACGGCGACCAGGACGGCCTGCCCAACGTGTTGATGGAAGCAGCACACCAGGGCCTGCCCGTCGTTTCGACTCAGGCCGCCGCGATTGGCGAGTTCATCGAGGATGGCGAGAGTGGCCTCCTTGTGCCGCCGGGCGCGCCCGGCGATCTCGGCGCGGGACTTGCACGCATGATCGCCGACCCCGACTTGCGCCAGTCCCTCGCGCGACGCGCCGGCGAGGTGGTGCGCACACGTTTTTCCTACGACGCCGGCGTCGACTGGATTGCTGCATCACTGGGACAGCACCCCTCAGCCTCTGCCCGCGCGGCCGAGTAACCCCATGCGCGTGCTGCTGCACACGCCGTTGAAGCCACCGGACAGCCCCTCGCCTTCGGGTGATCGCGAAATGGCGCGAGGCCTGCTGCGTCTGCTGCGCCGGCTCGGTCATCGCGTGACCATACCGGCGCTCAGTCGGGTCGCGCCCGGTGTGCCGCCGCCCGATACCCATCTCGCGCTCGAGCGCGCCGCTCGCGGTCGCGCCGCGCGGCTGGTCGGGCAGTGGCGGGCACTGCCGGCCGGTCATCCCGAGCGCTTCGACCTGTGGTTCACTTATCATTGCCATTATCGAAAACCGGACTGGCTGGGACCCCTCGTTACCCGCGCCCTCGGCATTCCCTATGTGATCGTCGAGGCGAGCCACGCGCCGCGCCGCGCCCAGGGGCCAACGCGGCTCGGCCATCGCGCTGTCGAGCGCGCGCTTGGCGCCGTCGATCTGGTGCTGACGGTCAATCCGCGCGATGTCGCCGGCGTGCAGGCCCGTCTCGGGCCTGGCGCGCGTCAGCTCTGGCTGCCGCCCTTCATCGATGCCGCGCCTTTTTGTTCCGCCGCCGCCACGCGCATCCCTCATGACGGGCCGCCGCTGCTCATGAGCGTCGGCATGATGCGCGCGCGCGACAAGCTTGAGTCCTACCGTGTGCTGGCCGGTGCCTTCGAAATGCTGAAGGATCGGCCCTGGCGTGCGCTGATCGTGGGCGATGGGCCGGCACGAGCCGAGATCGAAGCCTTGATGGCGCCGTTCGCCCCGCGCGTGCGCTTCGCCGGTGCCGTGCCACGCGAGGCGCTGCCGGCGCTTTATGCCTCCGCCGATCTTTACCTTTGGCCCGCAATCAACGAAGCCTACGGTATGGCCCTTCTCGAAGCCCAGGCTGCCGGCCTGCCCGTGGTTGCCGGCCGTACCGGCGGTGTGCCCGCCGTCGTTGCCGATGGTGTGTCGGGCCTGCTGACGCCGATCGGCGATGCCACGGCTTTCGCGGCCGCCGTGGCGCGGCTGCTTGACGATCCGGCTGAGCGTGCACGTCTGGCTGCGGCCGCGTCGGCGCGCGTGTTGGCGCACCACGATGAACGGGCCGCCGCCCGCGCCCTGGCGACGGCGCTCGGCACCCTTCGGGTTCGGCGATGAACGGCGTGTCCTTCGCCATTCTGCGCCATGCGTCGACCGGCTGGAACGAGCGCGGTCTTCTGCAGGGTCTCACCGACACGACGTTGAGTGCCGCCGGCGAGGCTGCCGCCCGACAGTGGCGCCTGCCGCCGCCGGCCGACGGCTGGCGGCGCGTCGCAAGCCCCCTGCAACGTGCCCGGCGTACCGCCGAGCTGCTGCGCCCATCCGCGGCGGTGAGCATCGATTCGGCGTTGCGCGAAATGAGCTTTGGCGCCTGGGAGGGCCGCACGCTCGCCGCGCTGCGCACTGAAGGCGGCGAGACCTTCGCCGCGGCCGAACGCGCCGGACTCGACTTCCAGCCGCCGGGCGGCGAGTCGCCGCGTAACGCCATGGTCCGGCTTGGCGGCTGGGCGGCGGCCGTCGCACGGGCCGGCGAGCCGGTGGTCGCGGTCTCCCACAAGGCGGCAATCCGCGCTCTGCTGGCGTTGGCCACAGGCTGGGACATGATGGGCAGGCCGCCGGTCAAGCTCGATTGGCGATCTGTCCATTTCTTTGTCGCCGAACGCGACGGCCGGGTGCTGGTCGATCGTCTCAACGTGCCCTTGAGCCCAAGCAGAGGCCCCAATTCCGGCGAGGGCGCGCCGTGAAGCCGCGGGTGTTCTTCTATGTTCAGCACCTTCTCGGCATCGGCCATCTCCGTCGCGCTGCGACGCTGGCCGGCGCCTTGGCGGCGAGCGATTTCGACGTGCTGTTGGTCTCGGGGGGTGCGCCCACGCCGCTCAAGACCGGAGCGGCGCGCATCCACCAGCTGCCGCCGGTGCGGGCGCGAGACGACGGCCTGCGCGAACTTGCGCACCTCGACGGCAGGCCGCTCGACGATGCGTTCCGTGCCGGTCGCACACGCGAGTTGGTGGGCTTGTTTCAGGCCGAAGCACCGAACATCCTCATCACCGAGCAATTCCCTTTCGGGCGCACGCAACTTCGTTTCGAGCTGTTGCCGCTGGTCGAGGCGGCACGGGCGCTCCGGCCGAGGCCGCTGATCGTCTCCTCGGTGCGCGACGTTGTGCGCCGGTCGGCCTCGCCGCAGCGCATCGTGGAGACGATCGAGACGTTTGGGGCCTTCGACTTCGCGATGATCCATGCCGATCCCGGGCTGGTCGGCTTCGACAGAAGCTTCGCGGGTTGGGAACACGTGAAAGACCGCACTTTCTATACGGGTTATGTCGTCGAATCGGATCTTGCGAGTCCGACAAGCGACGCCGGCACGGATGAAGTCATCGTCTCGGTGGGTGGCGGCGCGGTCGGCTCGCCCCTGCTGCGGGCGGCAGTTGCGGCCCGGCCGCTTGGTCCGCTGGCCGACAGGACATGGCGCCTCCTGCTGGGAGCCGACGTGCCGGCGGGAGAGCGCGCCGGTCTTGCAACGGCCGGTCAGGGCTTCGTCGTCGAAGCGGCGCGCAGCGACTTCACCACTTTGTTGCGGAACGCGACATTGTCGATTTCCCAGGCGGGCTACAACACGGTGATTGAAACGCTGTGCTGCGCCGATCGCGCTGTACTGGTCCCATTCGGCACCGCGCGTGAGACCGAACAGGCCGATCGGGCCGGACTGCTCGCCGAGCGCGGCATGGTCGCTACCGTGCCGGCGGACGGGGTGTCGCCCGAGAGCCTCTCCGCCGCCGTTCGACGCGCGCTGGCGGGTCCGTCGATTCGCAGTTTCCCACCGTGCGATGCGCGCGGCGCGGCGGCGACGGCCGAATTGCTGAGGGCCCACGCGTCGTGACCAGTTGGCAGGCTCTTGAACAGGAACTTGCGCTCTGGCATGCGGCCGGCCGCTGTGCCGATCTGTGGTGGCGCGACGACGATGCTGCTGACGCTGGCCCCGCTCTCGATCGCCTGCTCGAAATCCACCGCGAGACCGCAACTCCGCTCGCTTTGGCGGTTGTGCCGGCGCGCGCGACGGCAGCACTCGCCGATCGACTTGCCATGGAGACGGCCGTCGACCTGCTTCAGCACGGCTACGCCCATGTCAATCATGCGCCCGCCAGCGAAAAGAAGATCGAGCTTGGCCCCCACCGGCCGGCCATGTTCGTCCTGGGCGAACTCGGGACTGGCCGGATGGCGCTGGAACGCTTGTTTGGCGATCGCCCGCTCAAGGTCGTGGTGCCGCCGTGGAACCGCATTGCCCCCGGTCTGGTGCCCACTTTGCCGGAGATCGGGTTTACCGGGCTCTCGACCTTCGGCGCAGTGCGCCGTCCCCATCCGGTCCGCGGGTTGAGGCAGATCAATGCCCACGCCGACCTGATCGACTGGAAGGGCGGTCGTGGCTTCATCGGCGAAGCCGCAAGCCTCGCCGCCGTGGTCGAGGCGCTTGCCCGGGCACGGGCCGGGACCGGCGAGCCGGTGGGTATTCTCAGTCATCATCTTGTGATGGACGGCGGGGCGTGGGAGTTCCTAGAGTTGTTCTGGAAACGAACAAGAGCGATGTCGGGCATGCGGGCGCGCTCGGCGCACGAGCTGTTCGCGCTCAGTTAAGATTGAGGGTGGGAGACGCGTTTGAGTACCGCCGACCTGCGTTATCCGCGACGGACGTTGTGGGCCGACTATGTTCGAGCCGCGATTGGCGTCGTGTTGTGCGGCACCCCCCTTCTGTTGCTTGAGGTCGATCCCTGGGTCGCTTTCTTCCTGGCAGGCGGTTTCCTTCTCTTTGCCCTGTTCCTCGTGCGCACCGCGTTGCGGCACCGGACCCGCTACCTCCTGGCGCCCGACAGCCTCTGCGCCGATGGACCGGCGGGAACGCTGGTCGAGTGGGCGCGGCTTGACCGACTGAAGCTCAGCTACTACTCGACCAAGCGCGACCGGGCGGACGGCTGGATGCAGCTCAGCATCGGGTCGGCCGGCGGTCGGGTGGTAAAGGTCGATTCCTCGCTCGAGGGCTTTCACGATATTGTCGAGCGGGCTGCTCGCGCCGCCGAAGCGGGCGGCGTTAGCCTGAGTGAGTCGACGCGAGTCAATTTGCGCGCAATGAGTATCGCAGTGGCGGATCGGGAAGAACTGGCATGAAGGATCTGCTGCGCGTCGAGAACCTGACTGTCGAATTCGGTGTCCACGAGGGCACGCTCCGGGCGGTCGACAAGGCGTCGTTTTCGATCCCGCCCGGTGGCACGCTGGCGTTGGTGGGCGAGTCGGGCTCCGGCAAGTCGGTGTGCAGCCAGGCCATCATGGGCCTGCTGCCGCGCACCGCCACGATTCCGTCGGGCTCGATCCTGTTCGCGGATCCCCGTGCCGGCGGGGCCACCGTCGACATCGCCAAGCTCGACCGTGCCGGTCCTGAAATCCGCAGTATCCGCGGCGGGCAGATTTCCATCATTTTCCAGGAGCCGATGACCTCGCTGTCGGCGTTGCACACGGTGGGCGACCAGATTGGCGAGGCGGTCGAACTGCATGGCGGCGACCGCCTGAGCGAGCTCCATACGCTGGGCGACCAGCTGGGCGAGGCAGCGGCCAAGTCCGGCCGCCGCCTGAGCCGCCCCGAGATCGACGAACTGACGCGCGACATGCTGCGGATGGTCGGCTTTCCCGACCCCAAGCGGGCGCTGCGCACCTATCCGTTCGAGCTGTCCGGCGGCCTGCGCCAGCGCGCCATGATCGCCATGGCGCTGGTCTGCCGGCCAGCCCTGCTGATCGCCGACGAGCCGACGACGGCGCTCGACGTCACCATCCAGGCCCAGATCCTCCAATTGATGAAGGACCTGCAGAAGGAACTGGGCATGGCGTTGCTGATGATCACCCATGATCTCGGAGTGGTTGCCAACGTCGCCGACGACGTCGTCGTGATGTACCGCGGCAAGGTGGTCGAGTCGGGCGACCTGCGCGACATCTTTCGCGACCCGCAGCACCCCTATCTCAAGGCCCTGCTTCATGCGGTGCCGCGCTTCGACATGAAACCCGGCGAACGGCTGGTGCCGATCCGCGACATCACGGCCGCGACCGGCCATCTTCTCAAGGAAAAAGCGTCCGTGACGCCGACGCCGACCTTCAATCCCGATGCGCCGGTGCTGAAGGTCCGCCACTTGTCGAAAACCTTCAGTATCCGCAAGGCCGACTCGCTGATCGAGTCCCTGATGGGTGGTGGCGTCACCCGTCAGATCCGCGCCGTCAACGACGTCAGCTTCGACGTCATGCGCGGCGAATGTCTCGGCCTGGTGGGCGAATCGGGCTGCGGCAAGACCACGCTCAGCAAGATGCTGATGCGCGGTGTCTCGGCCGACGCCAAAAACGATGATGGCCAGGTCGTCTATGACGACTGGGGCCGCAAGATCGACGTGCTGTCCCTCGCGGGCGAGGCGTTGAACGGCTTCCGCACCAAACTGCAGTTCATCTTCCAGGATCCGTTCGGGTCGCTCAATCCACGCATGACGGTCTACGACATCCTGGTCGAGCCGCTGATCATCCACCGCAAGGGCGACGATGCCTACCGCCGCGAGATGGTGAGCGAGTTGATGGAAATGGTCGGGCTGGACCGCCGCCACCTCAGCCGCTACCCGCACTCGTTTTCCGGCGGCCAGAGGCAGCGCATCGGCATCGCGCGCGCGTTGGCGCTCAGGCCCGACATGCTGATCTGCGACGAACCGGTGTCGGCACTCGACGTGTCGATCCAGGCGCAGATCCTGAACCTGCTCAAGGACCTGCAGAAGCAGCTCGGCCTTACGTACCTCTTCATTTCGCACAACCTTGCGGTAGTCGACTATATCGCCGACCGCATCGCGGTGATGTGCGCCGGCCGCCTGGTCGAGCTTGCGCCGGCCGGCGAACTGTTCCGCAACCCGCTTCATCCCTATACCCGGGCATTGCTGTCGGCGGTGCCGATCCCGGATCCCGGCCGCCGGCTCGATCTCGGCGCGCTGATGGAGGGCAAGGCGTCGGATCCGGCCGAGTGGCCCGAGCCCTTCGCCGACACCGGCCAGCGTCCGCTGTTCTGGACCGAGGCCGAGCCCGGACATTATGTGCGCGTCGCGCGGGAGGCGAACTGATCATGCTGCGCTTTGTCGTCCGGCGGGTTCTGCTGATGGTTCCGACGCTGTTCATCATCAGCGCTCTCGTCTACTTCATCATCGATCTGCCGCCCGGCGATTGCGTGACCTCGCAGATCGACGAACTGTTGGCACGCGGCGATCCCGACGCTCACGGTCGCGCCATCGAGCTGAGACAACTCTACAATCTCGACGACCCGCTGTGGCAGCGCTACCTCGAATGGGTCGCTGGTATCTTCCGCTGGGATTTCGGGCTTTCCTGCCAGGACACCGTGCCGGTGTCGGAATTGATCGGCGAGCGCATGGTGCTCACCCTGGTGATGGAATCAGCCACCATCATCTTCATCTGGACAGTTTCGTTCGTCATCGGCGTCTATGCCGCGACCCATCAGTACCAGATGGGCGACTATGTCGCCTCCTTCGTCGGCTTCATCGGTCTCGCCATCCCGAACTTCCTGCTGGCCCTGGTGCTGCTCTATGTCGGCAAGGTCTATTTCGGCCTGTCGATCGGCGGCCTGATGGACGCCGAGTACATCGGCCAGCCGACGAGTTGGGGCAAGATCGTCTCCGTGGCCGAGCACCTCATCATCCCGGTGGTCGTCATCGGCACTTCGGGAACCGCCGGCATGATCCGACGGCTGCGTGCCAACCTGCTCGACGAACTGCAGAAGCAGTACGTCGTCACCGGTCGCGCCAAGGGCCTGCCGCCATTGAAATTGCTGATCAAATATCCGCTGCGCCATGCCATCAATCCGTTCGTTGCCGACATCGGCGGTCTGCTGCCCGATGTCATTTCGGGCTCGGTCATCGTCTCGGTCGTGCTGTCGCTGCCGACCACGGGCCCGATGCTGCTGGGCGCGCTCAAGACCCAGGACGTCAATCTCGCCGCGACCTTCCTGCTGTTCGTGGCGACGCTGACGGTGATCGGCATGTTGATCTCCGACCTGGCGCTGGCGGCACTGGATCCCCGCATCCGCTTCGGCGCCAAGTCGGAAAAGTGAGGCCACCCATGACCGACCGGCCCTCCGACGACACCAGCGGCACGCCGCGCCGCACCCCGCACTACGTCAATCGCGAGGCGTGGGATCCCTATGTTTCCGAGCGGCTGACCGCCGATCAGGAAAAATACTACATGGCCGGCCAGTGGAAGCTGATGTGGTGGCGTTTTCGCCGCCATCGGCCGGCTGTCGCCGCGATGATCTTCCTGGCGCTGATGTATTTCACTACCCTCATCAGCGAATGGATTGCGCCCTACGATCTGCACGCGCGTCACTCCGGCTATATCTTCGCGCCGCCGCAGTCCGTGCACCTGTTCCATGAGGGAAAATTCGTCGGCCCCTTCGTCTATGCGCTGAAGACCACCCGCGATCTCGAGACGCTGCAGCGCATCTACACGCCTGACCCGACCAAACCGATGCCACTCCGCTTCTTCTGCAGCGGCGCGCCTTACGAGTTCTGGGGCCTGGTCCACGGCCACTTCCACTTCGTCTGCCCACCCCGTGGCGGCCAGTTCTTCTGGCTGGGCACCGACCGGCTGGGTCGCGACATGTTCAGCCGCATCGTCTACGCCGCGCGTATTTCACTCACCATCGGCATCATCGGCATCGCGCTGTCGTTCGCGCTGGCGCTGATCCTGGGCGGTCTGGCGGGTTATTACGGCGGCTGGGTCGACAATGTCGTCCAGCGACTGACCGAGATCATCAAGAGCTTTCCGCACTTGCCGCTGTGGCTGGCATTGTCGGCAGCGCTGCCGATCACCTGGTCGCCGCTGCTGATCTATTTCGGCATCACCATCATTCTGGCGCTGCTCGACTGGCCGAGCCTTGGACGTGCCGTACGCTCCAAGCTGTTGTCGCTGCGCGAGGAAGATTACGCGCTGGCCGCCCAGATGATGGGCGCCAAACCCGGCCGGATCATCGGCCGTCATCTGCTGCCGGGCTTCATGAGCCATCTCATCGCCTCGGCCACCCTGTCGATCCCCTCGATGATCCTGGCGGAAACCGCATTGTCGTTCCTCGGCCTCGGCCTGCGGCCGCCGATCACGTCCTGGGGCGTGCTGCTGAACGAGGCTACCGATATCAACGTGGTGGCGGTGAACTGGTGGCTGATGCTGCCGGTCGTGCCGGTGATCCTGGTTATCCTTGCCTACCAGTTCATGGGCGACGGCATGCGCGACGCCGCAGATCCCTACGCCTGAGTACTGCGCACTCGGGTCCAGGAGCCCGCCCGCTTCAGGACGGGCTGGAACGACGCCGTTCAACTTGATGATTTTTTACCTTTTCTGAGCCAGGCGGGTTGTCGCGCGTGATGACAAGCGCTGCCGTCCGCCGGCACATCGTCGCGTCGCGACGATGTGCAGAAATCACAGTAATGCCCCAATTGGGTCTAGCGGCGGACACCGAGGCTTTCCATCTTCTGTTGGTATCTCCCCCGAGCGTGGTTCCCCCCAAAGGCCACGTTCTAGCCTCTTAGGAGGCGCTTCGGCCGTCCTCTCATTCTCCCCCGAGAGGGCGGCCTTTTTCTTTTCGGGCCTCTTCGAGCGCCCATGCTACGACGGCGCCACATGGTGCCCTTCCTTCTCGAAGTTGCGGATCTGGCCTGCCGTCGCGGTGGCAGGCCGGTGTTCGAGCGCCTGTCCTTTGGCTTGGCCGCTGGCGAATTGCTCGCGCTCACCGGCCGCAACGGCAGCGGCAAGACCACCCTGCTGCGGGCGTTGGCGCTGCTGGTACGCCCGGCCGCCGGGACGATCCGCTGGCAGGGCAAGGATGTCGGCGCCGAGCCCGAGACCTGGCGCGGCCGGCTCGCGTGGTTGGGCCATCTCGAGGGTTTGAAGGGCGATCTGACGGTGGCCGAGAATCTCGACGTCGCCGAAAGGCTGCGCAGCGCCACGCGACCCGATGCGGAGCGCCTCTCTGCTGCTCTTGCCGCGTTCGACCTCGCCGCTCTGGCCGACCGGCCGATCCGAACCCTGTCGGCCGGCCAACGCCGCCGCGCCGCACTCGCCCGGGTCGTGCTGTCGGGCGCGTCGCTGTGGCTGCTCGATGAGCCCTTGAATGCGCTGGATACGGCGGCGCAGGCGGGTTTTCGCGCGGCGCTTGAAAGACATCTCGCTGCCGGCGGTCTTGCCATCGCCGCCACCCACACCGAGCTCGGCTTCGCCGGGATGCGCACCCTCGAGCTTGGATCGCCGGCATGAACGGCTTTGCCGCCCTTGTCGCGCGCGACCTGCGCCTGGTCTGGCGCCGGCCCGGCGACGTTGCCGTGGTGCTGGCCTTCTTCGTCGTCGCCACGACGCTGTTTCCGCTCGGCATCGGGCCGGAAGCCAATGTGCTGGTGCGCATCGCCGCGGGGGTGCTGTGGTGTGCCGCGCTCTTCGCCGCCCTGTTGTCGCTCGACCGGCTGTTCGCGTCGGACCACGAGGACGGCACGCTCGACCTGCTGCTGCTGGCGCCGTGGCCGCTCGAGCTGGCGGCGCTGGCCAAGTGCTGCGCTCACTGGATTGTGACCGGCCTGCCTCTGGCCGCCCTGGCGCCGGTGCTGGGCGTAGCTTTCGGGCTGGAGCCCGAAGTCCTGCTGGCGCTTGCCGCCACGCTGCTGATCGGCACGCCGACCCTGTCGCTGATCGGCGGGCTGGCGGCGGCGCTGACGCTGGGCGCCCGCAAATCAGGCGCCCTGCTGGCCCTGCTGGCCTTGCCGCTATGCGTGCCGACCCTGATCTTCGGTGCCGGCGCCATCGAGGCGCTGGCGACGGGGGGCGATTTTGGCGCCCATATCGCGATCCTGGCGGCGCTCGCCCTGGTGGCGCTGGCGACCACGCCGTGGGCAATTGCCGCTGCCTTGCGGCAGGCTGGCGAATAGACTCAGGTCCATGAATGGATAGATAGAGCGACATGGCCGACCTCCACTTTCTCGCCAGTCCCGCGCGCTTCCGGCGGCTGAGCCAGCGCGTGCTGCCCAGCCTCGCCTTTGCGACCGTGCTGATGCTGGCGTTCGGCCTCTACCTGGCGCTGATCCAGTCGCCGCCCGACTATCAGCAGGGCGACACCGTGCGGATCATGTTCGTGCACGTGCCCTCGGCCTGGCTCGCCATGGCGGGCTACGGCCTGCTGGCGGCTCTGGGGGCCTCGCTGCTGATCTGGCGTCATCCGCTGGCGGCGCTGATGGCACGGGCGGCCGCACCGGTCGGCGCCGGCTTCTGCGCCGTGTGCCTGCTCACCGGCGCGCTGTGGGGCCGGCCGATGTGGGGCGCCTACTGGGTGTGGGACGCCCGCCTCACCTCCATGCTGCTGCTGTTCTTCCTCTATCTCGGCCACATCGCCTTGAGCCGCGCCTACGACGAGCCCGAACGCGGCGATCGCGCCGCCGCCATCCTGGCGCTGATCGGCGTGATCAACCTGCCGATCATCAAATTCTCGGTCGACTGGTGGAACACGCTGCATCAGCCGGCCTCTGTGGCGCGGCTGGGCGGGCCCAGCATCCATCCCTCGATCCTGGTGCCGCTGCTGTGGATGGCCGCGACCCTGTTCCTGCTGTTCGTGCTGCTGGTGCTGCTGCGCACCGACACCGAGATCGACCGCCGCCGCCTCGAGAACGCCGAGGTCCAGTCATGAGCAATCGCCCATGAGCAACCATGCCGTCTATGTGATGTCGGCCTATCTCGCCGCGCTGGTCATCCTGGGCGGCCTGGTGATCTCGTCGCTGGCCGCCCGCCAGCGTGTGCGCCGCGAGCTGGCCGCGCGTGGGCTGGAGAGGCCCCGCGAACAGCGGGCAAAGGCAAGTCGATGACGCCCAAGCGCAAACGCCTGTGGCTGGTGGTGGGTTCGCTCGCCGTGCTGGGTTTTGCCGCCACGCTGGTGCTGACGGCGCTCAACGACAATATCGTCTTCTTCTATTCGCCCACCCAGATCGCGGAGAAGCAGATCCCGCCGGAGCGGCGCTTCCGCATGGGCGGCCTGGTCGAGGCCGGCAGCGTGAAAAAATCCGCCGACGGCCAGGTCACTAGCTTCCGCGTCACCGACACCCACAAGACCGTCGATGTCGTCTATCGCGGCCTGCTGCCCGATCTCTTCCGCGAAGGCCAGGGCGTGGTGGCGGAAGGTTCGCTCGGCGCCGACGGCGTGTTCGTGGCGCGCGAGGTGCTGGCCAAGCACGACGAGAACTACATGCCGCCCGAAGTCGCGAAGGCGATCAAGGAAGCCGGGCAATGGAAGGAAGGCAAATGAGCGCCTTCGCGACCGGCGAGCGGCAGGGCCTGCAGGAGCGCAGCGACGAAGGCCCGAGAGCTCGCACGGTTCAGAATAGACACAGTTGGCGCGACACCGCCTGCAAGCCTCCACACAGCGGGCTCTCGGCGCTTCGCTCCTGCGCCTTCACAGGCGCGCGCGCTGCAGCGCCTGCCGCCCGCCAGCTCCGCTCCGCTGCTAGCGTTCGCGTTGCAGGTGCCTCGTGGTAGCGGAGCTAGGCCACTTCTCCTTGATTCTGGCCCTCGCCGTGGCGCTGGTGCAGGGAACCCTGCCGCTCGTCGGCGCGTCGCGCGGCGACATCCGGTTGATGGATCTCGGCCGTACCGCCGCCCTCACGCAGGCGCTGCTCGTCATCGTGGCCTTCGCCGCACTCACGCAGGCCTATGTGGCGTCGGATTTCTCGGTGGCCAATGTCGTCGCCAACTCGCACTCGGCCAAGCCGCTGCTCTACAAGATCTCCGGCGTGTGGGGGAACCACGAAGGCTCGATGCTGCTGTGGGCGCTGATCCTTGCCCTGTTCGGCGCCGCCGTCGCGGTCTTCGGCGCCGGCCTGCCCGACAGCCTGCGCGCTCGCGTGCTGGCCATCCAGGCGCTGATCGGCGTCGGGTTCCTCGCCTTCCTGCTGTTCACCTCCAATCCGTTCGAGCGCGTCTGGCCGCCGCCGGCCGACGGCAACGGGCTGAACCCGCTGTTGCAGGATCCCGGCCTCGCCTTCCATCCGCCGCTGCTCTACCTCGGTTATGTCGGTTTTTCCGTCACCTACGCCTTCGCCATTGCCGCTCTTCTGGAAGGAAGAGTGGATGCCGCCTGGGCGCGCTGGGTGCGGCCGTGGACATTGGCCGCCTGGTGCTTCCTCACCCTCGGCATCGCACTCGGAAGTTGGTGGGCCTATTACATTCTCGGCTGGGGCGGCTTCTGGTTCTGGGATCCGGTCGAGAATGCCTCGCTGATGCCGTGGCTGGCCGGCACCGCCCTTCTGCATTCCGCCATCGTCGTGGAAAAGCGCGACGCGCTGAAAAGCTGGACGGTGCTCTTGGCCATCCTCGCTTTCTCGCTGTCGCTGCTGGGCACTTTCCTGGTGCGCTCCGGCGTGCTCACCTCGGTCCATGCCTTCGCCCAGGATCCGGCGCGCGGCATGTATATCCTGGGCTTCCTGCTGTTCGTCACCGGCGGCGGCCTGGCGCTCTATGCCTGGCGGGCGCCGCAACTGCAGGGCGGCGGCCTGTTCCAGCCGCTGAGCCGCGAGGGTGCACTGATCCTGAACAACCTGCTGCTCTGCACCTTGGCCGCCACCGTGCTGCTGGGCACGCTCTATCCGCTGTTTCTCGATTTGCTGACCGGCAACAAGGTCTCGGTCGGGCCGCCGTTCTTCAACGCCACCTTCGTACCGATCTGCGCGCCGCTGTTCGCCGCGCTCTGCGTCGGCCCCTATCTCGGCTGGAAGCGCGCCGAGATCTGGCCGGCACTGCGTCACCTGCGTGTGGCCTTTGTCGTGGCGGTGATCGCCGCCATCGTGGCGGCCACCGCGATCGACGGCCGCAGCACGCTGGCCGCGCTCGCCTTCGGCTTCGGCGTCTGGTTGATCGTGGGCAGCCTCGGCGAGTTCGCCCAGCGCCTGGTCCGCACCGGCTACAAACTGCCGCCGCGCGCCAGCCTCGGCATGACCATCGCGCATGCCGCCATGGGCGTGGTCGTGCTCGGCGCCGTCGGCACCGGGGCGTGGAACTCCGAGCTGATCCGGACCATGAAGCCCGGCGATCGCGCGTCGTTCGCCGGCTTCGACTTCAAGCTCGACCGCGTCGAGAACCTGCAGGGCCCCAACTACGTGGCCGAACGCGCGACGCTGGCCGTCAGCGTCGCCGGCAAGCCCTATACGATCCTGAGCCCTGAGCGCCGCGTCTTCACCGTGCAGCGCCGCCAGGTGGCCGAGACTGCCATCCACACCAATCTGCTGCGCGATCTCTATGCGACGCTGGGCGAGGGCGAGGCGGCGAACGGCTGGGTGATCCGCCTCTACTACAATCCGCTGGCGCCGTGGATCTGGCTCGGCGCCGCGCTCGCAGCACTCGGCGGCTTCGTCTCGCTGTCCGATCGCCGGCTGCGCATCGGCGCGCCCCGGGGCAGCAAGAAGGCGGGTCGTCCAATGGCTCAAGCTGCCGAATGAACCGCCGCCTGCTCTTCCTGCTGCCGCTGGCGACGCTGGCGCTGATGGCGGGCTTCTTCGCCTGGTCGCTGCTGGCCGGCCGCGACCCCGCCTCGATCGGCTCGGTGCTGGTCGGCCGCGAAGCGCCGCGCCTCGACGTGAAGCCGCTGCGCGAGGGCGAACCGCCGCTCACCGACGCGCTGCTGCACACCGGCAAGCCGGTGATCGTGAATTTCTTCGCCAGTTGGTGCACGCCGTGCCTGGCCGAACATCCGCTGTTCACCCGGCTGGCCACCCGCGAGGGCGCTGTAATCATCGGCGTCGCCTGGAAGAACAAGCCGGCCGACGCGCTGGCCTGGCTGAAGCGGCTGGGCGATCCCTATAAATTCGCCGGCGCCGATCTCGATGGCCGCGCCGGTCTCGACTGGGGCCTGAGCGGCGTGCCCGAGACCTACCTGGTCGATGGCCAGGGCATCGTCCGCCGCCACTTCCGCGGGCCGCTCACCGAGCGCGACGTGACCGAGACCATCCTGCCGTTCCTGAAGGGCGCGAAGTGAAGCGCCTCGCCGCTCTCTTCGTCACCCTCGCAGCAGCCGTACTGGTTGCCGTGCCGGCGCTCGCCGTCGAGCCGTCGGAGATGCTGCCCGATCCGGCCCTCGAAGCCCGCGCGCGTGACATCGGCCGGGCACTGCGCTGCGTCGTCTGCCAGAACCAGTCGATCGACGATTCCAACGCCGAGGTCGCACACGACATGCGCCGCGCCGTGCGCGAGCGGCTGGTGGCGGGCGACGACGACCGCAAGGTCTTCGCCTACATGGTGGCGCGCTACGGCGACTATGTGCTGCTGAAGCCGCCGTTCAGGCCCGGCACGCTGCTGCTCTGGCTGGGCGGACCGCTGCTGCTGCTGGTGGCCGGCGGTGCGCTGCTGCTGGCGGCACGGCGCCGCCGCCGCCTCCCGCCCGCACCGCCGCCGCCGCTCTCCGAGGCGGAGCGGCAGCGCCTGGATCTCATCCTTCGAGACGCAGCGCTACGCGCCGCTCCTCAGGATGAGGACTTTCGCGAAAAACCTCACCCTGAGGAGCGTCCGCAGGACGCGTCTCGAAGGGTGGGCTAGCGATCATGCTCGAATTCCTCCTGGCACTCCTGACCGCCGCCACCGTGGGGGCGCTGCTGGTGCCGCTGCTGCGCGCGACGGCGCGGCGCACCGAACGGCTCGACAGCGCGCTCGCCATCTATCGCGACCAGCTGGCCGAGATCGAGCGCGACCGCGCCGCCGGCACCGTGCCCGAGGCCGAGGCCGCCGCCGCCCGCCTGGAAGTCGAGCGAAGAATTCTTGCTTCGGCCGAGGGGGCTGCGGCCGACACCGCGAAAGCCGACGGGCCAAGGGAGTCCGCGACCCTGCACCGCCTGCTGCCGCCGGCGCTGGCGCTGCTGGTGCCGCTGCTGGCGCTGGGGATCTACCTTCATGCCGGCCGCCCCGGCCTGCCGGCGGCGCCCTTCGGATCGCAGCAGGTGGCTGACCGTCCCGCCGACGATGCCCTGTCGGCCAGGGGCGAAGCAATGGTGCTGGAAGCCGGCGGCACGGTGACACAAGATGCACTGGCGGCCTTCACCCAGGCGCTGGCGCTGCAGCCCGACGACGCCCGCGCCAGCTACTATCTCGGCCTGTACGAGGCCCAGAGCGGCGATGCGGCGGCCGCTCTCGCGCGCTGGCAGGCGCTCGAAGCTGCCAGCCCGCCCGGTGCGCCGTGGCTCGCAATGTTGCGCGCCGAGATCGAACGCGTGTCGGCCGCCGCCGGCATGCCCCAGCCCAGCCGCGAGCAGCAGGAGGCGATGGCCGGCCTCGCGCCGGAGCAACGCCAGCAGGCGATCCGTTCCATGGTCGAGGGCCTGGCGGCCAGGCTGGAGCAAAACCCCGCCGATCGCGCCGGCTGGCTGCGGCTGGCCAACGCCTGGAAGGTGCTGGGCGAGAACGACCGCGCCGCCGCCGCCTATGGCAGGGCCGATGCGCTCGGCCCGCTCGACACGACCACCCTCACCGACTGGGCCGAGGCGCTGGTCCGCCAGATCGCCCCCGGCACCGCGCCGCCGGCCGCGGCCGTTGCCGTGCTGGAGCGGCTGGAGAAGGCCCAGCCGCGCAACGCGCTGGCGCTGTTCTATTTGGGGGCGGCGTCGCTGGCGGCCGGCGACAGACCGGCGGCGCTGCGGCGCTGGCGGACG
>CALDNT010000150.1 GCA_937915145.1 uncultured Reyranella sp.
CTGTCTCGCTGGCGTTGCTCGACGGGCCGTGGGGCGACGTGAATTCCAGCCGGCGGCGCGCCGCCTATCTGCCGCTTGCCCATCGCACGCCGGGCGGCGCCGCGCAGGGCGCGCTCGATCTCGCGGGAGACGGCGGCGACCGGGATGGCGGTAAATTGCTGGAGGGCCAGATCGCGCTCAAGAAGGCGGTCGCGGTGCTGAAGCCGATGCTCGAGGATCCCGCGGTTCTGAAGGTCGGCCAGAACATCAAGTACGACATGGCGGTGTTCCGTCGCTACGGCGTCGAGATCGCCCCGGTGGACGACACCATGCTGCTGTCTTTCGTGCTCGATGCCGGCCTGCACGGTCACGGCATGGATGAACTGGCCGAGCTGCATCTGGACCAGAAGACCATCAAGTTCTCCGACGTCGCCGGCAGCGGCGCCAAGCAGGTGAGCTTCGACCGCGTGCCGCTCGACAAGGCGCGCGACTACGCCGCCGAAGACGCCGACGTCACGATGCAGCTCTGGACGCGGCTCAAGCCCCGGCTGGTGCCCGAGCACATGACGACCATGTACGAGACGGTCGAACGGCCGCTGATCCCGGTGCTGCTGGGCATGGAGCAGGCCGGCATCAAGGTCGACGCGCTCAAGCTCAAGAATCTCAGCAGCGATTTCGAGAAGCGCCTGGGCGAGCTCGAGGGCGAAATCCACAAGATCGCCGGCCGCGAGTTCAATGTCGGTTCGCCCAAGCAGCTGGGCGAAATCCTGTTCGACGAGCAGAATCTGCCCGGCGGCAAGCGCAACAAGAACGGATCATGGGCCACCGACGCCTCGGTGCTGGACGATCTCGCCGCCCAGGGCCATGCGCTGCCGGTGAAAATCCTCGAACACCGCCAACTGGCCAAGCTCAAGGGCACCTATACGGATGCGCTGGTGCGCCAGGTCGACACCAAAACCGGCCGCGTGCACACCTCGTATCACATGACCGGTGCCGCCACCGGCCGCCTCGCCTCGACCGATCCCAACCTGCAGAACATTCCGGTGCGCAGCGAAGAAGGTCGCAAGATTCGCCAGGCCTTCGTCGCCGACAAGGGCCACAAGCTCCTGAGCGCCGATTACTCGCAGATTGAACTGAGACTATTGGCGCATGTGGCCGACATCGCCTCGCTCAAGGAAGCCTTCGCGCGCGGCGACGACATCCACGCCATCACCGCGTCGGAGATGTTCGGCGTGGCGGTCAAGGGCATGGACCCGCTGGTGCGACGGCGCGCCAAGGCGATCAACTTCGGCATCATCTACGGCATCTCGGCCTTTGGCCTCGCCAACCAGCTCGGCATCGGCCAGCAGGAAGCCAAGGAGTACATCGCCAAATACTTCCAGCGTTATCCCGGCATCCGCGACTACATGGAACGGACCAAGGAGTACGCGCGCAAGCACGGCTACGTGATGACGCCGTTCGGCCGCAAGATCCACCTGCGCTACATCAACGAGAAGGCCCAGGGCATGCGGGCCTTCGCCGAACGTGCGGCGATCAACGCGCCGCTGCAGGGCGGTGCCGCCGACATCATCAAGAAGGCGATGATCCGTGTCCCTGCCGCACTCGCCGGAGCGAAACTCAAGGCCCGGATGTTGCTGCAGGTGCACGACGAACTTCTGTTCGAGGTGCCCGACAGGGAACTCGACAAGACCAGGGATGTGGCGCGCCACGTGATGGAGAACGCCGCCAAGCTCTCGGTGCCGCTGGTCGTCGACACCGGCGTCGGCGACAACTGGGCGGCGGCGCACTAGGCCATGCGATCGCTGCGGTGGGTCTTCGCTGCGGTCGGCCTTCTGGCAGTGATGCCATCACGGGCGCAGTCTCAGGACCCGAACGAGCAGTGGACACTGCCGTCATCCGGGCTCCTGAACGGCTCGAAAGCTGTGATTGAAAATGGGCCTTGTTGCGGGCCGAGCGACGGGGCGGCGGGGCTCGGGGATTCCGATGCGGCGGTCCTGGCAACGATACCCGACATGGCCTCCCGTGACGGCCGAACCCTCAGGCTGAAACTTGCCGGCGGCCGCTCCCTCGCGCTGACCGACTGCGACGATCGCTCCGCCTGCCTCCCGGACGACACCCGAGTGCACCGGCTGGTCGCGTGGTGGCCAAAGCATCGCACCTACGTCGTGACCGTGGGGCTTTACGAAGAAGGCGTTGCCTACCTGGTCTCCGAACGGGACGGCCGCACCCTGGTGACGACGGCACCTCCCGTCCTCTCACCCTCCGGTCGCCGAGGCGTCGCTCTGGTGTCGAACCTGATGTCGGGCGTCGACATCGAGATCATCGAGCTCGACCGCGATCCACCGACGCTCGCCAAGGTTACGGCGATACCGGCGTGTCGCGGTGCCGGCCCGAATTCCCTGCTGCGGCCAATCCCTGTCTGGATCGATGATTCGCAGGTGACATTCAGAGGCGTGTCGGCCATGCCCGGCGACGATCCCAATGCCAGGCAGCTGCTGCGGATCATCGACGGTAAGCCGGAATGGGAATGCTGAGATCAAGGAGAGTATTGCGATGAAGATCTGGGGACGGGCCAATTCGATCAATGTGCAGAAGGTGCTGTGGGCGGCCGAGGAGTGCGGCCTGAAATACGAACGCACCGATGTCGGCGGGCCGTTCGGCGGCAACGACCAGAAATGGTACCTCGACATGAACCCCAACGGCGTCGTGCCGACCATCGACGACGGCGGCCGCATCATCTGGGAGAGCAATACGGCCGTGCGCTACCTGTCGGCGAAGTACGCCGCCGGTACCTTGTGGCCGAACGATCCGGGCGCGCGAAGCGAGGCCGACCGCTGGATGGACTGGCAGCTCAGCACGATCTCCGAGCCCATGCGCATCGCATTTTGGGGGCTGGTGCGCACGCCTGAAGACAAGCGCGACATGGCGGCGATCAGGAAGGCGGCCGAGGACGCGGGCCGGCTGTTCGGGCGGCTCGACGGCTGGCTGGCCGGCCGCCGCTACGTTGCGGGCGACCATTTCACCATGGGCGACATTCCGGTCGGGTGCATTGCCTTCCGCTGGTATGCGCTCGACATCGAACGGCCCGAACTCAAGAACGTGAAGACCTGGTACGAGCGGCTCGCCACGCGCCCGGCCTACGCCAGTCACGTCATGATCAAGATGACCTGACTCACGCAAATTTGCAGGTTCAGCCGAATCCGGCTATGTTTTTGGCCACGATGGGAGACGCCCGCCGGAGAAATCCAGCGGGCGTTTTTCTTGGTTCAGGGTGAACCGTTTTACTGCCGATTTTCCAGACACTCATCGCCGACCGCGGCCGGCGCTGGTGGCACAGGTCGTCAGGGGGAGACCAAGCAGCCGGAACAAGGGCTTGACCCCGCTTTGTGGCACAACGTGCCAGACACTTCGTGGCACAACGAGGTGTGCCACAAAACGCCCCGCCCTTGGCCGCCGTCTGGCGCGCTACTTGCGCTTCGGCAGCTTCGACATCTCGGCCAGGATCGCGCGGTCGATCACCGTGAACAGATAGGCGTCCGGCGCCAGCGTGCAGCCGCCGCGCACCAGAAGGGCGAGCTTGGCGCCCTGCTCGCCATCGGGAATGACCACGCCGCGATAGGCCGCGGCATGATCGGCGAGGTAGGTCGCCAGCATCTTGCGCGGTTCGGGCTGCATCGCATGCGCTTCCTTGCAGGTGATGTAGGCCGCCTGGTCGAAGTTCGTGGGGGCGAGCTGGGCCTGGGCGGCGGTGGATGCGACCAACAGGGCTGCCGCGGCGACAAGAACGTTGCGGGTCATGGCTCTCGATCTCACTTGCTGTTGCCGATGGCCGTACCACCGAGATAGCCGACCGCGCCGCCGATCAGGCCGGCGCCGACGACCGCACCGAAGCTGCCACCCGTGGCCAAGCCGATGCCGGTACCTGCAGCCGCGCCGACAAGGGCGCCGGTCTGGCCATCCGAGAGACTCTGGTTGCAGCCGCCCAGAAGGCCCGCCACCGCGACCATCGAGAGGATCTTCGTCTTGATCATGGTTGTCTCCCCAAAATGCCCCTCACGGGGGCGTCATATCGGCCTTCACCCAATCCTTGTCGGGATTGAAGGCCACGATCGAAGCCGCACGCTGCGCCGTCTCCGGCCCGAGGTCGCGCTGATAGACATCGCCGCCCTGGCTGACGATGAAGGTCATCACGCCGGTCTCGCCGTAGCGCAAGGGCCAGGCGATGACGCCGAAGCCGCCGATCATGCGGCCATTTACGATGTAGTCGCGGGCGCCGCCCGGCGCCGCCGGTCCCTGGGCGTAGAGCAGCCGGAAATTGTAGCCGTAGTGACCGTCGGCCGTGCTGCTGCCGGCCTGCGCCTTGGCCACCGCCGGCCCAAGCGGGCTCGGCGGCTGGCCGGCCGCTGCATCCCAGTACAGGCCGTCCTTCTTGCCCTGCGAGCTCAGCAGGCGGCGGGCGTAGGCGGGCGCACCGGTGTTCATCGGGTCGAGGGCGGCGTAGTCGCGCTGGGCATCGACGATCGCCAGCAAGGTCTGGATGACGGCGAGTTCGTCGCGGCCGATCAGCCGGGCGCGCATCTCTTCGCGGCCGGCCTCGAGGTCGAAGCGCCATTCCGTGCCGTCCTTCACGATCGGTATCGGCAGGGTCCAGCCGGACTTGCCGGCCTCGATCGTGGCCTTTGTGCCGTCCGAGACCGTGACCTTGTGACCCTCGTCCCACGCCGCCAGGTAGGCGGCGCGGCGGCGATCCCTCTCACCGGAATCGGCCGGTATGAAAGCCGTCCAGCCGGCGCCCAGGATCGCCAGGATCGCCTTGTCGTTCTTGGCGCGGATTGCGTCGGTGAAGGCCGCCGCCGCCGCGTCGGCGCTCGGAAAGCCCTGCAGCTTCGTCGGCTGTTGCGCCACCACCGATGCGGCAAGGCCGGCAACCAGAGCGAGCGCCAGAAAACCCCGGCGCATAAACGAGCCACTCATCGCCGACCTCCACGTCCGCCGCCGCCGAAACTGCGGCCGCCACCGCCATAGGACCGGCCGCGGTCGGCCTCGCGATTGACCTGCTGACCACGGTCGACGCCGCTCAGGGCGTCGCTGCGACCGGTACCCGATGATCGCCGCGCCTCACCACTGCCGCTGCCGCGATTCACCTGGGTTCCGCCAGCGCGTTCCGCGCCGGCGCGCTGTTCGGCATTGGTACGGGCGGCACCGTCGCGCTGGCCGGCCTGGCCGCCGCGCAGTTCGTTCTCGAACTGCTGGCCGCGATACTGGTCGCGCTCCGTCGAGCCCGGCCGGTTCTGGCCGTACTTCTGCTGCAGCGCCCGATCGTTGTAGGGCACGCCGCCGCGATGGGTGGCATCGTGGCTCCAGGTGCCGTTGGCGTAGTGGCTGGCGTTGAAATTGTTGGCGCTGATGCTGGTCGCGCGATTGACATTGACGTAGGTGTTGCCGTGGTTCCAGTTCCAGCCGCCGAACATGGCAGCACCGGCGGCAACGCCGAGGCCGAACATCATGCCGGTCATCAGCGCCGCGCCATAGTTGGGCGGCGGCGGATAGTAGGGTGGCGGATAGGCCGGATACGGCCATGGCCCGTAGGCCCAGGCCGGATTGTAGTACGGCACGTAGATCGTTTCCGGATTGGCCGGCTCGATGACGATCGTGCTGCTGCCGCCCGCCGCCTGGGTCGTGACCTTTTGCTGCGGCGTGCTCTTCAGGTTGCCGGCGGCCGCGGCCTTGGCGCGCAGGCGCTGAACGGATTCGGCCACATCCTTCTGCTGGGCGATCATCGCGTCGCCGATCTTCTGGGTCCAGTCGAGCTGGTCGTTCATCATCTTGAGAACCTGAGGGAAAGCGGTCAGCGACTTCACGCTGACATCCCAGTCCTTGTCTTTGACCGCGGCGACGGCGGCATCACCCTTGAGATTGGGGTTGGCCTGCGACCACCGCGCCGCCTCGACCACTTCGAGTGGATAGGACGCGGCCATCAGGGTCTGCGCCAGCAGCGCGTCGGGATAGAGCGCGATCGGCGCCATCATCTGGTCGAGCTGTGCGGCGGTGAACGGCTTCTTGGTGTCCTGCGCCCACAGCGCGTGAATGGGCCCAAGAGCCAGTGCCGCTGTCGAAATAGCCAGCAGGTTGCGCCGTTTCATGTCCTGCACGTCCCTCCTCGAATATCCTCTGGCCACAGCCATACACTAGCGGCGATGGCGTCGCGCCGTCCAGCGTCGCCGGCCGATCACGCCAACCGGTAGACTTCTTCCGGTTCGTCGCGGCCCTTGACGTGGCGCAGCACGGGCTTGGGCAGAATGCCCAGCGCTTTGGGCTGAATCATGGCGGCGATGGTGTCGCCGCTAACGAGCACGATGATCTCGTCGCCAGGCACCATGAACTCCTTGCCGAGTTGCTCGAAACGCTGCGCGACATTCACCGTATCGCCCACCACGGTGTAGTTGACGCGTCCCGGTGCCCCGATGTTGCCGACCACTGCCGGACCAGAGTGCAGCCCGATGCGGACGCGGATCGGGGCGAGACCGGCGGCGCGGCGGACGGCATTGTCCTCGCCGATCACCCGTGCGATGGCGAGGGCCGCCCTTACCGCACGATCGGCGTGATCCTCCATCTTGGAGAGGCCACCCCAAACCGCCATGACGGAATCGCCGATGTACTTGTCGATGATACCATGCTCGTCGTCGATGCAGGTGCCCAGCAGTTCGAAATGATGATTGAGCAGGTCGGCGGTTGCCTGCTCGTGCAGGTTTTCGGCCTGTGGCGTGAACTCGACGATATCGGTGAACATCACGGTCACGTCGCGCCGCCGCGAGGCAACCGCTTCCTCGCCGAGTTCCATCAACCGGAAGACCAAGCGGCGCGGCACGTAGGCGCCGAACCATTTCAGCACGCCGCGCGCCTTGTCGAGGCTCCGCCCGGCTTCGTCGATTTCACGCAACCGCGATCTCTTGTGGAACGGAGCATCGAATTCGAGCTGCTCGATCGCCTCGGCCGCCGAGGTGATGGTGCGAATCGAACGCGCCATGCTCAAACCCATCAGCAGCGCGAGGACGATTGCGACGGCGAGCGTGGCCGCCCCGACGATCGCGCCATTGGTCAACCGGTCGAGGTCGCCGGTCGCATCCTCGAGCGGGAAGTATTGGCCGACCAGCCAGGGATCGGGGCCGTAGCGATGGAGTTCGCGATAGACGAACACCCATTGCCGGCCCTCGGCCTCGACGACGCGGCCGAAGTCTCCGAGTACCCTGTCGACCCGCTTCGAGCGCATCGGCGGATTCCAGAAATTCGCAAGGACAGGATCGCCGATTTCCTTGATGGTAGGCAGTGGCCTGTCCTCGGAAAGGCCAAGGCCGCGAGGATCGACCAGGCGGGGATGGGCCAGCACCTTGTCGTGCCCAACCAGAATGAAGTAGCGGCCGTCTGTGCCCAGGCTGGCGTCGCCGACCAGGTACGACAGATCGCCGACCGCCACCGTGGCGATCAGGCCACCGATGAAGGCGTCGTCGATGCGGCGCACCGGCGTGCGCACATTGAGGACCGGCTGCTTGATGGCGTCGCTCCAGAACAGAGCCCCCCAGAACGTACTGTGCGACGTCTGCAACTGGCGAAACCGTTCCATCCCTTGAGGCAGGTCGACGAGCGAGACTGTGTCGCGCACCACCGCCCCGTCTGCATGACGCAAGGCGCGGTGCAGCTGAAGGTCGAGCGTGGCGAACGCCGCAGCCGACACCGCCGGCACGCGGGTTATCATCACTGCCAGGGCTTCGCGAACGGCGACGGGCGAGTCGATGTCGATGCGGCCGGCCGCGGCAAGAGCGGCGATCAACTCGAGATGCTCGGTTACTGGATCGAGCCGGCTGCGGATCACGGCAACTTCGGCATCGACGACGCGCCCGGCCCTGTCGACCAGCAGCCGCTCCGCGGTGCCCGTGGCCCCGGCCAGCACGGCGATGTAGGCGATTCCCGAGATCAACGTCAAAGACACGAAGGCCAACGCCAATGCCGCAATCAGCGGCAGGCGCCACGGCAGGCGTGCCAACGCCAGCTGGGGCTTTTCAGGAACGGTGCTCAAGCCTCGACACCATAGGCCATCCTGAGCGCCATGGCGAAAGCGTCCTCGCCACGATCTCAGACAGAGGCGCGAATCGCGGCCTTGTTGACCTTGCTGTCGACATGACCTTCGAATTGCCGGAAGTTCGCCTCGAAGCGCTGGGCAACGTCGCGGGCAGCATTGTCGTAAGCCTTCTTGTCCTTCCAGGTATTCTTCGGGTTCAGCACGCCACCGGGCACGTCGGGGCAGGCGCTGGGCACCAGCATGCCGAAGTGCGGGTCGGCGGCCGAGACGGCGGATGCCAGCGTACCGTCGAGCGCGGCCCGCACCATGGCGCGGGTGTGGCGGATCGACATCCGTTCTCCGACGCCGAATCCACCGCCTGACCATCCGGTGTTGACCAGCCAGCATTTCACATGCTGACGGGCCATCTTCTCACCCAGCATCTTGGCGTAGACAGTTGGGTGACGCGGCATGAACGGCGCACCGAAGCAGCTCGAGAAGGTGGCCTGCGGCTCGGTCACGCCCTTCTCGGTGCCGGCGACGCGCGCGGTATAGCCCGAGAGAAAGTGATACATCGCCTGCTCCGGGCTCAGCTGCGAGATCGGCGGCAGCACGCCGAACGCATCGGCTGTCAGCATGACAATGTTTTCCGGTGTGCCGGCGATGCCCGAGGCCGAAGTGTTCGGGATGAAGTCGAGTGGATAGCAGGCCCGGGTGTTCTCGGTATGCGCAGCGTCGTCGAGATCGAGATGGCCGGTTGCCGGATCGATTACGACATTCTCCAACACCGTGCCGAAGCGCTCGGTCGTGGCGTAGATCTCGGGCTCAGCCTCGCGAGAGAGCTTGATCACCTTGGCGTAGCAGCCGCCCTCGAAGTTGAAGAGGCTGTTCTCGCCCCAGCCATGTTCATCGTCGCCGATCAGAGTGCGCGATGGATCGGCCGACAGGGTCGTCTTGCCCGTCCCTGACAGGCCGAAGAAGACCGCGACATCGTTCTTCGGGCCGATATTGGCCGACGCATGCATGGGCAGGACGTTCTTGTCGGGCAGCAGGTAGTTCAGGATCGTGAATACCGACTTCTTGATCTCGCCGGCGTACCAGGTGCCGCAGATCGCGACGACACGGTCGGTGAAGTTGACCAGCACCGCGCAATCGGAGGCGGTTCCGTCCAGTTCCGGATCGGCCTGGAAGCCCGGCAGATTGAGGATGGTGAAGTCGGGCTTGAAACCCGCGAGTTCCTCGGGTTTCGGCCGTAGGAACATGTTGCGCGCAAAGAGATTGTGCCAGGCGGTCTCGTTGACCACGCGCACACCGATACGATGAGCGGGATCGGCCCCGGCCCAACAATCGCGGACGAACAGGTCGCGGCGCTGAGCATAGCCGATCATGCGGTTATAAAGCGCGCGATAGCGATCCGGCGCCATGGGCTTGTTGGTCTTGCCCCAGTCGATGCGGCCCTTGCTGCCGGCGTCCTCGACGATGAACTTGTCGTTTGGCGAACGGCCGGTGTGGACGCCGGTGCGGACGACGAAAGCACCGCCCGCCGCAACGGTACCCTCGCGGCGGCGGATCGCCTCCTCGTAGAGTGCGGGAACCTGCAGATTCCAATAAACGTTGCCCGGATTCTTCAATCCGAGCGTCTCGAGTCCAGTCTTGGGGATTACGAAGCCTGCCTGGTGCACGGCATTTCTCCCGATATGTGCGGCTGATCCGATTGCGCCCCCTGCGCTACTGGGGCGCCCGTGGAGTGGCAAGGGCCTGCGACGGTCAGTATCGAAGATGATGTGGATCAGATTTCGCACTAGCGAAGAGCAAGCCGCAACGCGAAATTAGACGGCCCGGGCCCGGGCAACCAGGGAGATCAGTGCCGTCCGCGCATCCGCGGCATCGACGACAGCGATGTCGAAGGGTAATCGCGCCACCTGCCCACCCCGCCGCAGGTCGATCCCTTCGGCATCGACCCCGGTCATCCGCCAATCGCTTCCCGGCAGACCGAGCAGCTTGCCGGCATAAAGCTGGAGAGCATCGGCGTGATCGTCGTTCATGTGGTTGACGATACCCGCCTCGCTGGCAGCCAGGCCAGCGGCGGCAGGCGCCGGTCGCAGTTCGGCGGCGTCCAGCCAGCGGATTTTTCCGAAGCCACTGACCAGGTGGGCTCGCTCGAGGTCAACCCGATAGAAGTGGAAATCCTTGAAGCCGGCATACAACGTGGCATCCGGGTGGCGGGACAGAAAGCGCTGGCCGAGCCGTTCGTCGCCAGTCCGGGTGGCGCGGCCGAGCACGGTGACCCGCGGGCCGGTGAGCGGCTGGTCGAGGCCGACGGTACCATCGAACAGAAGCGAAACGCGACCGTCCGCCAGAATGGCCTTCGTATGCTCGGCTAGATCGCTCAACAGCAAAATCGGCGACAAGTCATGATCGACCGCAGCCAAAACCAGCGAGGCGTACGGCCAAGCAGCGCCACCATCAGGTGCAGTGGGACCAGGCAGGGCGCTGGCGAGGGCGGCTCGATCGAGGCGGCGCAGCAGATCGCGCACCGTACGTGACATATCTTCAATCATTTCGGGGCAAAACAGCCTTAATTCGCCATTATCGATGACAGATTGTGAAAGCGGCGGCAACGGCCCGGTCTGTGGTACCATTGTCGACCGCCTCGCCTGTCAGGAGAAGCCACATCGTGCGCAAGAACATCGCCCTCGTCGACGACGACCGCAATATCCTCACCTCCGTGTCGATGTTGCTCGAAGCCGAGGGCTTCCAGATCAAGACCTACAATGACGGAGCCACGGCGCTGGAAGGTCTCAACCAGGCACCGCCTGATCTCGCGATCTTCGACATCAAGATGCCGCGTATGGACGGCATGGAATTGTTGAACCGTATCCGCAAGACGCAGCACTTCCCGGTGATCTTCCTGACTTCCAAGGACGAGGAGATCGACGAGGTGCTGGGACTGCGCATGGGTGCCGACGACTTCATCCGCAAGCCGTTCTCCCAGCGCCTGCTGCTCGAGCGCATCCGCGCCGTGCTCCGCCGCGCCGATACCAGCGGCGCCAAAGGCGAAAGCGCTGCCGAACGCGTCGTGCGCGGCGAGCTCGTCCTCGATCCCAGCCGTCATCAGTGCACCTGGAAGGGCAAGGAAGTGCACCTGACGGTCACTGAATTCCTGCTTCTGAAGTCGCTCGCCGAGCGGCCGGGCCACGTCAAGAACCGCGACCAGCTGATGGATGCGGCCTACGGCGAGACGATATACGTCGACGACCGCACCATCGATAGCCATATCAAACGCGTACGCCGCAAGTTCCGTGAGGTCGACGGCGAGTTCGAGCAGATCGAAACGCTCTATGGCATTGGATACAGATACCGCGACGCCTGAACCGCGCCCCCGCCGCCTTGGACTGCGGGCATTCGGTTCCAGGTTTGTAGCGGCACTCCGCCGGCTAACGCCGGCGGTCGGGTGGCGCGTGCGCACACCGGCTCCGGCCACCGAGTCGCCATCGCTGTTGCGCCGCCGCCGCAGCCGCGAGCGGCGATACTCGCCGCTGACTCGCCGCATTCTGCTCCTCAACATCGTGCCAGTGGCGTTGTTGACGCTCGGCGCAGTCTATCTCAGCGCCTACGAGGACGAGTTGCTCGACGCCGAACTGGCTTCGTTGCTGGTTCAAGGTGAAATGGTGGCCGCAGGCATCGGCGAGGTCGCGGTCGTGGGTGGCGAAGCGACGATCAACCGCCTGGATGCCGACGCCGCCCGCCAGCTTCTGACGCGCCTTGTCCGCCCATCTGGCGTGCGGGCGCGCCTGTTCAGTGAGACCGGCGAACTCCTGGCGGATTCGGATATTCTGATCGAGGTCGGACGCATCCACACCGTTCCACTGCCGCCACCCGAGGCACCGGCCACCGCCGCGGCTCCGATGACGGATCGGATCGGCGACTGGATCGCCCGGCAACTGTCACGGGCCGATCGCTTCCCTGAATATGTCGAGCGGCCAACGCCTTCCGTTCGCGACTATCCCGAGGCCTTAAGCGCGCTGCGCGGGTTCAACGCCTCGGCGGTGCGGATTGCGTCCGACGGTCGGCTGATGCTTAGCGCCGCGGTGCCGGTGCAGCGTTACAAGCAGGTGTTGGGGTCGCTGATCCTCACCCGCGACAATCGCGCCATCGCCGCCTCCCTGCGACAGGTTCGCTTCGACATGCTCATCATTGCCGCGGCGGCACTCGGCATCACGGTGCTGTTGTCGTTGTACCTCGCAGGCACGATCACTCACCCGATCGTCAGGCTGGCGCGCGCCGCGGACGAGGTACGGCTGGCGCGCGAAAGCCGGCCGGAGATCCCCGACCTCGGCAAGCGCGGCGACGAGATCGGCGACCTGAACGACGCATTGCGTTCAATGACCGACGCCTTGTGGCAGCGCATCAACACCATTGAAAGTTTCGCCGCCGACGTCGCGCACGAACTCAAGAACCCGCTGACCTCATTGCGTTCGGCGCTCGAGACCGCGGCACGGCCCGGCCTCGACGCCGAACGCCGCGAAAAGCTGATGGCGATCGTAATGAACGACATCAATCGGCTGAACCGGTTGATCTCCGACATTTCGGACGCTTCGCGACTCGATGCCGAACTGATGCGTGGCGAGGTCAAGCCGGTCGACCTGCGGGGTCTTCTGGCTGACATGAGCGAGCACTACACCGCCGCCGCGGCCCAAAAGGCCGGCGTCGAAGTCGAGTTCCGCGTTGCGGCCAATCCACCCTTTGCCGCGCACGGCCATGACGGTCGCTACGGCCAGGTTTTCCGCAACGTCATCGACAACGCCCTGTCGTTCAGCCCCCCACATTCGCGTATCGTCGTCGAGCTGGGTCGTGAGCGGCGCGGCGGTCCCTTCGTCGTCACAATCGACGACGAAGGATCGGGAATACCCGAGGAAAACCTCGAATCGATCTTCGAACGCTTCTATTCGGAACGACCAAGCGAGCATTTTGGCCAGCACTCGGGATTAGGTCTGTCGATCTGCCGGCAGATCATGGAAACCTACGGCGGCTCGATCTCCGCTACCAACCGCCGCGCGCCGGACGGCAGGGTGCTGGGCGCGCGCTTCACCATCCGCGTGCCGGCGGCGCGCGCCCGCAAATGACGCTGCTCGTCCACGCGACCTGCATCGCGCTGCGACCGCACGGGAAATCATCAGTCGCGTCCTGGCGCGCGGTGCTTCTGCGTGGCCCGTCGGGCGCCGGAAAATCCGATCTGGCTCTGCGCTTGATCGAGGCTGGCGCGCGCCTCGTGGCCGACGATCAGACTCGCATTGTCCGGAAAGGGCATGTGTTGTTCGCCGCTGCACCTGCTGCGCTCGCCGGCCTGATCGAGGTGCGCGGAGTAGGCATCTTGAAACTCGCGCGCGGCCAGTTGGCGTCGCGGGCACCGCTGTCGATGCTCGTCGATTTGGTGCCGACAAACCGCATCGAGCGACTGCCTGAGCCGGCAAATGAATCCCTGCTGGGTGTCGGCTTGCCTGTGCTTGCGTTGGCGCCGTTCGAGAGCTCCGCCACCGCCAAGTTGCATCTTGCCCTGGCCCGGATCGGAGCCGCATGATCGCCCCGGTTTCGCCTATGCCCGACAGCCCGTCCCCGCCCCTCCTGCCCCCGGCGGCCACGAGCCATCGTCGCCCGTTCGTCCTGGTGACGGGCTTGTCCGGCGCCGGCCGGATGACGGCATTGAATGCCTTGGAAGACATGGGCTATGTCGCGGTCGACAACATGCCCTTGCCGCTGCTGGGCGACCTGATGCGCTCGACCGCCGGCGGTTCCGGTACGATCGCCCCGCCGCTGGCCTTCGGCGTCGACACCCGCACCTTTGGTTTCGATCCGCGGGAACTTGTCCGCCGTGTGCGCAAGCTCCGTCAGCGCCCCGATCTCGATGCGAAGCTGTTGTTTCTCGAGTGCGACACCGAGGCACTTCAGCGCCGCTATACGGCGTCGCGGCGGCCGCACCCGCTGGCGCCGGACCGGCCGGTCATCGACGGCATCGTCGAGGAGCGCCGGCAGATCCAGTGGATGCGCGACTCCGCCGACGTGGTGATTGACACTTCATCCTTGTCGCCACACACGCTCAAGCAGCTTCTGGCCGGACAGTTCGCCTTGGGACCACGCGCCGGCACGCGCCTGTCGGTGATGTCGTTTTCGTTTCGACGCGGACTGCCGCGCGAGGCCGATCTCGTGTTCGATACCCGGTTCCTGAAAAATCCACACTACGATCCGGTATTGAAGCCGCTGACCGGGCGCGATCCTGCGGTCGCGGCCTTCATCGCGACCGACCCCGGATACCAGCCTTTCATCGAGCAACTGGAGGGGCTGATCGAGCCGCTGCTGCCGCGTTTTGACGCAGAGGGCAAAGCCTATTTGACCATTGCTGTCGGCTGTACCGGGGGGCGGCATCGCTCCGTGGCGGTGGCCGAAGTACTGGCAGACTGGTTGCGCGGCGTCGGCCGCTCCGTCACTCTCTCTCACCGAGACGCCGACGGGTCCGGGGAGCTGGACGGCGTAGGGTAAACCGGACGGAAACAGATGATTGGTATCGTACTGGTGACCCACGGCAATCTGGCGCGCGAGTTTTTGGCCGCGCTCGAACATGTCGTCGGTCCACAGCAATGCATTTCGACGGTCTGCATCGGTGCCGACGACGACATGGAGAAGAGACGCGCCGAAATTCTCGAGCGCGCCCGCGCCTGTGACACCGGTGAAGGCGTGATCGTGCTCACCGACATGTTCGGAGGCACGCCTTCCAATCTTGCGATCTCGATCATGGAGCAGGCTCGCATCGAAGTCCTGGCAGGCGTCAACCTGCCGATGCTGGTGAAGCTGGCGAGTGTCCGCGGCCGACCGATCACCGAAGCCGTGCGCATGGCGCAGGAGGCTGGTCGCAAATACATCACGGTCGCGTCCCGTATTCTGGCCCAGGAAGCCTCGTGAGCGACGCCGCGTCACCCGGCGCGGCCGACGCCGGCATCGGGGCGCTTCGGCGAACTCTGAAGATCACCAACAAGCGAGGCCTGCACGCCAGGGCCGCCGCCAAATTCGTCCGCACCGCTGGTCAGTTCGATTCGGTCATTCGCGTCGGCTTCAAGGGCCAAGAAGTTTCGGGGCTGTCGATCATGGGGCTGATGATGTTGAGTGCCGGCATCGGCTGCGAAATCGAGCTCGTCTGCTCGGGCCGCCAGGCCGTCGAAGCCATGGCTGCCCTTTCTGCGCTGATCGAGAGCAAATTCGGCGAAGATTGAGGCCGGCGACGCTCCAACATAAAGCGCCGGTTATCCGCCCATAAATTCTTGCTTATATGAGCATATGGCGCGTTGAGGCGGTGCCGGACCGCTGATATGACACGCAACACTTTCGCATCCGCTGCATGTCAGGAGCGCCAAATGGCCCAAGATTACATCGTCAAGGATATCGCGCTCGCCGATTGGGGCCGCAAGGAACTCGACATGGCCGAGACCGAGATGCCGGGGCTCATGTCGATTCGCAAAGAGTACGGGCCGAAGAAGCCGCTGAAGGGCGCGCGCATCGCGGGCTCGCTGCACATGACCATCCAGACCGGAGTCCTTATCGAGACACTGAAGGCGCTGGGCGCCGACGTGCGCTGGGCCTCGTGCAACATCTACTCGACGCAGGATCATGCCGCCGCTGCAATTGCCAAAGCCGGCATACCGGTCTTCGCGATCAAGGGAGAAAGCCTCGAGGAATACTGGGATTACACCCACAAGATCTTCGAATGGGGTGACGGTGGCGAGCCGAACATGATCCTCGACGATGGTGGTGACGCCACGCTGCTGGTCCATCTTGGCATTCGCGCCGAAAAGGATCCGTCGCTCCTCGCCAAGCCAACCAATGAGGAAGAGGAAGTCCTCTACAAGGTGATCGCCAAGACCAACAAGGAAAGGCCGGGCTGGTACGCCAAGCTCGGCGCCTCGATCAGGGGCGTGACCGAGGAGACGACGACCGGCGTTCACCGTCTCTATCAGATGGAAAAAGACGGCAAACTCCTGTGGCCCGCCATCAATGTGAACGACTCGGTCACCAAGTCGAAGTTCGACAACCTCTATGGCTGCAGGGAATCACTGGTCGATGGCATTCGCCGCGGCACCGATGTGATGATGTCGGGCAAGGTCGCGATGGTCGCGGGCTTCGGCGATGTCGGCAAGGGCTCGGCCGCCTCGCTGCGCCAGGCCGGCTGCCGCGTCATGGTCTCCGAGATCGATCCGATCTGCGCCCTGCAGGCGGCAATGGAGGGCTACGAAGTCGTGACCATGGAAGACGCGGCGCCGCGCGCCGACATCTTCGTCACCGCCACCGGCAACGTCGATGTCCTGACGCTCGACCACATGAAGGCGATGAAGCACCGCGCCATCATCTGCAACATCGGCCACTTCGACTCCGAGATCCAGATATCGAACCTGCGGAACTTCAAGTGGCACAACGTCAAGCCGCAGGTCGACGAGGTCGAATTCCCCGACGGCAAGCGCATCATCGTGCTGTCGGAAGGCCGGCTGGTGAATCTCGGCAATGCCACAGGCCATCCGAGCTTCGTGATGTCGACCTCGTTCTCCAACCAGACGCTGGCCCAGATCGAAATCTGGACCAACCCGGGCAAGTACGAGAAGAAGGTCTACACGCTGCCCAAGTTCCTCGACGAGAAAGTCGCCGCCTTCCATCTCGAGAAAGTCGGCGCCAAGCTGACCAAGCTCCGGCCTGACCAGGCGAAGTACATTGGTGTGCCCGAGGCCGGCCCGTTCAAGGGCGACCTCTACCGCTATTAACCGCCCACAGCCGCGACCATGCTAAAAGTCGGCATCGAAAGATGCCGACTTTTTCTTTTCCCCTTCCTGACGAAGCCGCGACGGAGCGGCTGGGCACGGCGTTGGCCGGACGCCTGAGGTCCCGCGATGTCGTGGCCCTGGTAGGCGGTCTCGGCGCCGGCAAGACAACGCTTGCGCGCGCGATCCTCCGGGCAGCAGCGGGCGACCCTGCGCTGGTCGTCCCCAGCCCGACCTTCACCCTGGTGGAGGTCTATGACACGCCGAGGGGGGTGTTCTGGCATTTCGACCTCTACCGGCTGGAAGCACCCGAGCAAGTCTTCGAGCTTGGCTGGGAAGAGGCGCGAGCCGATGGTATCGCGCTGGTCGAATGGGCCGAACGGCTGGCCGAGCTGCTGCCCGATGAACGGTTGATGGTCACCCTGTCCATGGAAGACGGTGGGCGGCGGGCAATTATCGAGGGGGATACACGGTTTGGCGACGTCTGAACGCAACAGGATGAGGGCCGACTTCATCGCCCGCACCGGCTGGCGCAACGCCCGGGAAAGCCTGCTGGCGGGCGATGCCTCGTTCCGGACCTACTTCCGGCTGACTGGCGCCAGCGGCACCGCCGTCGTCATGGATGCACCGCCACCCCAGGAGGACGTGCAGCCCTTCGTCCGCATCGCCCGCCACCTGATCGCGCTTGGCCTCAGCGCCCCGGCTATCCATGCCGAAGACACCGCCAACGGGTTCCTGCTGCTGGAGGACCTCGGCGACGATACCTTCGCCCGCGTGCTGGACGGCGGCGGCGACGAGAGCCTGCTCTACGATCGCGCAACCGACGTACTGGCAACCCTCCACGGCGCCGGGGAGGATGCCTTGTTGCCGGGGCTTGGCGCCTATGCCGGCGAGGCTCTGATCGAAGCCGCGATGCTGCTACCGGAGTGGTATCTACCAGCCGCGACCGGCCGACCGACGCCTCCCGAGGAGACTGACCGTTACAGCGCTGCCTGGCGGGAATGCCTGGCGTACCTGCCGGCCACCGCCGACACCCTGCTGCTGCGCGACTATCACAAGGACAATCTTTTGTGGCTGCCGAAGCGGCCTGGCGTAAAGGCCTGCGGTCTGCTCGACTTCCAGGACGCTCAGCGCGGCCATCCCTCCTACGACCTCGTGTCGCTTATCGAGGACGCCCGCCGGGATGTTCCGCCCGCCATCCACGGCGCCTGCCTTGCGCGCTACATCAGCGAGACCGGAATCAGCGATCCGGCCGGCTACAAGACCGGTTTCGCGCTGATGGCGGCACAACGCCATGCGCGGATCATCGGCCTGTTCGTGCGATTGCTGAAGCGCGACGGCAAGCCCGACTATCTGCCGCATCTGCCAAGGGTGTGGCGAATGTTCGAGCGCGCTCTGCAGCACGAGGCCCTTGCGCCGCTCCGTGCCTGGGTCGACCGCCTGCTGCCGCCCGCGCTGCGGCAGATAGGGGCGTCATGATCCGCACGGCGATGATCCTGGCGGCCGGCCGCGGCGAGCGCATGCGGCCCCTGACCGACACCACGCCCAAGCCGCTGATTCCCGTGGCCGGCCGCTCGATGCTCGAACGCACAATGGATCGCCTCGCACAGCACGGCGTGCCGAACGTGGTCGTGAACGTCTATCACCTCGGCAGCCAGATCGCCGATCGCCTGCGCGGCCGCGCCCGCATCATCCATGAAGACCGGTTGCTGGAGACCGGCGGCAGCGTGCGGAATGCCCTGCCGCTGCTCGGCCCGGAACCTTTTTTCGTCCTGAACGGCGACGGACTGTGGCGCGACGGGCCGGAGTCGATGCTCGGCCGCCTCCAGGAGATGTGGAATCCCAGACGCATGGATGCCCTTCTGCTGCTGCATCCGCTGGCCCGGGCAATCGGCCGCGAGGAGAAGGATCGCGGCGATTACTATCTGGAACCCGATGGCCGGGCGCGTCATCGCGGCGGCGCCGAAACTGCTCCCTATCTGTTCGCCAGCATCTCGATCTGCGACTCTCGCTTGTTCAGCGGCTCACCCGAGGGCCCATTCTCGCTGCTGAAACTTTGGACTCGCGCTGAGGCCGCCGGCCGGCTCTACGGCCTGGTGCACGACGGCGAATGGTTCCATGTCGGCACGCCAGCCGCACTTGCCGAAGCCGAGCGCGTGCTGGGATGAAGGGCGTCTTCACCATCGGCATCGACCGCCGCTTCGCTGACGAACTGGCGCAAGGCGTGCTGGCCGGCCATGGCCGCGATCCGCTCGCCCTGGCGGATATCCTGATCCTGGTGCCGACCCGGCGTTCGGTCCGGGCGTTGCGCGAAGCCTTCCTGCGCGCCGCCGACGGCCGACCGACGATCCTGCCGCGCATGGCGCCGTTGGGCGATGTCGACGACAGCGAATGGGAATTGGCACCTGAGGACGATGGCGCGCTCACCCTGCCGCCGGCCATCGATCCGACCGAGCGCGAGGCGCTGCTGGCACAGCTCGTGGCCGCCTTCAAGGACGACCACGGCCATGCCATCGCCCAATCGGCGGCGCAGGCACTCAAGCTCGCGCGCGAACTCGGGCGCCTGCTCGACGAACTGGCGATCGAGGGCGTGGGCTTCGAGCGTCTGGCCGGTCTCGTCACGGGCAACTTCGCCGAACACTGGCGGCGTACCCTCACCTTTCTCGATATCGTCGGCACGGCATGGCCGGCGATGCTGGCCGAGCGCGGGCAGATAGATGCCATCGAACGGCGGACCCGGGCGATCCGAGCACAGGCCGCGCGCTGGCAGGCAGCCCCGCCTGCAACACCGGTGATCGCGGCAGGCTCCACCGGTTCGCAACCGGCAACGCGCGAATTGCTGGCGGTGATCGCCGGCCTGCCGCACGGCGCGGTCGTGTTGCCTGGACTCGACCGCGAGATGGACGCAGAGAGTTGGGGCAAACTCGAGCCTTCGCATCCGCAGTTCGGCCTGCACGAGCTGCTGGTCGCGCTGGGCGTCGAACGGACGGACGTGCCGGACTGGCCGGGAGGCCGCGACGGCAACCATGCCCGTCGGATACTGGTCGCCGAACTGATGCGGCCGGCAGAAACCAGCGAAGCGTGGTCGCGGCCGGATCCCGCGGCACTGGATCATGTTGCCCGCGCCGATTGCGCCACCGCGCATCAGGAAGCAGTCGCCATCGCGCTGGCACTGCGTGAAGCGCTGAACGAACCGCGCCGCACGGCAGCCTTGATCACACCCGACCGCGAGCTGGCGCGACGGGTCACGGCCGAGCTCAAACGCTGGAACATCGAGATCGACGACTCGGCGGGCATGCCGCTGGCCGACACGCCGCCCGCCACATTGTTGCGCGCATTGATCGCCGCGGTCGACGGCGGCTTTGCGCCCGTCGACCTTCTGGCGTTGCTGAAACACCCACTGTGCTCGTTGGGCCTGCCGCGCGCCGACCTGCTCAACGTCGCGCGCCGACTCGACCGCAAGTATCTCCGCGGATTGAAGCCCACCGCCGGCCTCGAGGCAGTACGCCAGATCATTGCCAACCAGCGCAAGGACGAAGATCCCGACGCCGATGCGGTGCGCGCGCTGATCGATCGCCTGGACGCCGCGACCTCCGGCCTTGCCGTGCTGATGGTCGGGTCCGCGGCGCCAGACGCGCTGCTTGATGCCACCATCGCGGCAGCCGAGATGCTGTCGTTGGCCGGCACGCTGTGGCGCGGCGACGCGGGAGAGGCACTGGCTGACACGCTGGCGCGACTGCGCGGCGCCTGGCGCGATCAGCCGGCCATCGCGGGCGGCGAATGGCCAGGACTGCTGGCGGCCATGCTGGCCCCCGCCACGATCCGGCCGCGCTACGGCAGGCATCCGCGCCTCTTCCTCTGGGGGCCACTCGAAGCCCGTCTGCAGCGGGCCGACCTCTTGATCCTCGGCGGCCTCAACGAAGGTAGCTGGCCGCCGTCCGTTGAAACCGGCCCGTGGCTGAACCGGCCGATGCGTGGTGCTCTGGGCCTGCCGCAGCCGGAGCGCCGCGTCGGCCTGTCGGCGCATGATTTCGCCTCGGCGCTGGCGGCCGACCGTGTGCTGTTGACGCGCGCCGAGCGCGAAGGCGGGGCGCCTACCGTTTCGTCGCGTTGGCTGGCGCGGCTCGATGCGCTGTTGGGCCACGATCCGAACGCCGCGGTCGAGCGACCCAGTTACATCCAGCGTGGCCAACGATATATCGATTGGGCCGAAGCGATAGATCGGCCGGATGGCTATCGGCCGTGGCCACGTCCCGCTCCGCGCCCGCCGCTGGTGGCGCGGCCAACGCAACTTTCGGTCTCCAGCATCGAGCAATGGCGGCGCGATCCCTATGGTCTTTACGCACGACAGATTCTGAAGCTGCGACTGCTCGATCCGCTGGAAGCCGAGCTTGGCGCGGCCGAACGCGGCTCGGCGCTGCATGCCGCGCTCGACGACTTCCTGAAGAGGCATCCGTCCGGCTTGCTGCCGGGCAATGCCATCCGCGAACTGGAGAACATCGGCGAGGAACATCTTGGTGAACTGCTGACCGCGCCGGCCGAGCGCGCCTTCTGGTGGCCGCGCTTCCAGCGGCTGGCACGCTGGTTCGTCGGCGAGGAAAACAAACGCCGCGCGTCCGGTCTGCGCCTCCTCGACGGCGAAACAGCCGGTTCGATCAAGGTCGGCCCGCGCAGTCACCCGCTCACTATTACCGCCGTCGCCGACCGCATCGACGAACTGGGCTCGGGTGTGTGGGAGGTGATCGACTACAAGACCGGCCGCGTGCCCTCGACGCGCGAGCTGGAGGGGCTGTTCGCACCGCAGCTCCTGCTCGAGGCGGCGATGGCCGAAGCAGGCGGCTTCAGGAAGATCAAGGGCAAGGCTGCCGAGGTCATCCTCACCTACTGGCGTGCCAATGGTTTGGGCGATGGCGGTGAGATCAAGGACATCAAGGGCGCGGACAGTCTGATCCCGGCAATGCTGGCGCTGGTCGAGAAGATGGCCAAGCGCTACGCCGATCCCAACACCCCGTACGTGGCGCTTCCGCAGCCGGAGTTCGTTCCGCATTTCAACGACTACGAGCACCTCGAACGCGTGGCCGAATGGTCGACCTCGGGAGGCGACGACGAATGAGCACCGCCAGCCTGAATCCCGTCACGCTGGCAACCGCCGAACAGCGCAAGGCGACCGAGCCGGTGCAATCGGCGTGGGTCGAGGCCAATGCCGGTACCGGCAAGACCAAGGTGCTGACAGACCGCGTGACGCGCCTGCTGCTGGCCGGGGTAAGACCCGAACGCATTCTTTGTCTCACCTTCACCAAGGCCGCCGCGGCCGAGATGAGAAATCGCCTGGCTGCCCAACTGGGCCGCTGGGCGTTGGCCGACGAAGCCGATCTCGACAAGGAGATCGCCAAGCTGATCGACCGCGCGCCGGAGGCGGAAGAACGCGTGATCGCCCGCCGCCTGTTCGCGCGCGTGCTCGATGCGCCGGGTGGCATCAACATCCTTACCATCCACGCCTTCTGCCAGGCGTTGCTGAAACGCTTCCCGCTCGAGGCTGGTGTAGCACCCGGATTCGAGGTGCTGGACGAAGGCGAGGCCGGCACCATCCTGAAGCAGGCACAGGACGAACAGATGGCGGCTCTTGCCCGCCGCGATGCGCCGTTGGCGCTGCGCGATGCGCTGGCCGCCGTCGCCGGCCGCATCTCGATCGTCGAATATGACGAACTGATGAAGAAACTGCTGGGTGAACGCGCCTGGTTGATGTCGCGCATCGCCGACGAGGCGGGCCTCGCCAACGAACGCGCGCGGCTGGCGGCGGCCCTGGGCGTGGCCGCCGATGCCAGCGCCGGCGCGCTCGTTTCCGCCTGCTGCGCCGATTCGGCCTTCGATGGCCCGGGCCTGCGCGCCGCCGCGCGTGCACTGGCCCGGGGCGAAAAGGAAAACAAGAAATACAGCGAGCTGATGCTGCTTTGGCTCGATTCCGCCGAGGAGCGGCCGAGCCGGCTCGACGATTATCGCGCGGTGTTCTTCACCCAGCAGGGAAAGCCGCGCAAAAAGATCGCCGGCAAGGCGGCCGTCACGGCGATGCCGGAAATCGATGCGATCCTGCGCGCCGAGAGCGACCGGCTGGCCACCGCGCATGAAGCCATCCGTGCCACCGCACTGGTTGAGCTCACGGTTTCCCTCTTGCGGCTGGGCCTCGACATCGTCGAACGTTACGCGCACGGCAAGCGTCGACGGGCAGCACTCGACTACGACGATCTGATCGTGGCCACCCGGCGTCTGCTGGAACGCGCCGACAGCGCAGCCTGGGTGCTCTACAAGCTCGACGGCGGCATCGATCATGTCCTGGTCGATGAGGCGCAGGATACCAACCCCGACCAATGGGAGGTGATCCGCCGCCTGACCGAGGAGTTTTTCGTGGGCGAAGGCGCAGTCGATCGCCGGCGCACGATCTTCGCCGTCGGCGATACCAAGCAGTCGATCTTCGGCTTCCAGCGTGCCGACCCGCGCAAGCTTGCCGATATGCGCATCTGGTTCGCCGAACGCAGTGCCGCGGCTGAGATGAAGTTCCAGTCGGTCGACCTCGTCGTTTCGTTCCGTTCGACGGCGGCAGTGCTCGATGCCGTCGACTGGGTGTTCGGAGAGGAAGCTACCGCGCAAGGCCTGGGCGCCGCGGGCGATGTCTTGCATGTATCGAGCCGCATTGGCCAGCCGGGAAGGGTTGAACTGTGGCCACTGGTGCGTGGCGCAAGGAGCGCGGCCGATCCCACCGATCTCGACGCCGACCCGGGCTCGCTGGTACCGCCCCACGAGAGACTGGCACGGCTGATCGCGCTCCATGCCAAGAGCCTGATCGGCCACGAACGGCGCTCGAGCACCGGCAAGCTGCTGAATGCCGGCGACTTCATGGTGCTGGTCCGCCGGCGCAATGCCTTTGTCATGTCGCTGGTGAAGGCACTGAAGCGCGAGGAGATCGAGGTCGCCGGCGTCGACCGGCTCGACCTCGGCAGCGAACTGTCGATTCAGGACCTGCTGGCGCTCGCCCGCTTCGTGCTGCTGCCGCAGGACGACCTCAATCTTGCGTGTCTCCTGAAATCGCCGCTGGTAGGCCTCGACGAGGAAGCGCTGTTCCAGCTCGCCTGGAACCGCTCAGGCCGCCTGTGGCGTGAGCTGCGCCGCCGTGCCGGTGAGGATCTGCAGTTCGCCGCCGCCCACAAGCGCCTCGCCGCCTGGCTGGCACGCGCTGACTACACTACGCCGTTCGATTTCTTCGCTACCGTTCTTGGCCCCGAAGGTGGTCGCGAGCGCCTGCTGGAACGTCTGGGACGCGAAGCCGCCGACCCGATCGACGAGCTGCTGGCCCGCGCGTTGCAATATCAGCGCGCCGAGACTGGCTCGCTGCAGGGCTTCCTGCGCTGGTTCGAGGCGGGCGGCGGCGACATCAAGCGCGATCTCGATGCCAACCGGCGCCGCGAAGTGCGCATTCTTACCGTGCATGCGGCCAAGGGGCTGCAGGCACCGATCGTCTACCTGCCCGACACCACGCGGGTGCCCCAGAACAACGAGCGGCTGCTGACCGCCGCCGATGGTCAAGCCCGGCTGTGGGTAGCCCGCAGCGAGGATGCCAACGAGGCAGCCCGTGGCTGGCGGGCCGAGATGCGGGTGCGTTCGATGGACGAGCAGAATCGGCTTCTTTACGTCGCCATGACCCGGGCCGAAGACCGGCTCTATGTCGGTGGCTGGGTCGGCACACGGCAGCAGGATGCCGGCTGCTGGTACGACCGCATCGCTGCCGGCCTTGAAGCCAGCGTTACCGCCGATATCTCGCCCGATGTCGATCAGCCACGTGGCCGGGCCATCAAGCGCCCGTTTGATTTCACCGAAGGACCTCTGGGCACCGACGGCTGGGAAGGCGATGGTTACGAGTTGATCGGCGAGGGCAGGATTCCCAGCGGCACCCAGGAAGAACTGCCGCTGACCGAACCGCACTCGCTGCCAGGCTGGTCGCGTCAGGCAGCACCTGCCGAGCCCGATCCGCCTGCACCACTTGCCCCCTCGCAGCCGTTACCCGACGAGATCACGAGTGAAACCCCGCCCTTCAGCCCACTTGCAAGTGAGGAGTCCAACCGCTGGCGACGCGGCATGCTGATCCACGAGCTGCTGCGCCATCTGCCGGCAATCGCCCCGGCGGCGCGGGCCGAGGCGGCGCGGCGCTTCCTTGCCCAGCCAGCCCATGGACTGAACGCCGAGGATATCGAAAGCTGGGCCGGCGAGGCGCTCGCCGTCATCGAGACGCCCGACCATGCCGCGCTATTCGCTGCAGATTCGCGCGCCGAGGTGCCGCTGATCGGCACTGTCCGGACGCCGCGCGGCACCTTCACCGTCAGCGGCCAGGTCGACCGACTCGCGATTTCGGAGCACGAGATACTGATCGTCGACTACAAGACCAACCGGCCGCCGCCCGAGGAAGCATCGGGCGTAGCGCTTGCCTATCGCCGCCAGCTCGCGCTCTATCGCAGCCTCCTCCAGGCGATCTATCCGGGCCGGCCGGTACGCGCTTTCCTGCTTTGGACGGCCGCTCCCAAGCTGATGGAGATCGACGGAAAAATGCTAGAAAAATCAATGCCTTATGCTGCCCCATCTTGACTCACCCCGCTCCGGTTCCTAGCTTCCAGTCCAAGGGCGGCGCTGGTCCATCGGCCAGCTTCTAGCGTATTTGGGAGAACCCACTATGACCATCAAAGCAACCGACGCTTCCTTCGAGCAGGAAGTGCTGAAATCCGATACGCCCGTCCTCGTGGACTTCTGGGCCGAGTGGTGCGGCCCTTGCCGCATGATCGGCCCGTCGTTGGAAGACATCGCCAAGGATATGGATGGTAAACTCAAGGTCGTGAAGGTCAACATCGACGAGAACCCGATGGTGCCGACGCGCTACGGCGTGCGTTCAATCCCGACACTTCTGCTGTTCAAGAACGGCCAGGTCGCCGCGACCAAGATCGGCGCCGAGCCCAAGCAAAAGCTGGTGAGCTGGATCAACACCGTCGTTTGAGCGGCGGCACTCAGCCGTTGCGGGCCAATACGGTGCCCGCGAGGTAGAGCGAGCCACAAATGAGGATGCGCATCGGCGCGGGCTGGGTGGCCAACAGGTCCTCCAGCGCCGCGCCGATATCGTTTACGGGCACGCAATCGAGGCCGACTTCCGCGGCCTTGGCGCAGGCTTCGACCGGCGTATAGGCGACGTGGCCTTCCGGAAAGGGCACGGCCCGCGCGGCGAGGGCGTGGCGGCTGAGCGGCCGCAGGAAGCCCGACGCATCTTTGGTCGTCTGCATGGCGAACACGAGGTAGAGCGGCAACGGTGCGGGCTCCTTGGCCCAATCGCTGGCCATGCGCCCCAGCACAAGACCGCAATCCTCGTTGTGCCCACCGTCGAGCCACAACTCGCACCCCGGCGGCAGCGCCTCGACCAGCGGCCCCTTGGTGAGCCGCTGCAATCGCGCCGGCCATTCGACCGACTTAAGTCCGGTACGGATTGCTTTTTCGTCGATGGCGAACCGGGCCGCGCGCAAGCGCTCGATGCAGGCGACGGCGGTTGCGGCATTGTCGATCTGGTGAGCACCCGCCAGCGCCGGCGCCGGCAGATCGAACGTGGTGAGATCGCTTTCGTAGTGGAAGCCCTGGGTGGTGGGCGTCACCTGCCATTCGCGGCCCATGCGGAAGAGCGGCGCGGCAAGTTTCGCCGCTTCGGCCTCGATCACAGCAGTGCTCACGTCGCGTTGGCGACCGATCACGGCGGGCACCGCGTGCTTGATGACTCCAGCTTTCTCCCAGGCGATGCCTTCGAGCTTGTCGCCCATGAAGCCGGTGTGGTCGTAGCCGATCGGCGTGATGGCCGAGAGCGCCGGCTCGATCACGTTGGTGGCATCGAAGCGCCCGCCCATGCCGACCTCGATGATGCCGAGCTCCGCCGGCACACGCGAAAAAGCCAGATAGGCGAGCGCCGTCGTGATCTCGAAGAAGGCGATGGGCGTATCACCGTTCGCCTCCTCGCATTCGGTCAGCATCTCGTCGAGCTCGTCGTCGCCGATCAGCCGTCCGGCGATCCGGATGCGCTCGTTGAAGTGCACAAGATGTGGTGAGGTGTAGACGTGTACCCGGTAACCCGCCGCCTCGGCCATCGCACGCAGATAGGCGGCCAGAGAGCCCTTGCCGTTGGTGCCGGCGACATGGATCAGAGGCGGCAACTTCTTTTCCGGCGAATCCAGCGCCTTCAGCAGGTGTTGAATGCGCTCCAGTCCAAGGGTGATGATCCTCGGGTGGCGGTTCATCAGCCGCTGGACAATGGCGTCGCTCACGGGGAAGTCAGCGTGGGGAAATCAGCGAACGGCAACCGCCAGGCCGCGATCTTCGGGCACGACGGGATCCATGAACAATGACGTCAGGCGTATCAGCGTCTCGCGCAGCTCGTGGCGGTGCACGACGGCATCGACCATGCCGTGTTCGAGCAGGTACTCGGAGCGCTGGAAGCCTGCCGGCAGCTCCTGGCGGATCGTATCCTGGATCACACGTGGACCGGCAAAGCCGATGATGGCGTCGGGCTCGGCGATGTGGACATCGCCCAGCATCGCAAAGGAAGCCGATACGCCGCCGGTCGTCGGATCGGTCAGCACGACGACGTAGGGCAGGCCGGCCTCCTTCACCTTGCGCACGGCGATCGTGGTCCGGGTAAGCTGCATCAACGACAGGATACCTTCCTGCATACGGGCACCACCCGAAGCCGAGAAGACGATCAGCGGCGCCTTGCGCACCACCGCAAGGTCGGCGGCCATCACCAGCCCCTCGCCCACGGCGGTGCCCATCGAGCCACCCATGAAGCCGAAATCGAGCAAGGCCACGATAGCGATGCGGCCGCCCATCGGCCCGCTGGCCACCAACAATGCGTCGGTCGTGCCCTGGGCCTTGGACTGGGCCTCCTTCAGGCGGGCGTCATAGCGCTTGGTATCTCGGAATTTGAGTGGATCGGCAGTGACGCGCGGCAGCGGGTGCAACTCGTACCGGCCCTCGTCGAACAAGTGCGGCAGCCGCTTCAGGGGCTGCTGCCGCATATGGTGATCGCAATGGCTGCAGACCTCCTGGTTGGCTTCCCAGTCGCGCATGAACAGCATCTGCTCGCACTTCGGGCATTTCAGCCAGAGAGTCTCCGGTGTCTCCTTGCGGGCGACCAGCGCTCTGAGCTTGGGCCGGACGAAATTGGTCAGCCAATTCATGACGGCGGTATCGCACGAATGGCCCCGCCGGCCAAGATCATGGACCAAGACCAGCTGGCGAGGGCCTAGAGGCCAGAATCAGCGCCAGAAGCCGCCGAAGGGTGGCGCGATATCCCCAGGCTTCTTCACCTGGCAGAACAATTTCCGGGATTGGTAGTCGGCACAGAGCTTCTGCGCCGCAGCAGGCTCAAGATCGGCGATGATGGCCGCTTGCTTCGTCACCTTGTTGGAAGTGACGGGCAGAATCCACTCCTTGCCGAGGTGTGAGAAGCCAAGCGTCGCCAGCTGGGCCTGGCCCTTGTCGAAGGCGGTGCGTGCGGTACGCCAGTCGCCGAAGGTACCGAGCCAGGCAGCATCGCCCGGCATGTCGTAGCGGATCGTGCCGCACTCGCCATAGGGCAATACCGTCGCCGGACCGCCACCACCGTTGCGAAGTTGCCAGATCATTGGCCGATTTCCGCCGGTCTTGAGAGCATAGGCTTCGTCGAGCAGCCGAACGATGAATTCGTCGCGCAGGTCGGCGCGCCGGAAGCCGAGCGCCACGGCGACCAACCGGCGGCCATCGCGGACCGCACTGCCGACGATGTTGAAACCGGAGGCGCAGATGAACCCGGTCTTCAGCCCGTCGGCATAGGGCGCGTAGTGCTTGAGAAACTTGATACCCGGCCCGATCCGCTGCTTGCCGAACATGAACTCCTGCGTGTGGAAGTAGCCATAGTATTCCGGAAACTCCCGCACCAACGCGATGCCGAGCAGGGCGAGATCGCGCGCCGTCGTGACCTGCCCGGCATCCGGAAGGCCGTTGGCATTGCGAAACTGCGTGGCGGTCATGCCAAGCCGCGAAGCGGTCTCGGTCATGCGTTGGGCGAACGCGGCCTCCGTTCCCGAGATTCGCTCGGCGAACGCCGTCGCCACGTCGTTCGCCGAGCGCGCAACGAGGGCCTGCAGGCCTTGCTCCACCGTGATCGATCCCCCCGGTGCAACACCGAGCTTGGAAGCCGGCTTCGCGCTGGCGGTCTGAGAAAAGGGCAGCGGCGAGGCCAGCGTCAGGCGGCCAGCCTTCAGTTCCTCGAAGACGATGTAGATCGTCATCATCTTGGTGAGCGAGGCCGGATACCAGAACACGCCGGCATCGCGTTCCAGAAGCGTCTCGCCGGTGGCGGCATCGACCACGACATATGGGCCGGCGGGCACGGGGCCAGACGGAGACGCCACCGCGGAAATCTGGGCCCGGGCAGGCGCCGCACAAAGACCTATCAGGCCCAAAAAACAGAACAAAAGACGCAGATTCATCGCCACCGACGCATGAGGGACCCTCAGCATACGCGCTTCCGTTGCCGGGCGGGAGGCATTAGATCGAAGGCATGCTCAAGGTCATGATCGCGCCCGTCACGCCGTTCCAGCAGAACTGCTCCCTTGTGTGGTGTTCCAACACCATGGAGGGCACTGCCGTCGATCCCGGCGGCGATTTCGACATGCTGAAGCAGGCGATCGCCGAACAGGGCATCACGATCACCAAGGTCCTGCTGACTCACGGTCACGTCGACCATGCCTCGGCCGCCGGCACCATGGCCGATCACTACGGCGTGAAGATCGAAGGGCCGCATGAGGATGACCTGTTCCTGATCGAAGGTTTGGCGGATTCGGGCCGCAAGTACAATTTCCCGACCTACAAGCCATTCGTCCCCGACCGCTGGCTGAGCGACGGCGAAACCGTGACCCTGGGCGGCCTCATCCTCGATGTCGTGCATTGTCCCGGCCACACGCCAGGCCATGTCGTCTTCGTGAACCGATCAGCGAAGGTCGCCTTCGTGGGCGATGTGCTGTTCCGGGGTTCGATCGGCCGCACCGATTTTCCGCGCGGCAACCACGAGCAGCTCCTGACGTCGATTCGCAAGAAGCTGTGGCCGCTGGGTGACGACATCACGTTCGTGCCCGGCCACGGCCAGACTTCGACCTTCGGCTGGGAACGCAAGACCAACTCGTTCGTGGCCGACCTCTTGTTCGACGACGATGAGGAGGAAACGAAAACCTAGGCCTTCCGCACGCCGCGCACGCCGTCAGCCAGCGCCCTGATATAGGCGAAGACGCCGGGCACGAGGTCGGGCTTGGCCTTGCCCTTGTCGTCGAGGCCGGCCTTGACGCGCTCGACGATGGCACTGCCTACGACCGCGGCATCGGCATGACGCGCCACAGCCGCTGCCTGTCCGGGCGTGCGGATGCCGAATCCCACACCCACCGGCAGCTTGGTATGACGCTTGATGCGCTCGACATGGGTGCGCACCGCTTCCTCGGTCGCCGAGCTGGTTCCGGTAATACCCAGCACCGAGACAAAATAGACGAAGCCCGAGGAGTATTTCAGCACCGCCGGCAAACGCTTGTCGTCGGTCGTGGGTGCCGTCAACAGCACGGTGTCGAGACCGTTGGCGGCAGCAAAAGGCTTCAGCTCGTCGGCTTCCTCCGGCGGCAGATCGACCAGGATGAAGCCGTCGACGCCAGCAGCGGCGGCGTCCTTGCAGAACTTCTCGGCGCCCCGCTGGTAGATGAGATTGTAGTAGCCCATCAGCAGGATCGGCGTGTCGTTGTCGCCGGTCTCCTTGCGAAACCGCCGGACCATGTCGAACGTCTTGTCGACCGAGATGCCGGCCTTGAGCGCGCGCTGGCCCGCGAGCTGGATCGACGGGCCGTCGGCCATAGGGTCGGTGAAGGGCATGCCGAGCTCGATCAGGTCGGCCCCGGCCCCCGGCAAGCCTTTCAGGATCTGATAACCGATGTCAGCGTCGGGATCACCCGCGGTGATGTAGGTGATGAGACCGGCGCGCTTGTCGGCCTTGAGCTGGGCGAAACGCTTGGCGATGCGGCTCATGATTCGATCTTCATCCCCATGCGCGCGGCGACCTGCGGCACATCCTTGTCGCCGCGGCCGGAGAGATTCATCACCAGCAGATTGTCCTTGGGCAGCGTCGGCGCAAGGCGCATCACATGCGCCAGCGCATGTGAAGATTCCAGCGCCGGAATGATACCCTCCAGCTTGCAGAGAAGCTGGAACGCCTCGAGCGCTTCGTCGTCGGTCGCCGAGACATATTCGACGCGGCCGTTTTCCTTCAGCCACGAATGCTCGGGTCCGATGCCGGGATAGTCGAGGCCGGCCGAGATCGAATGCGCTTCGGTGATCTGGCCTTCCTGGTCCTGCAGCAGATAGGTCCGGTTGCCGTGCAGTACCCCGGGACGGCCGCCGGTGAGCGACGCGGCGTGCTCGCCGGACTCGATACCGTGACCCGCCGCCTCGACGCCGACGATGCGAACGCCCGGATCGTCGAGAAAGGGATGGAACAGGCCCATGGCGTTCGAGCCACCGCCGATGCAGGCGACCAGCGTGTCGGGCAAGCGCCCCTCGGCTTTGATCATCTGCTCACGCGTCTCGTCGCCGATGACGCACTGAAAGTCGCGCACCATCGCCGGATAAGGATGCGGCCCCGCGACCGTGCCAATGCAGTAGAATGTATTCTCACAGGTCGCCACCCAATCACGCAGCGCTTCGTTCATGGCGTCCTTCAGGGTCGAGGAACCCGCCGTCACCGGACGAACCTCGGCGCCCAGCATCTTCATGCGAAAGACGTTGGGCGACTGACGCTCGACATCGACCGAACCCATGAACACGACACAGGGAATATCGAAAAGCGCGCAGGCCGTCGCGGTCGCCACGCCATGCTGGCCGGCGCCTGTTTCGGCGATGACGCGCGTCTTGCCCATGCGCTTGGCCATCAGGACCTGGCCCAGCACATTGTTGATCTTGTGGCT
>CALDNT010000151.1 GCA_937915145.1 uncultured Reyranella sp.
AGTCCATGATGCGATGCGGGTAGGCGCGAATGTCGCCGCCGATCTCGACCCCGAACACCGGTTCGCCATCCCACAACCAATCGGCGTCACCGGCCGCGATGAACCGGGGATCGACCAGCGCCGGGATGCCATCCTTGGCGACGCCACCCCAGACGACCTCCTCAAGGCGCACCGTGCGTGGCGAGTCGGGGCGCAGGAAGGTCTGGAAGTTGGGATCGATCTGGGAGAGCAGCAGCGTCTTGAAGGTCGCGTAGCCGTCGAACGACGCGTAGGAGGCCTGGCCCTCGAGCCACAGCATCCACTGGAACCAGTCGGTGCCGATCGCCTGACCGGAGAATCGGCGCAGCGCCTCGGCGATCAAGTCGCCGTCGTCCGGATAATAGAGCATCAGGTCGATGAGAGCGCCCGAGACATCGGGCTTGCCACGGGCGATCAGGGCGGCGATTGCCGCGCGCCGCCGGTCGTCGTTGGCGGTGATGGCCGCGACCGCCAGATCGAGCGCCGCGCGATCGACCGCCGCGGCGGGACGGGGCGCGGCACCCACGGCCGCGGCGGCGAGCAGGAGTGACCGTCGGAGCATGGTGCGAGTGTGGGCCGTCGTGGCGGCGGCGGGTAGGCGATTCCCGTTCCGTTACGCTCGCGCGTCTTCACGATCGCTCGATGAGCGTCCGTCCTTTCACGCCGGTGACGTCACCGTCGTCTTGACCCGGTAGAGCGCGATTGGATTGTCCCAGAATGCCCTGCGGGCCAGTTCCAGGCCGAGTGTTCTTTCCACCAGATCGATGTCGGTGGATTGAAACGGCCGCGCCGCGCGGGTCGATGGAATGTCGGTGCCGAACACCAGCGCGTCGGGATTTCTGGCCGAGATGGCCTCCAGGGTCGCCGGCACGTCGAGCTTCACCCGCCCGAACCCGGTGGCTTTCACCTTGCAGCCGGCCGCGACCAGGTCGAGCAGGGCCGGCACGCCGGCTTCGGTCATGCCGAGATGGTCGATGGAGAGTTGCGGCAGCTTCGACAACCTGCCGACATGGGGCTTCAGTGCCGCGGCATCGGCATAGATTTCGGCGTGCCAGCCCGCCACCGAATGGACCCGGTTGGCCAATGCCACGATGTCGTCGACGCCGTCGATCCGGCCGCGGAAGAGATTGAAGCGCGCGGCGCGCACGCCCAACGCGTCGAGCCTGGCGATCTCCGCGTCGGGGCAGTCGCCGGGGATCTGCGTCACGCCGACCCAGCCGTCGCCGAGCTTGGGGAGGACATCCATCAGGTAGGTCTGGTCGTTGGCCTGGAACGAGCCGGAGACGATCGCGCCGGCCACGACACCGAGCGGCCGGGTCTGGGCGAGATAGTCGTTGAGCGGGAAGTTCGGCGGGTCGTAACCCTGGTTGGCGACGATCGGGAAACGATGGTCGATGATGTGGCAGTGGCTGTCGAACAGTCGGCGCCTGACGGGCTCGTCGATCCTTCGCTTCATCGTGGCCCCCCGTTTGACTACGGATTACCGGATCGAGGTCGTGGCGTCCTGACCCAGCGCGGCGGCAGAAGGCGCGTATCGAGGAAGAAGCGCGCGCTGTCGTTGGACAACCGCAACGAGCCGGGCAGCGGCACGTCATAGTCGCTGCGGAAGTAGATCTCGGCGCGCGTGGCGACGCCGGGGTCATCCTTCGTCTCGTGATCCAGAAAGCTGAGGAAGGGACAGGTGAAGGTACCCGACTCACCCGGTTCCAGCCCGGTGGCGCCGGTGTTGGTTCCGGTGGCGGCAAGTCGCACGTTGGTTGCCGCGATCAGGGTCGGCGCGATCGGCTCGGCGCGCACATGGGCGAGAACGCAACTGATGTTGAGGTTGGCGAGTGGGAACCAGGCATCCTTGTTCTCGACCCGGAAGGTGACGTCGAAGGGCGAGCCCGCCGTCACGTCTTCCGAGGAGTAGCTCGGCGCCGGCCTCAGCAGCCACACTCCCGCCGCAGCGCCGGCAACGATAGCCATGACGATCACGGCGCGCAGCATCTGGGCGAGCGACTGCGCGCCGCCACGCGCCATCGTCAGCAGTTCCTGCTGCAGGCTCGGGGGCGGCCTGGAGGATCTGGCGGGAAGTGGCTTCCTCGAACTCGTCGCCGGACGTGCGGACGGGCTCTTGCGGGGCCTTCTGGTTGTCGTCTTCTTCGTCGCCATGGTAGCCGGTCTGCCTCGATTCCCGGACACCATGCCATCGTTGCGGCGCGCGGCGATACCGGCATTTCCGGAATCGCGAACAAACTCCACTGTGCTGCCAAAACGAAACCCGGCACACTCGCCGGCATATGACGGACTCCCTCAAGGTGGGCCTCGCCCAGCTCAACCCCAAGGTCGGCGATGTCGCCGGCAACCTCGCCAGGGTTCGCGCCGCCCGCGCCGAGGCGAAAGCACAAGGCGCCGACCTGGTGCTCTGCGCCGAGGCCGTGCTTTCGGGTTATCCGGCCGAGGACCTCTGGCTCAAGCCTGCCTTCCAGGCGGCCTGCCGCGACGCGGTCGAGGCGCTGCGCGCCGACACGCTGGACGGCGGCCCGGCGCTGTTCGTCACCGCGCCCTGGGCCGAAGACGGCAAGCTCTACAACGCCATCCTCGCGCTCGACCAAGGCGAGATCCTGGGCAAGCGCTACAAGGTCGACCTGCCGAACTACGGCGTGTTCGACGACAAGCGCGTGTTCAGCCCCGGTCCGATGCCGGGCCCGCTGGTGTTCCGGGGCGTGCGCATCGGTGTGCCGATCTGCGAGGACGTGTGGACCCCCGACGTCGTCGAGTGCGTGGCCGAGACCGGCGGCGAGATCCTGCTGGTGCCCAATGCCTCGCCCTACGAAGTCGGCAAGACCGACCTGCGCGTGCAGCTCGCCGTCCAGCGCGTCGTCGAAAGCGGCCTGCCGTTCGTCTACCTCAACCAGGTGGGCGGCCAGGACGAGGTGGTGTTCGACGGCGGCTCCTTTGTCCTCGGTGCCGACCGCCGGCTGAAGGCCAAGCTGGCCTCGTTTGTCGAACAGGTGACGACGGTGGAGTTCCGCCGCAACGGCGCCGGCTGGGAATGCCAACCGGGCCCGATCGCACCGGAGATGGCTGGGATCGAATCGATCTACCGGGCGATGGTGCTGGGGCTCGGCGATTATGTGAACAAGACCGGCTTCCCCTCGGTGGTGATCGGCCTGTCGGGCGGCGTCGATTCGGCGTTGACCGCGGCGGTGGCGGCCGATGCGCTGGGGCCGTCGCGGGTGCACGCCATCATGATGCCGTCGCCCTACACCTCGGCGGAGTCGCTGGAGGACGCCGCGGCCTGCGCCCGCGCCATCGGCATCAAGTACGATATCGTCAGCATCGAGCCTGCGATGAAGGCCTTCCGCGCCATGCTGGCGCCGCTGTTCGGCGACCGGCCTGCGGACGTCACCGAGGAGAACATCCAGGCCCGCGCCCGCGGTGTCACCCTGATGGCGGTGTCCAACAAGCTGGGCGGCATGGTGCTGACGACGGGCAACAAGTCGGAAATGGCAGTGGGCTACGCCACGCTCTACGGCGACATGAACGGCGGCTTCAACGTGCTGAAGGACGTCTACAAGACCACGGTGTTCGAGCTCTGCAGGTGGCGGAACCGGCAGGGCACGGTGATTCCCGAGCGCATCCTCGCCAAGCCGCCGTCGGCCGAACTCCGGTCCGACCAGAAGGACTCCGATTCGCTGCCGCCCTATCCGGTGCTCGACGCCATCCTGAAGGGGCTGATCGAACGCGATCTCGACGCGGCGACGCTGGCCGCCGAAGGGCACGATCCCGCCCTCGTCGACCGCATCTGGCGCCTGCTGGAAGGTGCGGAATACAAGCGCCGCCAGGCGCCGCCCGGGGTGAAGATCACCTCGCGCAACGTCAGCCGGGAACGCCGCTACCCGATTGTGAACGGATTCAGGGGCTGACACACATACGGCCCGCGCGCGGCCTGCGTTGCCTCAAGCGTTTCCCCGGATACTGGCCGCGCCTTGCACGATCGGAAATGCCGCGAAGGCAATCTGGCCGGCCAATCCCAACAGGACCGGCATCTGCCGATAGTACTCCAGATGGTCGGACAGTGTGCGCCCGAAGCCGAAAATCGAGATGCCCATCTCGGCGATCATCAGCATTGCGAATGCAAGTCCGCCCATGACCAAACGGGCGCTTGAGGCTTTCGGCACCTCCAAGCGCGCAATGACCCAGCGGCACGACCGCCACGAGACGGCCAGCATGACGGGGAGTTCGAGCAGGACGGCGACGCTTTCACCAAGTCTCGGGGCCAGAGCCAGGACCCGCACCGCGCCGAGCACGAAGCCCGCCGCGAACACCATGGTAAAGTAGGCAAATCCGGCGACCGCCGAACGCGAAAGAGACCTGCACGCCATGTCAACCGCCTCGCTTATGGCTCTGCATCGGGCAGCTTTTCTCGCTGTGTGGATGTCCGCCTTGTGCTGCATCAATCCTTCTGCCGGATCGCGCGTGTAGTCTCATGATTGCGGCTTGGGGCGATTCAATTCCCTGACATGAGACGCGGTGCTGGAAAACCAAATCAACGCTCGTCGCTGACCGTAGGTGCTGGCTATGGACCATCGGAACATTCTGTTGGGAATGAATGCTACGGCAGCCGCCATGATTGCGAACTCGGCGTTGGTCAGGAGCGAACGGCCGCCGTTGCTGCATCGGCCCATCCGGGCGGTTGCCGATCCGTCATGAGCGGTATGCTTTCGTTGTTGGCGGCCGGAGCGGTCGCCGCCGCGGTCGCGGGCATGCTGGTCGTTGTCGCCTACAGAGACGAGGTTGGTCGGGCACGAACCGTTGCCCACAGAGGCGGCCGGAGTGCATGCACGACGGCTGGCCCGATCGAGTACGCCGAAAAAGGCACCGGCATGCCGCTGCTCTCCATCCACGGCGCCGGCGGCGGCTATGACCAGGGGCTCGCCAATGCCGCCGAGCTGGTCGGCGACGAATTTCGCATCATCGCGCCGTCCCGCTTCGGCTATCTCGGCACGCCCATCCCGGTGGAGGCGTCACCGGCCGCGCAGGCCGATGCACATGCGGCGCTTCTCGCCGAACTGAAGGTCGACAAGGCCGCCGTCGTCGGCATCTCGGCCGGCGCAAATTCGGCGCTCGAACTGGCGCTGCGCCATCCGGACAGGGTCGCTGCACTTGTTCTTGTGGTCCCGGCCACCTATGCCCCAGAAAGCGCGGTCACGATCGAGGGAAGCCGCGGCAGCCGGTTCGCGTTCCGGCTGGTCAATACCGGGGGGGATTTTGCCTGGTGGATAGTCGGAAAGATTGCCCCTTCGGTGTTGATCCGCTTCGTCGGTGTGCCGCCCGAGGTCTTTGCCGCGGCACCGAAGGCCGCGCAGGAACGTGTGATGCGGATCGTCCGGAGCATCCAGCCGCTTTCGCGGCGCTTCCCCGGGGTCAGCATCGACAGCAATCGCGCTCTCGATCGCTTGGCACTGGAGAGGATCGAAGCACCGGCGTTGGTCATTTCGGCGCGGGACGATCTGTTCAATACGCTGCCGGCAGCGGAGTTCGCGGCCGGCATCATTCCCAAGGCAAGGCTGGTCGTTCTCGACAGCGGAGGGCACTTGCTGGTCGGCCGTGAGCGGGAAGTGCGCGCTATGGTCGGCGATTTCCTGGCCGGGGTCAGCGTGGGCGCGGCGCGCTCTTGAGCGCCGCCCGGGGTGAGATCGCCTCGCGCCAATGTCCGCCGGCAATGCCGCTATCCGATCGTGAACGGATTCAGGGGGTAAGGGGGGGGGCTACCTAAAGGCGCCGGTTTGGGACAATGTACCGGCGCTCGCGCGACCGCACGCACAGGCTGGGATCAGTGCTCGAAACTTATTTGTTTGATCATCCGGAAACCAACGAATCCCGTCTCCTCGATGGATGGTCATACTTCTGGGCGTCGCTGTTCGGCCCGCTGTATGTTTTGTTTCACGGCTTTCCGCTGCTCGCCCTGCTGATGGTTCCCATCGGCGCGGCCATTGCGTTTGCTGCGTTCGTTGGCTTTTTCGTCGTAGACGCATTCCTCAGTTCGGGCATCGCCAGCATCGTCGCTCTCGCGGCGATGATCGTCGCTGCGTTGACGGCCCAGGGGATCGCCGGCATCCAGCTTCTGCGCGTCGGCTATCTGCGGCGCGGCTGGCGCGGGGGATACTAGGCGGCGCGTGCCGTCGTTCGCTTGCAGTGTTTGCGGCTTTCATGCAATTTGAACTTGGTTTGCGCCGGCGATTCCCGTGCTAGAATTCTGTCGTTCAGATCGCCAGATCATCGACGATTTTCAGTTCGGCGCAGGATGAGTATCATCACGTTCAGGGAACCGGTGGCAGGACCCACCACCGTCGAGAAGCGTATCGATATGGAGGCTCGCCGGCTGCTTGCCAGCGAGAGTGGTCGTTTGTTCAAGCTCGCCAGCGGCCGGCTTCCCGATGAGCCCGATGACCAGCGCAACTACGCCCGATTCATGATCCGTATGGTCATGCTCGATCCGCACGCGTCCGCCATGACGCGGCTGGTGATTGCCCGCGCCAACGAAATCTCAATGGGCTTGGCGGAATTTCCGGCACTCCGCCGCCGCCGCACATCGACCCAGGTCGGCTAGTCCCCAATCTACTTTCAGCCAGGCGGAAGCGAACACGCGGGCTTCGTTCACAGCATCTGACGATTCAATTGACACATAAAGCCACCATGCCGGGCGGTCCCGGCATGGGCCGCCTCTTCGTTTTGCGGGATGCGACCGGCGCCCGCGCTTCCGATTTTCCGCAATTGGACATCCGCTGGCATGGCTGCAGGCGCCTCAGTCGACCACAGGCAGGTGAAACTCGACCGACGTCCCCAGTCCCCGCCGGCTGTGGATGTTCAGGACACCGCCGGCAAGATGCGCCGCGCCTTCGGCCAGGCTCAGTCCCAGGCCGACGCCGTGGCCCGGTTCGCGGGTGGTGAAGAACGGTTCGCAGGCCCGTCGCCGGGTCTCCTGATCCATGCCGACGCCGTGGTCGGTAACGGCCACGACGACGGCACGCTTTCTCAAGTCGCGGCGGGCGTTGTCGAGTGTCGTCGACAGGCGGATGGCGCCGCCTTGCGGCATCGCCGCCTGCGCATTGGAAACGAGTTCCCGGACCGCTTCGCTGAAGAGTTGCTGGTTGATGTGAACCGCGACGCCGGGCACGGCGAGATCGAGATCGAGGTTGTAGCGGCCGGCGCCACCGGCTTGCAGGTCCTGGCCGATCGCCCGGATGGTGGGGTCGATTTCCACTCTTCCGAACGCCGAGTGGCTGCAATTGGCATAGATCATCAGCCGGCGCATCAGGCCGGCGGCGCGCTCGGTCGCCGCGATGGTGCGTCGTGCGACCCCGTGCATTGAATGCTGAGGCCCCAGATCATCGCACAGGGTCTCGGCGCCGCTCAGGATCACCATCAGGATATTGTTGAGGTTGTGGGCGAGCCCGCCGGTGAGCTGGCGCACGGCATCGTGCCGCTCGAACTGGCGTGCCTGTTCGGAGTCCGGCAACGGCCTCGACTCCCGGCGCAGAACTTCGGCAATATCCGCCAGTACTTCGGCCTTCACCTGGCCGGCGCGGATTTCCTTTTCGAGGTCCCGGACTTCGGACACGATCAACCGGGCCGGCAACCGGGCCGGAAAATGGCTGCCTGCGTCGTGTCTGGCATCATTGGAGCCTCCGACGTCATTTGGAGGGAGATGGCCACAAGACCTAGCCCAACGGTAGGATTTGGGCTGTTCACTATGGGACTGTTCAAAATGATACAGTCGCATTCCCAGTTGTGCGCCAGAAGCTTCCGGTTCAGAATTCGGCATTGAGCAGCATGGAACGCTCCTGCCTTGCCTGAACCCGATCGCGGGAGTTGAAGGTAATGGTGAGTAGACCAAAGGCTGTGCCGAAGGCAAAGCCGCGGACGAAGCCGGCGGCGAGAACGCGGGCGCGGGCGAAAGCGCCCCCCCCCCCCATTTAGCGCCGAGGCGTTCGTCAGTACGGTCGGTGCCGGCCGGACGAATGCCAACTGCAAGCCTCGCAGCTACATCTTCCGCCAGGGCGCCCGGTGCGAAGCCCTCTTCTACGTCCGCAAGGGCCAGGTCGAACTCAGCGTCGTTTCCAAGGAGGGCAAGGAACGGGTCGTCGGCATGGTCGGGCCGGGGTCATTCATCGGCGAAGGATGCCTCGCCGGCCACCCGCTCTACCTGGCGTCGGCCCGGGCGCTCACCGATGCAGCGGTGGTGCGCGTCGAGGCGGCAACCATGATCCAGGCGATCCAGGACCACCCGGAAATGGCGAAGCTGTTCATCGCCCATCTTCTGCAGCGCAACGACCAGATCGAATCGGACCTGATCGACCAGCTCTTCAACTCCAGCGAAAAACGTCTCGCCCGGCTCCTCATCATGCTGTCCCAGGTCGGCACGCAAGCGAACCTGAAAACGGTGGTCGCGCCGATCAGCCAGGAAACGATGGCGGCACGCGTCGGCACGACGCGATCGCGGATCAACTATTTCATGAACAAGTTCCGCAAGCTCGGCCTCATCGAATACAACGGCGAACTGAAGGTCCACTCCTCGCTGCTCAATGTGATCCTGCGCGAATAGCCGCCCGCAGGCGGCGCGACCTCATCCGGCGCTTCGAACGCGCGCCGGGAACCGAGTCCCGTTTTGAACAGACAGGCATGGACGCCTGGCGCATGACACCTGCGGACATGGTGTCCTGGTGCGTACGATGCACACCTCCATCATCACACGGAAAAATCTGGCGTTTCGCAAGCTGGCGTTCACTGTGGGCGGTGAAAGCCGGCTCGGTCGGTTGCCGAAATCTCCGGTCCATGAAGCGGGCACGGTGCTTCTGGCAATGCCGCAAAACGTGGGCGCCCCCGGCCCCGTAGTCATCAACGCCTTGTGCCGTGTTGCCTGCGGACTGGCCAAACACCTTCCGCCGCAGCAGGCGCAGACTCTCGTTTCGATGAGGTTGGCCGCCTACAATCTGGGTGGACGCCTTGCCTTGACGGAAGCCGGCCGCCAGCAGCTCAAGGGCCGGAGCACCGCGTCGCCATCGATGCGCTGACTGACAATGCGCTGACCGACGGCTGTCGCGGTCCTGGCGCCGGCGTCACAGGCTGAACAGGCGGCCGTATCTTGCCACTGGCACCTGCACGCCCGACAGCCGCAGGCTGCGCGCAAGCGGCGCGGCGCGACCTCACCAGGCGCTGCGAATGGTGCCGGGAATCGAATCCAGATCTGGCTGGACAGGCATGGGCGCCGGGCGCAAGAAACCAGCGGACATGGTGTCCTGGGGCGAACCATGCACACCTTTATCACCACACGGAAAGGCATCGCGTCTCGCAAGCTGGCGATCACCGCGGGAGGTGAGAGCGAGCGGTGCCGGTTGCCGAAATCTCCAGCCAGCGAAGCGGAGCCAACTGACCGGGCGGGTCTCTCCCGCCAGGCACGGATCGGCAAGGAACAGCGGCGGCGGCGTCCACCGATGCTGCCGGGCGCCGAAGTCCCTGACCCCGTGGTCGCCAATGCCTTGTGCCGCGTTGCCCACGGGTTGGCCAAACATCTTCCGCCAAAGAGGGCGCAGATGCTCATTTCCTTGAAGCTGGCCACTTACAACCTGGGCGGCCGCCTCACCCTGACGGAAGTCGGCCGGCAACGGCTCAAAGCCTGGGATACCGGGCCGCACTCGGTGCACTGACTGCCGATAGGCTGAGCGACGGCTGTCGCGGTCCGTGCGCCGGCGTCACCGACTGAACAGGCGGCCATACCCGGCGACCGGTGCCCGCACGCCCGACAGCCGCAGGCAATGCCACAGGCTCGCCTGGTTGGCCGAGACCACCGGCCGGCCGAGGTCGTGCTCCAGCGTCTCGAGGATCGCCACGCAGCGAAAGCCGGTGCCGGCGATCAGCACGCCGTCGGCCGCGGCCGGGCAGGCGGCACGGATCTGGGCATGGAGCGGTTCGACCTCCTGCTCGAAGCCCATGCCGTGGCCATAGAGATCCTGGGGCGGCAGGTCGCGCCACTTGCCGCCGGGATCCATGCGCAGATGACCGGCCGGTTCCAGACCGTGAGCGGCATAGTAGCCAACCGCGGCCTTGACCGTGTCGTCGGGAAACCACGGCGGCAGCACCAGGAACGGCCGCTGCACGCCCGACGCCCGCAGAGCCGCCATCGTATCGAGGCCGTTGGTCGTGGCCTTGGCGCCCTTGCCCAGAACGCCGGTGCCCAGCACCGCGGCGAGGGCCGACGCGGTGGCCTCGTCCCAGCCCTTGCCGCCGACCACGCTGCTGGTGGTATGGCCGAGCACGACGGCCGTCAGCCGCATGGTGGCGAATTGCCTGGCGCCTCGCAGCAGATCGTCGGCGAGATCGACGCCGGTCTTGTCGGCCTGCCAGCGCGCCCACGGCGCACCCGCCGTCACCCGCGCGGCATGCACCGACACGCCGTCGGGTGCCATCGCTCCCCATTCGGCTTCCGGCACGGCTTCGCTGCCGACGATGAACATGCCGATCCGGGCCCGCCAGCCCCAGTTGTCGTTCTTGAGTGTCGTGTCCTTGGTCATGGACGGCAGAGTGGACAGGCGGGGCGCGGAAGGGAACGGCGAATTTGGCCTTTTCCGACCAAGCGAGAGATAGCAGGATTGTCGTCGCCTTGACCAAAGAAGGGTGGTCTATCGCCCCTGTCTGGGAAGACGCCATTCGAAACCAGAAGCCCGTTGAAAAGAACATGGCAGGATTGAAATAAGATATTTGCAGGTTTGGACGGAATCGTCCTATAAATCCGCTATCGTCGCACGAGGCCTGTCTTCGAAGGCCGGGCCGCCCGGTTGCTTTCCGGGACGGCAGACCGAGACGATAATTGGCCATGCCCCGCCCGGCGCGCCCGCCGGGTCAACTCCTTCGAGGACAAGGGGAGGTCCCGCGGTCTTGAGCCGTGAGTAGCAAGCAAAGGCCATCCCCGCCGACGACCCGTCCGGCAGGTGGGGTGGACCGAGGTGCGGGCAACGCATCCAAGAGCTGTTTTGACGGTCGTCTGCGGCTGCCCGAGGTGGGGCCGCAGGGTCGGATTCTGCTCGATGCCACAGGTGGGCGCTCAACCTGTGTCACAACATTTGTCTCAACTTGGTGTGACACCTT